>CANQDW010000065.1 GCA_947593975.1 uncultured Lachnospiraceae bacterium
AATATTTCTGAAAGACACAAGATTTCGGCTGATACAGTCAGTTACATTAATTTTAGAACTGCGTTTACCGCAGGTTCTTTTATAATTATTGTAACACGTAATTTATAATAATGCAATACATTTTTCATTTAGACTGTTTTTTATATAATGACTATGGATTCGAACTTCAAAAATGCAGACTTCAAAATGTATACACACCCTGACATCTGCATTTATTATATTTACCTGCTATTTACTAATTACTTTACAAGATTCTTCTCACGTTCTGCAATCCACTCATGCAATGTTTCCATGCTGATTTCGGCTGTTAATGCAATATCTTCTTCCGACATGCCCCTGTCATAAAGTTTATATGCCACTTCTTTTGCCTTTTTCAGCTCACCTGCTGAAATTCCTGAGCCGTATCCTGAATCATAGCCTGCATTGTATCCTTTATTGTAAACACCCGTACTTAAGTTACTCACAGAAAGCACCTCCTCAATCATTTAGTGCTTATTGTATCACAAATATGGTGGGTTTACAATGTTTATAAGGGATAAAAGCATACACGATTTTTTCTTTTATTCATTTTTATAATAATATCTTTGCATTTGCGTAATTATATCAGTATTTATTGCCGCTATTGCAGAATATTGCGCAGCTAAAGCAGTGTTTCTTTCCGTTTCTATCGCATGTCTCAGCATTAATTCATTCTGCTTTACCATTTTTTGATTATATGCATTGGTTTTAGCAATTTCTATTATAGTATCCTGTTGCTGCTTAATTACTGTATCTAATTTATTGCTTAGTCCATCCAAATCACAATGATATAGAGCCTCCTTTAATGTAACCATAGATGTAGATATATAATCATATAAAAAGTAAATCGCATATATATTTCGGTATTTAAACGGAATTAAATTAATATTGTATGCTTTATTCAGTAACTGTTCTACTTTTTCCAGTTCAGTTTTTTTGCTTGTCAAATTATTAGTACATATCTGCTTTTTTTGAATTTCTGCCTCTATCCGTTTTTTATCGTTATTGACATTTCTTTTATATCTTATCTGTATTGATATAGCAGAATATACGGAAATAATAGCACAAAGAACTGCAGCTATTGCAAGCAGTTGTTCGGTGAACATCGATTTGGTTGCTGCAATAGTTGCTGAATTAATCAAATTATATATTTCATCAAATATTGAATCACTATCACGATAAGAATATAATTCCTGCCGCTCAACGAAGCTCTTCATTTCAGGAGACATATTTATTCTGTTTATTCTCTGTTGATGAACCGTTAAAGTTATTATCAAAAGCCATATAAACAAAATCAAAGGCAGTAAAAAAGATGCTCGCACCCATTTTTTCTCAATCTTTTTCTTTATTCCCAATGAATTTATCGTATATTCTAAATGATTTATTTCAGTATCTAATTTATTTTTGGCAAACTCCAATGTTCTTATATTACTCAAGTAATTTATCATAACATCTCTGTTAAATGTATCATTTTCACTGATATTTGTTTCTACATTGCTAATGCTCATATAATGAGTATTTTCAGCACCGCAATTATGACAAAATTTTTGATTATTTTGTATTTCAGCCCCACATTTTGCACAAATCATATAATTTCCTCCTGTTACCATTAACACATTTGAAACTATAAATTTTTATCTTATACTATTTAACCTTCCGCATCTTCAAAATACTCTTATATTTCTTGATTTTCTTTTTTGGTACTTTAAGCACTGCTTTTCGGCTAATTTTTTTAAATGCGTTTTTACCAACATTTTTTAATTTTAAAGATTTAATTACAACTCTTTTTAATGATGAACATTTTAAAAATGCCTTTTTACCCACAGATACTATATTCTTTCCAATTATAACTGTCTTAATTTTTTTATTTCCTTTAAGAGCATTTGCAGTAATTGATGTGACTTTATACGCTTTACCTTCTATATTTATAGACGCCGGTATTACAACCTTCTTAACACTTCCTTTTACTCCTACTACTTCTACTGTCTTTTGTGTAATATCCGTAATTATATAATAAATATTGCCAATCAATATTTTACTATTTACATTTAATGATTGTGCCGGTTCTCCAACTTGGACATATACATCAGATACAGTTACTCCGGGTTGATTTACTGTTGGCTGTGCAGTGTTTTTAGGATGCTCTGTAACTGATGGCATATCTGTTGGCGCTTCTGTTGGTTCTGCCGCCGGCTCTTTCGTTGGCTCTGCTGTCGGTGCTTCCGTTGGCTCTTCCGTCGGCGCTTCCGTCGGCGCTTCCGTCGGCGCTTCCGTCGGCGCTTCCGTCGGTTGCTGTTTTTCTATAACATCTACATATCCTTCTTCAACTTCAAAATATATACTTTCACCTTCCATATTAAAGACATCATCAGTATCATATGAAAGATTAATAGGATATCTGCCCGGCTCAGCATTAGGATTTATCTCAAACGTAAATAATGCTATTATTCCATTATCATCAACATCTACCTGTGAATTAAATCCTGATATTGAATACGGTGATCCATAGTTTTGTGAAGTTCCTGTATTAAAATCCTTTGCAGCTTCTTTAAATTCCACATTGGTAAGCCCAAAAATAACCATATCGTATTCAAGCACCATTCTGAAGGCGGTTATTCCCGGATTATTTTTTATTTGTACAGGTATCTGTACACTGCCTCCTGCACATTCTTTCATATTGCCAACTATAATTTGTGGTGTTTCTGCGGCATACACATTCACATCTAAAACAAATAAATTACATATTACCATTGCTGCAGCAATAACTACTGCCAGTATTCTTTTCAAAATAACTCCCCCTCTTTATCTATTATTAATATATTGCTGAAGTGCAACGATATCACGCATGTTCAATTTCTGATCATTATTAAAATCTGCCGCTTGCTTATTGTATTTTACATCCCATCCATTTATTACCTGCTGCAGAAGTACGACATCTCGCATATTAATACTTCCGTCGAAATTAACATCACCGGCTGCAGCTGCATCGACACATATGAACCCTTCCTCTATGTCCACTTCAATGCTGTCTCCTGCCATATTGAATACATCATCAGGATCATACTTCATGCCAATCATATATTCGCCGTCTTCTGTATCTTCATTCACCTTAAACTTAATCGTTGCAATTATCCCGTTATCATTAAGGTCTTTTTCAGCAGAGTACATTGAAAATGAATATGGCGAATCATATTTCTCAGAAGATGCCCTGTTCATCGCGGATAATGCCTCTCCAAATGCGAAATCCGTCATCGTAAGCGCTTCAGTATCATAATCCAGTACAAACCTCATTGAAGTAATACCAGGATTATTCTCAAGTTTTATGGATACCGTTACCTCTTCTCCTGCTTTAGCATGTATTGCTTCCATTGAAATCCGTGGTGAATTTTCATCATACGACGGGATGTATTCCACGTCCCTTGTTTCCTCATATTCGCAATTAATGCACCTCCTGCTCTCCGTTCCGTTTTCCTTCGCTGTCGCTTCCTTTACCGTTTTCCACTCGTCAAATACATGTTCAAGCTTCGGCAGCACTTCCCTATTGGCATGGGTATCGCACTCAGAACAGATATCTTCCTTTATCCCTTCGGCACTGCAGGTTGCTTCTTTAGTTACCGTTGGGACAAAACTATGCTCTTTTACAGGTATCTCCGTTTTGTCCGTCTCGCTGCCGCATACTTCGCACCGTTTTACCTTTATCCCGCTTTCAGTGCACGTTGCCTCTTTTGCGATAACCTCCGTATATCTGTGTCCGGTTGCTGGTATCTTCTCCTCTTCCTTTCTCTCTCCGCATGTCTTACAGTGTATGGATTTCACGCCTTCTTCCGTGCATGTGGCTTCATTATCAACTGTATACTGTGTATCCCATTCGTGCACATGTACCGGCGGGACATAGACTTCTTTCCATACTGCATATAGCGTTATCCCTTTTTCCTCCGTATATGCTGCTCCCGGCTGATATACTGCTGACTGCGAAGCCTTATCCGTGCTCCATCCCAGGAATTCATATCCTTCCCTCAGCGGTTTGTCGCTGCTTAACGTAAGGCTCTTACCGTATGTCTTTGTCTGCGCGGCAGGCGCCTTGCTTCCTCCGTTTGCGTCATAATTGACTGAATATGTAACCGGTGTCCATATCGCATAAAGCGTCATGGCGCAATCACCTTTCTCGATCGCAGAATTTATCTTTGTAGGGACAAGCTTGCTGTCATTCTGATCAAATATCGTGCCTCCGCTTGCTTTCGTTCCCCAGCCTGAGAACTTATATCCTGTCCTCGCAAGTCCAAAAGTTGACGCATTACACAATCCGTTTGTTTTAGTACTGTTATACGTCCACGTCTGTACCTTTTTCTTATTATCTGACTTCTGATAAATTATGTTATTGTTTAATTTATATGTATCCGAGACTAAACTTCCGCCATTTGCATTAAATGTAATATCAAGTTTGTTCGGGTTCCATACGGCATAGAACGTATATGTATCATTTGTCTTACCGCCCTCAAGCCAAGACTTATTGAACTTGCCGCTGAATGAATTCTTGTATACTGATTTGCTATACTTTTTGCTTTTTATTACCGAATCCGTATTCCATCCCTTGCTCCCCGCATACCATGTCTTGTCTGAGCTTCTGTATACGTTCCAGCCGCCAAAAGTATATCCTTTTTTCGTGTATTTATTTGCCGCAAGGGTAATATTGCCATTATATTGTGCTGAACCGTTTGACATTGAACCGCTCCCACCGTTCGCGTTATATTTTATCGTATCCTTTAATATAGATATAGGCGCCCATGCAGCCTTGTATCCTCCGCCTGTAAGAGGATATTCGACTTGTACCGCTTTGCTTGTATGCCCGATTATAAGGATCTTATCACCCGAACCTGCATATCCGGTTTTTGTTTTTAGATCGTTTCTGGTATATGTTGTTATCTGCTTACTGGTTTTCATATCGAACACATCATATGATGAACTAAAGAATACTGATGTCTTCACATAACCCGAATCTGTACCACCCTTATCAAGCGGGAATGTAACCTTACACCATCCGTTTTTATATATAGTATTTATAGTACAAAGGTCTGTATCATAGATCTTATTTGACTTAGCGCTTCCGCTCATAGCGTTATACACTGTTGTTTTACCTGTATTAAGAGTGTACGCTTTCATAGGTGTTGAATATCTTTTATCTTTTTCCGCGCATTGACTGCATGAAGCGACAACTTTGGTATTCCCAGTGTATTTTGTAGCTCCGCAAGAACATTTTTTATATTCCTTATGCGGGTGTGCTGCTTCATATTCAGTTTTGGTGTATGAATGAGTGTGTGAACCTGAATAATAATAATACGTTCCCTTTTTCTTATAATTTTTATCAATAACATTAACAATCGTTTTGTCACTATTATAATTAGCATTATTAGAACGTACATTTTGCTCAAACACTAATTTAGATGCATACTTTGAATTGAAAAAATTTTTCCAAGGATCTCCACCTGAATATTCAAAGTGCAAATGTGTTCCTGTAGAATTTCCTGTAGTACCCATTACCCCTATTTTCTGTCCTTTACTTACACTCTGTCCTACCTTTACATTATAGGAACTCAAATGTCCATATAGACTTTTACATCCATTTGAATGCTTTATTACTACATATTTTCCAAAACTGGTATTTCCTAAATTCGTTGCTGTTTCTACAGTTCCGCTTTCGGCAGCTAAAATATTTCCACCTCCAGTAATATCAAGAGCTTTATCATATCCGTACCTTGTTGAATGTTTTGTTCCATTTTTATAATAATACATGCATGTTATGGTATATGCTCCTTCACACGGCCATGCAAGACTTACACTGGCAGCAAAAGAAGTTATTGTTTTGACCTGTATACTACCTAACAACAATACCATAGCTATTAATACTGTAAAAAATTTTTTTATATAACTCATAATTTACTCCTCCTATTTCAAATAATATACAATTATACACTTATTAAGTTTAACATGCAACACTTATTAAGTTTTATTTTTCTTATATATTTACTGATACAATCATTTTAAAAAGGAGGAAAAACCATTGGAAAACTTAAAAAAACTCAGGAACAGGCATGGTCTGAGCCAACAGAAACTGGCAGACATTCTTCACGTAAGCCAGCAGTCGATATATAAGTATGAACACGATATAACTTCCCCGGATATAGAAACCCTGTCGGCAATGGCTGATTACTTTAACACTTCTGTGGATTATATAATCGGGATCACAGATGTTTCACATAAAATTGAAGCTGTAACAGATACTATGTTAAATGAAGATGAGAAGAATCTAATCACAAAATACCGCCGTCTTGCGAAATATCAAAAAGACGTAATCTGCATTGTCGCAGACAGCTACCTAAAATAAAAAGACACCTCGGAACCTTTTGGATTCAAGCTGTCTTTTTTTTATTTCTAATATGTTTCTATTAATCAATATACTATTATCTTACCATATGAAATATCGTCTGCCACTTTTCTACAAGGATCATGAGAGGATTGTATTCATTTATCTTGGTAAGGAATCTGCTCTTTTCGAACAAGCCGTATATTTCATTGCTCCACGGCATACCTATAAAATATCCTGCGATGAAAAATGCCAGCCATACTACGATCAGGCCTCTTATTATACCGGCAGCAATACCGATGATACTGTTAAGTTCCCGCGCTATAGGTATCTTATCTATCAGGTTGAGAAGCCTTGTAATGGAACTCAGTATCCCTATCACTATACCGTATATGATAACAAACGCCGCCGGGATGACATATCTGAATTCCCTCGGGAGCGAACCCATGACAGCCATACACACTACTCCTGCCAGTATGGAGCCTATTATCATTTTAATAATAGAATACGCAGTCTTGACAAAGCCCGCTCTGAAACCGTCCACTATAAACGCTGCCAGTACAATGACTGCGATCACCTCAAGAATATTAATGCTTATCCCTTTTATTTCTATCATCTGTGCATTACTCCCCGCTTAATTTAACGTATGATATTTTAGAATCATTTATCATATAATATGAATCTTTGCCTTTGCCTTTTATAAAATACTGCGCTTTGGAATCAAAAGTACAATTCAGTTTTTCGCTTCCGTTTGCGCGCAGTATAACGCATCCCGTGTCTGAGGTAAAGATTATCTCTCCGTTTTCCATTTCCATTTTATTATAACTGTAATCAACCTGTTTATCAAGTACAACTTCTCCCGATTTATCATACAGCAAAAGATGATGCGACATCTCCTCTCCGTCGCCTGAGAACATGAATCCTACATGGCTGTCATCGAATACCGAACCTGTGATTTCCTTATCAAATTTCTGGTCGATGGTTTCCGCCGGCTTCTTCATATTGGAGAACAGTGTAAATCCGTTATCAAGAAAAACGCACACATCATCGTCGCCTATGAATTCAACGCTTACCGCAAGGGAATCTTCATATTTCTTTCCCCCGACTATCATATTTTTATCCTGTCCTACTTCGGAGAAATTGTAAAAACACACATTGCTTACCGGATCCCCGCCTGATACGGCAAGATACACGGCAGCCAGACTATTTGCGTCCGGCGAAAGCGCAATGTCTACCGGATATCCGTCATCCGATATATTGCTCGGCGCTTCCACAATAAGCTTATCCGAATCAGAATACGGATCGTACAGGGCGATCACGTCAGATCCCTCATCTTCAAGCACTACTGCAACTACTCCCTGTGACGCAACTCTTAACATTGTAACCGGAAGCGGCATCTCTATAACTGTTCCTTCATCCGAACCATTATATATGTATACTTCTTTGCCGCCCTGTTCCGCTATCGCCACATACTGTCCGCATATGTCTGTGATCGGAGTGCTTATCTCATAACTTCCGTTCCACAAAGTCTCGCCTTTGCTGTTTACCGCGGAAGCTCCGTCCCTGCTGTATTTTAACAGGTTGCCGCCATAGTATTCGTATTGTACGCTGTTGCTGTCCGTCCTCTCAAATGATGTTATTTCCTTATATCCTTTATATGTCTTCGTCCTTACCAGATTCCATATCAGAAACGCGATAAGGCAAATGACAGCTGCAGCTATTACCGAACCGATTATAAGAAGCACGCGCTTCTTACGCTTTTGCCTTTTAAGAAGGTACTCATTGCTTCTATCATTAAGTGTTTCCAAAGTATTTCCTCCATGGTATCAATCTTGATTTTCTTTTTGTACATTGTACCATAATTTACGCAAAAATCAATTTATTTCTCAGGAATCCACAGTTTCTGTCCCTCATATATCACGTCCTCATTTTCAAGATTATTAAGCTCTTTTATTTTCCTGACATATTTTACTGATTTGAATATCTTTTCCGAGATGCTGCCAAGATTATCCCCGCTTTTTACAATATAAAAACTATACTGCGACGCTGCGTTAGACATTACCGGCGTTTCATCCGCAGAAGGCGTATCTTCTCCTTCATCAGACGTCTGTGTGTTCTCAGGCGTCTGATCGCTTTCCGGCGTTTCTGTGACCGCGGGCATAAATGTTTCTTCCGGCGCTTCGGCAATTCCGGCAATAGGCGTTTCTTCCGGCGCTACAGCAGTCTCAGGCGCGGGCGTTTCCTGCTGCGGCGCCTGTATATCCTCGTTTGCCGAAATATCCGTATTTGCCGGCGCGGCTGTATCTTTGGGGGTGCTTTCATTTTCCAGCGTATTAGATACCGCCACCGATTCTTTATCCTTCTTATCAGATATTATATTATTTCTGTATATCACGCTTGTTCCTGCCAAAAGCACGACTGCTGCCACAAGCATTCCCGCCGCATACGCAGTTTGCATGATCCTCCTTTTTTCACCCTTTTCCTGCCGTTTGCTTAATATATTCCTTATATCCTTAACAACGCGGTCTTCCGTTTCCTCTCTTTCTTCTTTTTTCCCTCCGGCTGCGATCATATAGTTGTGCATTGTATCGTTTTTCTGGTAGTATATATAAAATCCCCTGCGCTTTATAAACGAATTATTTATAAAGTCAAAAAACAACTCTTCCTTCTCTTCGCAGTCATATACCATAAACACAAGATTTTTACCGGAAAAATTACTGCTGTGGATATTTAACAGCCTGACCGAATGCTGCACGTCGTGGCTGCAGCCGATATATAACCAGCCGACTATCTCTTCATCATCATAAAATTCTTTTATTTTATCGTATATTCCCGACCACATATCATTTGAAAATGCAGCTTCTTTTAACTCATGGAATCCGTCGATAAGCGCCATTCCGTTTATGTAAGTCTCTACTTCTTTTCCCGAACTTTTTTTATGTCCCAGAAGCACTGCTGCCGCGCATTCCATGCTGTTATCATCCATCAGGGATTCACCGGTTTCCTTTGTGAACGTGATAACATAATCCTCCACGTATATCTTATGTGAACTATCGATATTCCCTACCTGTCTGACATTTTTAGGCGTTTCATTCATATACATCCCCCTCCTGATGCCTTTAAAAACACCATAACATCAGTCTGCGGGCTTTGTCATTATTTTTCGGTCGCCGCATTGTTTCATTATTCTGCAATTTAGTACAAATATATTTTAAATACCTGTACATTGCTGTCGCATGTCAGACATACCCGGTCTGATTATGCGATATTTTTTTTCGGGCTTTGGAGTAAATATTTCCACGTCTGAGAATACTTGTAAAAACAGATATTTAGGAGGTTTTATTTGAATACTTTAAGAAAGACCGTAAAATATTTTAATCCGTCCGGCAAGAATTCGTATTCCGAGTTCTGCAGCTGCTTATCGCTCATGCTTGACATAAACAACGCGGATGCCAGGGATATAGTAATAATATGTATAGGTTCCGACAGGGCGACCGGCGACTGCCTTGGCCCTTTAGTAGGCAACATGCTTGTTAAATGCGGCCTTCCCGTATCCGTGTACGGAACGCTCGATCATCCCGTCCATGCCCGCAATCTTTCCGAAACCCTAAATAAGATCCACGCATGCCACTACAATCCTCTTATAATAGCCATTGACGCTTCTCTCGGACACAGCAAACATGTCGGCTATGTAACCCTTGGCATGGGCTCGCTGAAACCCGGCACGGGCGTTGAAAAAGACTTGCCGCAGGTAGGCGACATATGTATCACAGGCATAGTAAACGTATCCGGAGTCATTAACCAGATGCTTCTTCAGACGACGAGGCTTAACCTCGTGATGAAACTTTCGGATTTTATATACAGAGGCCTTACGCAGCTGTTTATATATTGAGCTATAACTCTACCCTGCCCTCATACGCTCTCATAAGAGTTATCTCATCTACATATTCGAGATCCCCGCCGACAGGGACGCCGCTTGCAATCCTTGTTACTTTTATGCCCGTAGGCTTGATAAATTTACTTAATATCATTGCGGTTGCTTCCCCTTCCGTGGTGGAGCCCGTTGCGATTATCACTTCATCCACATCTCCTTCGAGACGTTTTATCAGCTCTTTCATTTTTATGTCGGCCGGGGTAATCCCAAGCTGGGGATTTACCACGCCGTGAAGCACATGGTACACGCCTTTGTACTGACCGGTCCTCTCGTAGGCGACAAGGTCTTTTGGTTCTTCGACAACCATTATCTGATTATGCAGGCGTTTTGCATTGCTGCATATCGGGCATACTTCCTGATCGGTGATCGTAAAACATTCCTTACAATACCTTACTTCCTTTTTCGCCGTGACCATTGCGGCGGCTAACGATTCAACATGTTCATCCGGCATATTTATAATATGAAATGCAAGCCTCTGCGCGGTTTTTGCGCCAAGGCCCGGAAGCCTTGTAAGCTCCTGTATAAGTTTATTCACGGATTTGCTGTAATAATCCATCGTATCTCTCCTAACATATCCTTGGAAGACCTTCGCCGATAAGCACTCCTACGCCCCGTCTTCCTCCAAGGCGCGTATTTACCACAACGCCTTCGCCTTCGGTTACCCGTCCTATTATAGCCGCGTCCTGTCCGTATCTGCTGCTTTTTATGATCTCAAGAGCCCTGTCCGCATGTTCGGCATTTACTATTGCCGTAAGTTTTCCCTCGTTACCCATATACAGAGGGTCAAGGCCCAGGATCTTGCTGAAGGATCTCACATCTTTTGCTACAGGTATAAGTTCCTCAGATATCTCTATCATATGCCCCGACGCGCCGGCAAGCTCGTTTAACACGGTTGCAAGCCCGCCTCTTGTTATATCGCGCATCGCATGTATATCAATATTTTCGTCAATCATACTTTTAACCATTTGTACAAGCGGCGCGCAGTCGCTTGATATGTCATTTTCAATCTGCATACGATTACTTAATATGGCTGCGTGGTGATCGCCCATATTTCCCGATACGATAACTGCGTCTCCTATCCTGCAGTTTGCGCCCGCGCAGTTTACCCTCTCGTCTGCAAATCCCACTCCTGCGGTATTAATGTACATTCCGCCGTTTCCGTTTATTACTTTCGTATCTCCCGCAACTATAACCGCCCCCGCCTCTTTTGCGGTTTCCGCCATAGAT
>CANQDW010000066.1 GCA_947593975.1 uncultured Lachnospiraceae bacterium
CCCCATATAGTGTTTCCTTTCTTTTATTATATTACATTTATGCGCATATGGCAAGCATGATTTTTTGTAAACGCAGCATAGAGATGTTTTATAACGTAAAAAAATACTATGTCCTAAATCCCCGCGTTCCTGCAAACCATCATCCTGATTAAGACCGATACGGTCATGCTATTTACCTTTGAAAGGCACTGCCATGCCTTACTTGAAAAAACTGAAATTTCAGATTGTTTATTTATTGTAACACGCTGTCCTTTGTAATGCAAGAAGTTTTTTATTATTAAATTAAAATTTCTTAACATTACACTGTCACAGTGTCTGTTATCTATAAAAATACATAAAAAAGACCATCGCTTCATAGATGTTAACTCACCTATTTTTCAATGGTCTCATCGCTGCAAAAAAACTCCTGCAAACATATATGTCCGCAGGAGTTTTATATTTCCCTGTATTACTTCAAAACCTTATAATATTTTCTTACACAATACCCTGTGCGTTCATTGCATCTACGACTTTCTCAAATCCTGCAATATTAGCGCCTGCTACATAGTCTCCGTCAAGACCATATTTCTTTGCAGCTTCATCAAGGTTATGGAAGATATTGACCATGATTCCCTTAAGTTTTGAATCAACTTCTTCGAACGTCCAGCTAAGTCTCTCGCTGTTCTGTGACATTTCAAGTGCAGAAGTTGCAACACCGCCGGCATTAGCAGCCTTTCCGGGTACAAAGTATACTTTGTTCTCCTGAAGATATTTGGTTGCGTCGAGAGTTGTAGGCATGTTAGCGCCTTCGCATACTGCAATACATCCGTTAGCAACAAGCTGTTTTGCATCATCAATATTAAGCTCGTTCTGCGTAGCGCACGGAAGAGCGATATCGCACTTAATGCTCCATACTCCTCTTCCTTCATGGTACTCTGCGCTTGGTCTCTTAGCTGCATACTCTGTAAGACGAGCACGGTTAACTTCCTTAACTTCCTTAAGAAGTTCAACGTCAATTCCTTCAGGATCATATACCCAGCCTGTAGAATCAGAACATGTAACAACCTTTGCTCCAAGCTGATGAGCTTTCTGAATTGCATAGATAGCAACATTTCCCGAACCTGATACTACAGCAGTCTTACCTGCTATATCGATGCCGTTAGACTTAAGCATTTCTTCTGTGATATATAAGAGACCATAACCTGTAGCCTCTGTTCTTGCAAGGGAACCGCCGTATGATAATCCTTTTCCTGTAAGGACTCCTTCATATAATCCGCGGATTCTCTTGTACTGTCCGAACATGTAACCGATCTCACGCGCTCCTGTTCCGATATCGCCGGCAGGAACGTCCGTATCAGCGCCTATGTATTTGCAAAGCTCTGTCATAAAGCTCTGGCAGAATGCCATAACTTCTCTGTCTGATTTGCCCTTAGGATCAAAATCAGAACCGCCTTTTCCGCCGCCAATAGGAAGACCCGTAAGAGAATTCTTAAATATCTGTTCAAATCCAAGGAACTTGATTATACCAATATTAACTGACGGGTGAAGTCTCAGTCCGCCTTTGTAAGGTCCTATTGCTGAATTAAACTGTACTCTGTAACCTGTGTTTACCTGAACCTGTCCATTGTCATCAACCCATGGCACCCTGAACTTAAACTGTCTCTCCGGCTCACACAATCTTTCAAGCAGAGCATCTTTTCTGTACTTTTCCTCGTTTGCTTCGATTACAGGTCTTAATGAATTGAGAACCTCATCAACTGCCTGTAAAAACTCCGGTTCACTTGCGTTTTTTGCGCGAACCTTTTCAAGCACTTCGTCTACGTATGACATTTTTGTTTCCTCCTAAAAATTTTTTTATAAATAATAAGTAAATACTACTTATTTTGCAGATACTCATGTATTCCGGCTGCTGCCGCCTTGCCTGCGCCCATTGCAAGGATAACCGTTGCGGCGCCTGTTACGGCGTCTCCGCCTGCGAATACCCCCTCTCTTGAAGTCTTTCCGTAATCCTCATCGGCAACTATACAGCCTCTCTTATTAATATCAAGGCCTTTTGTTGTTGATGATATAAGCGGATTAGGCGACGTTCCGAGAGCCATTATCACCATATCGGCATCAATATCAAATTCTGAACCTTTTATCTCTACCGGTCTGCGCCTTCCTGATGCATCAGGCTCGCCAAGCTCCATTTTAATACATTTTATACCGCTTACCCAGCCTTCCTCATTGGTAAGTATCTCAACCGGATTAGTCAGAAGGTTAAATATGATTCCTTCTTCTTTTGCGTGATGCACTTCCTCAGCCCTTGCGGGAAGCTCTTCTTCACTTCTTCTGTATATTATATGGGTTTCAGCGCCAAGCCTTAAAGCAGTCCTTGCCGCATCCATGGCAACATTACCGCCTCCAACCACGGCGACTTTCTTTCCGCGCATGATCGGCGTATTTGATTCTTCGTCAAATGCTTTCATAAGGTTAGACCTTGTAAGGTATTCGTTTGCGGAAAATACCCCGTTTGCCTGTTCTCCGGGTATTCCCATAAATCTTGGAAGACCTGCGCCCGAACCGATAAATACAGCATCGTATCCTTCGGAAAACAGCTCATCCACCGTTACAGACTTTCCTACGATCACATTGGTTTCTATTTCAACGCCAAGCGCTTTTACATTTTCAATTTCTTTCTTAACTACTTCTGTCTTAGGAAGACGGAATTCCGGGATACCGTATACAAGCACTCCGCCCGCCTCGTGAAGCGCTTCAAATATCTTCACTTGGTATCCGAGCTTTGCAAGGTCTCCCGCGCATGTAAGCCCTGCAGGTCCCGATCCTATGACGGCAACCTTCTTATCAAGCTTTTCTTTGCTCGGCTGCGGCTTAATACCATTACTTTTTGCCCAGTCAGCAGTAAATCTTTCAAGTTTTCCTATAGATATAGGCTCGCCTTTAATGCCTCTTATGCATCTGCCCTCACACTGGCTTTCCTGCGGGCATACCCTTCCGCATATTGCAGGAAGCGCCGATGATTCGGATATAACGTCAAATGCTTCTTTTACATTTCCCTCTTTAAGTTGTCCTATAAATCCCGGTATGTTAATAGATACAGGGCATCCCTCTATACATTTGGCATTTTTGCAGCCAAGGCACCTTGACGCCTCGCTTACTGCCTCTTCCATATTATAGCCAAGGCATACCTCGTCAAAATTAGCCGCCCTTACTTTTGGTTCCTGTTCCCTTACCAGTACTCTCTTCATTACGTCCATTACCTGTCACCTCCGCAGTTACCGCAGCCACCGTGATGTGTACTGCCTTCTTTTGCTTTAAGGTAAGCCCTTCCCTCTGCCGTCTTATACAGAAGCTGTCTCTTCATTGCCTGGTCAAAATCGACCTTGTGTCCGTCAAATTCGGGACCGTCCACACATGCAAATTTAACTTCCCCGTCAACGGTAACACGGCATGCGCCGCACATTCCGGTTCCGTCAACCATTATAGGATTAAGGCTTACTACCGTAGGAATATCAAGTTCCTTTGTAAGTTTACATACAAATTTCATCATGATCATAGGTCCTATCGCTATGCAGACATCATATTTTTTACCGGCGTCCACAAGCTTTTTAATGGAATCAGTAACCATTCCGTGATCCCCATAAGAACCGTCGTCAGTAGTAATGTACAGATTACCGGCAACTTCTTTCATCACATCTTCCAGAATGAGAAGATCTTTCGTCTTTGCCCCGATTATAACATCTGCGTCTATACCTCTTTCTTTCAGCCATTTAACCTGCGGATATACCGGAGCAGTTCCGACGCCTCCCGCTACAAAAAGGATCTTCTTTGCCGCAAGCTCATCAGGCTCAAGATCGGTAAGATCCGAAGGTCTTCCGAGCGGACCGACAATATCCTTTATATTGTCTCCCTCATTCAGCTCGGCTAACATATATGTACCGGCGCCCACTATCTGAAATACTATGGTAACCGTACCTTCTTCCACGGAGTAATCGCAGATCGTAAGAGGTATCCTCTCCCCGTCCTCGTCAGCCCTTACTATAACGAACTGACCGGGAAGACAGGACTTTGCGATTCTGTCTGCTTTTACATCCATGAGAAAAATATTATCTGTCAATAATCTTTTCTTAAAAATCCTGTACATGACTTATTCTCCCCTTTATTTTATCACTGTTTGTCTGAATTTTTCCCAACCTATCAAAGTATAACACAATCAAGCTTTCTTTACAAGTTTCAAAAAAGGAGCCGCTGCAAAATAACCGATTATCTTACAGAAACTCCCTTTACCTTTATTTTTTATTAAGTTTTGCCAGATCGTTCTGCCTTATCATCTCACGCTGGATCTTACCGCTTATCGTCTTGGGCAGTTCCTCCGTAAATTCGATCATACGGGGATACTTGTACATTGCAGTCCTTGCCTTAACGAAATCCTGGATTTCCACCTTAAGCCTGTCTGAAGGTTCATAACCGTCATGAAGCACGATCGTGGCTTTAACAATATTTCCCCTGGTTTTGGAAGGATATCCGGTAACAGCGCATTCAAATACTGCCGGATGTTCCATTATGACATTCTCAACTTCAGCGGGTCCTACCCTGTATCCGCTTGACTTGATAACGTCATCGGTACGGCTTACAAAATAGAAATATCCGTCTTTATCGCAATAAGCCTTATCGCTTGTATGGTATACTCCGCCTCTCCAGGCTTCTTTATACAATTCGTCGTCATCATGGTATCCGCAGAATATTCCTATCGGCACCGAACCGTCTTCATACGGATAAAGCGCTATCTCGCCTACCTCGCCCGGCTCTACAGGCTTGCAGTCGTCGTCTACTATACATATATCGTACATAGGCGAAGCTTTGCCTATCGTATCTTCATTCTGTCTGTTTCCTTTCATCACACCGATGAGCAGGGTAGTCTCCGTCTGTCCAAAACCGCTTCTTATTTCCATGCCGGTCCTTTCCTTAAATTCCCTTACCGTCTCAACCGGCATCGGCTCTCCGGCCGTCGTCACCTGCACAAGGTTAGACAGATCATATTTCTCAACGTCTTCCCGCAAAATATATTTATATATAGTAGGAGGCGCGCAGAAAGTCGTAACTTTACAATCTTCAAGTATCGCAAGGATCTCATTTGCATAAAACTGGTCGTAATCATATACCATAAGCGCCGTTCCGCAGAACCACTGTCCGTATATCTTGCCCCACGCCGTTTTAGCCCATCCGGTATCTGCGACGGTAAAATGAAGTCCGTCTTCAACAACACCGTGCCAGTCCCTTGCCGTAACGATATGGCCTATCGGATATTTGAAATCATGCACTACCGCCTTTGGTTCGCCGGTCGTACCTGATGTGAAATAAAGAAGCATCCTGTCCGACTTTTTGGTATCGCGTCTTTCCATTTTATCAGATTCGGCCTTAACCGCATCTTCAAAGCATATATAATTTTTTCTGTTCCCTACAGTTATATATCTTAAGATATCATCACGCTTAAGCGCATCCATCGCCTTATCGACATAATCACATATAACTTCATCATCGGCGCAGACTATAGCTTTAATATCGGCTTTTAAAACCCTGTATTTTATATCACTGTCGGAAACCATATGCGAAGTAGGTATAGCTACCGCGCCAAGTTTATGAAGGGCAAGCATTGCAACCCAGAACTCATAACGTCTTTTGAGTATAAGCATTACGCTGTCACCATGTCCTATGCCGGCTTTTGCGAACGCATTTGCCGCCTTTGTGCTTAAACGGCTTATATCGGAGAAAGAAAATTCCGTCACATTGCCTTTTATATCTTTATAAACAAGAGCTCTCTTATCGGGTTCTTCTTTTGCATATCTGTCAATCACATCATATGCAAAATTAAAATTATCAGGAATATCAAACTCTACTTTTACCAGATTTCCACTCTCATCATATTTATCTATTACATAATCACTATACATTACAGACATAAATTATTCTCCTTCTATTTGCCCCTTATCCTGCATGATAGCAAAAGAGAATCTTCCGCTCATGCATATTTTCCCATCCACACTGAGTTCTCCGGAAAGAAAATAAAAAGGTTCCATCTCTCTTTCAATTTTCGTATCTATCCTTATCTTATCACCGGGAAGAACTTTATTTCTGAATTTCACCTTATCAAGTCCGGTATAAAAAGGAAGGACTCCTTCGGTCATTTTATCCTTAAACAGCAGACAAGACGCCTGCGCCATGATCTCGCAAAGTATCACTCCGGGGACAACAGGCCGTCCCGGGAAATGTCCCTTAAGGAAATATTCATCCCCCTTAACGGTATAATATCCCGTTGCAGTACCGTCCTCATTAAGATAAGCTTCATCCACAAGGAGCATAGGCTCTCTGTGCGGAAGTATCTGTTCTATCTCTTTTCTGTCCATGACAACCTCTCTTCACACTTAAGATCATATTTTCTTAATAGCTACGCACGCATTGTGTCCGCCAAATCCAAGCGAAGAAGACAAAGCGTATTCAACGTCCGCCTTAACCGCTTTATTAGGAGTATAGTTAAGATCACATTCAGGATCCGGCTCAACATAGTTTATCGTAGGCGGAATAATGCCGTTCTTAACCGCTTCTGCCGATGCAATAACTTCAACCGCGCCCGTTGCTCCAAGCATATGGCCTGTCATTGATTTGGTGGAACTTATATGAAGCTTGTAAGCATCCGCGCCAAATACTTCCTTAAGCGCCTTTGTTTCCATTATATCATTAAGATGTGTTCCCGTTCCGTGCGCATTGATATATACTTTTTCGCTGTCGCTGTTTTCGATACCTGCTTCTTCCTTAGCGGCGCGTATTGCATTAATCGCCCCGACTCCTTCAGGATGCGGCGCAGTTATATGATATGCGTCGCATGTATTTCCGTATCCGATAATCTCGGCATATATCTTTGCATTACGTTTTACCGCATGCTCATATTCTTCAACTATCACGATGCCTGCGCCTTCGCCCATTACAAATCCGCCGCGCCTTGCGTCAAACGGAATGCTTCCTTCGGCAGGGTTATCACTCTGTGAAAGCGCCTGGCAGTTTTCAAAACCTGCCATTGCAAACTCATTTATCGCAGCTTCTGTTCCGCCTGCTATTATCGCATCCGCATATCCATGCTTGACAGCGCGGTATGCTTCTCCGATCGTATTTGTAGATGTAGCGCACGCCGTCATCACAGGAAGCGTCGGACCCATTGCTCCATATCTTATAGCCACTGCGCCGGCCGCCATATTGCCTATCATCATAGGTATGAAAAATGGCGATACCCTCTCGGGACCCTTTCCGGTAAGTTTATCATGTTCTGTAATAAATGTATTTATTCCTCCGATGCCTGATCCGATATACACGCCGAATCTGTTTTTGTCAAGCTCCGATTCAAGGATACCGCTGTCCGATACCGCCTCCTGCGAAGCTGCGATCGCATACTGTGTAAACAGATCCGACCTGCGCATCTCTACTACCGAAGGGAAATACTCTTTAGCATTGAAATCTTTTACCTCGGCATCAAGGCTGACCGTGATACGCGAATCGTCAAATCTGTGTATCCTGTCAATGCCGCACACGCCGTCTTTTATATTTTTCCAAAATGTTTCCTTATCATTTCCTACAGGAGATATAACTCCCATACCTGTAACAACAACTCTGTTCATAATGGCTCCTCCAAGCATTAAATATACATCCCACCGTCTATTTTAATAACTTCACCGGTAATATAGGACGCCTCATCCGAAACCAGAAACGCCGCAAGATGCGCAACTTCCTCCGGCTTGCCGTATCTTTTGCACGGAATATTATCAAGCATAGCGTCTATAGCTTCTTTCGGCATCTTATCCGTCATATCAGTACATATGAATCCCGGCGCTATGGCATTGCAGGTAATGCCCTTAGATGCATACTCCCTTGCGACAGACTTGGTAAATCCTATTATTCCCGCCTTGGAAGCTGAATAATTTACCTGTCCGGCATTGCCCATGAGCCCGACCACGGAACTTATGTTAACTATGCGTCCATGGCGTTTCCTTACAAAATTTCGAAGGCATGCCTTAGTCACATACATACTTCCCTTAAGATTGACATCTATTACATCCGATATATCTTCTTCATTCATCTGCATAAGCAGTTTATCTTTCGTAATCCCTGCATTATTAATAAGTATGTCAATTCCGCCAAAGTCCGTAATGATCTGCGAAACTGCATTGTTCACAGCTTCTATATCGCTTATATCGCACACATAAAGGCGGGCTTTTCTTCCCATATCCTCTATAGTCTTTATTGTATCCTGCGCCCGGTCGCTGTCCCTTGTCGCAATAATCGCTATATCGGCGCCAAGCCCGGCAAGTTTTACAGCTATAGCCCTTCCGATTCCCCTTGAACCTCCGGTAACAACTGCCGTATTATCATTCAGCATACCATAAACCTCCTATATGTTCAGCTTACCGCATGTATCTTTTAAAGATTCCACACTATTTACGTTATATATATTAACGTCTTTTAATGTCTTTTTTACAAGCCCGGACAATGTCTGTCCCGGTCCGCATTCTATAAAAGTATCACAGCCCCGCCTGTACATATTTCTGATCGTATCTTCCCATCTGACGCTATTCGATACCTGCATACATATAAGCCTGCGTATATCACTGGCATTGCCGGGATAATATTCCGCAGTATAATTAGAATATACAGGTATGTCAGAAGCCTTGATATCTATGGTTTCTACAGCTGTCTTAAGTCCTTCTGACGCATCCGCCATATACGGAGTATGGAAAGAACCGCTCACAGGCAGCTTAACATATCTTATGCCTTCCTCTTTAAGCCTTGCCATAAAATCATCCATCTTATCCACATTTCCTGAAACCGTAGTCTGTCCCGGACAGTTATAATTTACGGCATATACTCCGTATTCCGAACAAAGCTCCGCAAGTACTTCCGGTTTGGTCCTAAGTACTGCCGCCATAGAACCCGGATACTTTCTGTTACATTCTCCCATGTACTCTGCTCTCTTACATACAAGTTCAAATCCGTCTTCTTCGGAAAAAACTCCCGCATATGCAAGCGCTGCGATCTCTCCAAGAGAAAATCCTGCCGTTTCATCCGCATGTATACCATGTTCCCCAAGCGCCTTAGCGCATGCCAGATCCGTAAGGAACATGCACGGCTGAGTATTCTCAGTCAGTTTTAATGTCTCCTCATCAGAATCAAAGCACTGCATGCAGGTACCGGGTCTTTTTGCCTCTGCAGAATCATAAAGCTTTTTTACAGCTTCTATATTATCATACAGATCTTTACCCATTCCTGAATACTGTGCTCCCTGTCCCGAAAACAAAAAAGCTATTTTACCCATTTTCCAACTCCTGATAACAATTTTTCCGTTTCGCTGCATATACCCGTAACAATCTCTTTGCAGCTCAGCCTGTCTTTCACCATGCCGGCGATCTGCCCGCACATGCATGAACCCTTAACCATATCGCCTTCAACTGCCGCAAGCCTTAGACCGCCTGCGCCCATAGCCTCAAGTTCTTCATTTGTTACTGTACTGTCATATTCTTTCCTGAAAAATTCACGGGACATAGGATTCTTAAGAGTACGCACAGGATGACCAAGCCTCTTGCCCGTAACAATCGTATCGATATCCTTTGCCTTTATAACTTTCTCTTTATAATTCTCATGTACATTACATTCATCGGCCGTAAGGAAACGCGTTCCCATCTGTACGCCGCATGCGCCAAGCATAAGCGCCGCAGCCATTCCCCTGGCGTCGGCAATACCTCCTGCCGCTATAACGGGGATATTAACCGCATCAGCTACCTGCGGCACCAGCGCCATAGTAGTAGTCTCCCCTACATGTCCGCCTGATTCGCATCCTTCGGCTATCACAGCCGTAACGCCCATTCGTTCAGTCATCCTTGCAAGAGCCACGCTTGGCACCACAGGAATGATCTTTATTCCCGCCTCTTTAAGCTGCGCGATATACTCTGAAGGATTGCCGGCCCCGGTAGTTACTACCGAAACCCTTTCTTCGCATACCACATCCACAGCCTCACGTATATACGGACTCATCAGCATAAGATTGACGCCGAACGGCTTATCCGTCAGCTGTTTTGCCTTTACTATCTGTTCTCTCAGCTGCTCTCCATTGGAATTCATGGCAGCAATAATACCGAGGCCGCCAGCCTCGGAAACAGCAGCTGCAAGCCTGTAATCTGCTATCCATGCCATTCCGCCTTGGAATACAGGATACTTTATGCCAAGCAGCTCACATATTGGACTGTTAATCATCGCTATCCCTCCGGATTATTTTGATGCTTCAATATAGTCACAAAGTTTGTCGATATTATCAATATCCTGTGACAATTCAATCTTTACGTCAACTTCTTCTTCGATCTGCATAACAAGTTCCATAACATCAAGAGAGTCAAGACCAATCTCCTTAAATGTATCTGTCGTAGAAATCTCAGATGCGTCTTTTCCTAAATACTCTGCAATAATGTTGGTAATTGTTTCTTTCATAGTAAAAATACTCCTTTTTTTCATTTTTTACAATAATAAACCTGGGTGTAACACCCAGGTCAAGTTTTTTTTATTCACAAGACCGCAAGGCCGTACAGGTACAGATTTCAAAATTCTAAACTATTCATAGTTAGTTATGTCTTCTTTTATTTCAAGGACCTGCTCAAGGGTGAGTCCGGAATAAGCTGCAACTTCCTCATTAGACAACTTCCCTGAATTCAGCATTCTTATTGCTGATTGTTTAAAGTGTACCCCTTGTCAAGGACATTTTAAGAAGAAGGGATAATCTTTTTACCAGCAGATGACTATATCATTTTGC
>CANQDW010000067.1 GCA_947593975.1 uncultured Lachnospiraceae bacterium
ACACCGCCTGCCGGTAATACGGATACGAATGTACAACCGCCTGCTGCGGCAAAGATAGTATCTGCAAAGAATGCCAAGAAAAGCCGGGTAGTCATCAAATGGAACAAGGCAGCAGACGTAAGCGGCTGCGAGATTCAGTACAGTAATAATAAGAAGTTCAAAAAAGCGAAAAAGAAAACTACGAAGAAAGGTAAATACACGATAAAGAAGCTTAAAAAGAACAAGACATATTATATACGTCTGCGTACATATAAGATAGTTAATGGTACAAAGATGTACGGAAGTTGGAGCAAAGTAAAAAAAGTTAAAATAAAGAAATAATTGTGTCAGGTCATATCCTGCATATAAACGTAAAATAAGGTTCACAGGTATGACGGAAAAAGCAATAAGTTTATCTTTCGGATGCCCCGCTTTGGGAAATTAGGAACCACAGCGGGGCTTTTTCAAAAAGCCGGTAATATAAATGTTTAGAAAGCAGGGGAGAGAAGTTATGAAGAAAAGATTATCTTTATTATCAGTATTGTTTTTATTTGTTTTATTAGCAGTGGCAGGATATAGGGGGATTTCAGTCAAAGCAAATTCTGAGGATGGAGGTTTTTGGAATTATTATTATAATTTTATATCTATTGATGATAGAGAAGTATCTACTGAATCAAATGGCGAGAAGGCAACGGTACTTATATTTGGGCGGACTACCTGCGCTAATACCCGGTATACTGTGAATAATCTGGGAAAAAGTATATGGGCAAAGAGCGAAGAGCTTCGTATTATATACGCAGACATTGATGATGCCTCTAAAGAAGATGTACAGGCATTTGCTTCTTTATATGGCAGTAAATATATGGATTTTTGTTACAGCGCAGAAGAAGATACAATAAATAGTATAAGCTGGCAATATTTAAATGCAGCGGGAATTACAGGAAGCATAACGCTTCCTGTGGTTGTGCTGATTGATGAAAATGACCGTGTGCAGAAGGTTATGACAAACAGACAGACCGTCTATGATATTATTGCAGAGATTGAAAACTTTACAACGCTGACATATCCGGAAGAACCAACAGATGAACCGGAAGATCCTTCTTATACGGAGCCTTCTGTTACTGATAAGCCGACAGGCGAAATCAATTATACTAAGTATACTAGTGAAACCGCAGGCGGAGCAAAAACCAGTAATATATATGGTAATAATTATCTTTTTAACAAATGGGGACAGCCTGTAAAATCTTATCTTTCTGAAATATCTTCCGGATATCTGAGGGTTGAAGCTGATTATGATAAGGTATATGTAGAAGAATATTCATATGACTATGAGCTTTTAAACGTAACCGAGCTGGATATGGAGCTTCCTTTGTTTGGAGGATATTATTCGGGAGCCGATTACAATTTCTTAGTATTTGGGCAGGAAAACCTTAATGAAGATGACAGTGTTGAGGTTATGCGCATCGTAAAATATGATAAAGCTTGGAACAGAATATCATCGCAGAGTGTATATGGCGCTAATACTATAAAACCTTTTGAGGCCGGAAGCCTTCGTATGACGGAAACACAGGGCATGTTGTATATACATACATGCCATCAGATGTATATGTCAGCTGATGGACTTAACCATCAGGCAAATATGACATATATAATTGATGAGCTGTCAATGGATATATTAAAGAGCAGATATGAGGTGGGCGGTTTAGCTTATGTCAGTCATTCATTTAATCAGTTTGTACTGACCGATGGTATGTATCTGTATTATTTAGATCATGGAGATGCATATCCGAGGGCTTTAGCGATTACAAAAGCATATGTAAATAACACTGCGGATAATTTGCAGAGAGGGATATTTAGTATATCGGGTGAAATAGGAGATAATGATACAGGAGTATCCATAGGCGGCTTTGAACTTGCGGGCGATAAATTAATAACAGCAGGCAATTCAATCAATCAGGCGGATGCAACTAAATATGAGGTTTTATTTGGCGTGCGTAACATATTCGTAGCGGTTACTGACACCGACCTTGCTTCAACTAAGATTAACCAGCTTACGTATTATAATGAAGATTCAGAAGTTGCAGTAGGCAATCCTCACCTTGTAAAGGCAGGAGATGACAAGTTATATGTGCTTTGGGAAGAATCGGATGAAGACAGGTTTACGGAAGTAAGGAAGTTTACAGTAGTAAAGATTGCAGAGATTAACTCACAAGGCGATACTGTAGGAAAGATACATACGATATATGCAGGACTGTCAGACTGCGCACCGGTATATACGTCGCGCAATGAGATAGTATGGTATGTGACCCGTGGAACTTCGCCGACATTTTACCATCTTCCGTTGGATGCTCTTGATGAATGTGAGTTTACAGGCAGGATAGATATAAAAGATTGTACCGTAACTCTGACACCGGAGACTTTTGAATATACGGATTATCATGAGTATATGCCTGCGGTGCAGCTTACGTACGGCTCTTACATACTTAGTGAAAATAAGGACTATACAGTAGAATATGCAAATAACTATTCACCGGGCACTGCAAATGTTATTATTAATGGAAAAGGAATATTTACCGGAACAGCGACTTACAGCTTTGAGATAACAGACGCCGGTTCTGATAATTCGGGCGGCGGCCAGGGATCTGACAATCCGTCGGACAGTAATACGCAGGCCGGAAACAGCGCATCAGGGGGAAGTAATGGAAGCAGCGGAGGCGGTTTCTCATGGAACGACCTGATAATTAAAAGAACAGGGAATTATTCTTCGTCAGGCGGCAGTTCCGCGGCAAAAAGCAGTGTAAAGAAGCCGGGCAGAGTTACAGGAGTAACTGCGTACAGATCAGGCAAAAAGATAATTGTAATCTGGAACAGCAAAAACGGCGCAAAAGGATATCAGATACAGTATTCGGCAAATAAGAAATTTACTAAGAAAAAAAGCAGGAATGTATCGCGGACCATGGTTTCGCTGAAAGTAAAAAAGAGCAAGGCCTGTTATATACGCGTAAGGGCATATAAGAAGGCTTCAGGCAGGAAAATATACGGTAAATGGAGCAAGATCAAGAAAATAAAAATGTAACATATGACAATCCTTCATGTCATTTACGTTCCGTAGACAGCTATTGTAAATAGGAAAATGAATATGATATAATATCAGTTACTGTATTAAAACATTATATATTTTTATCATGGAAGGATTGATGAAACGTGAAGAAGCTTATGAAACGCCTTATAGCGGCAGTTTTGGTAATGGGACTGATCGTAAACGGAAGTTATGTTACGTCTGCTGCGGAAGGAACTGAAGAAACGAATGTAAAGGAAATTGTTATCTATCATACTAATGATATGCATGGACATCTTAATGAAGCCATCGGCATTGCCAGAGTGGCAGCGCTGAAAAGAGCTACTGATAATTCTCTGCTGCTTGACGGCGGTGATGCAGTTCAGGGAGCGCCGTTAGCAACTCTCAGTAACGGCGAGGATGTTATAGAACTTATGAACATGGCAGGTTATGATGCAATGTGTACCGGAAACCATGAATTTGATTACGGACAGGAACAGCTTTTAAAACTGCTTTCGATTGCTGAATATCCGATCCTGGGAGCAAATGTAAAAAAAGACGGGGAAGCGCTTTTAAAAGGTACGTATGGAACACAGAACAATCAGAGCAACGGACAGTATGCGCTGTTTGAAAAAGCAGGAGTAAAGATCGGCGTGTTTGGACTTACAACGCAGGAAACAAGAACTTCTGCCAATCCTGCAGGACTTACAGGCGTTACTTTTGAAGATGAGATTTCAACGGCAAAAGAAATGATAGATGCACTGGATGCAGAAGGTGCAGATATTATTGTATGTATGGCGCATATAGGTGTGGTTAACGGAGCGTCATGTACGTCGGATATGCTTGCTGAGGCTATGACCGGTGAATATCAGGGAAAACTTGATTTGATCATTGATGCGCACAGCCATACCGTTGAAAATGAAGTTGTAAATGGCATACAGATAAGCCAGACAGGTACCGCGCTTGCCAATGTAGGAAAAGTTACGCTTAAGTACGATCAGGAAACAAAAGATGTCGATATAGAATCTGAGATCATTCCCGAATCAGATTTTACTGCTGAGGGAAAATATAAAGATATTGTTCCTGCTTCTGATATTGAAGCAAAACTTGCAGAAATAGAAGATGCGAGCAAAGAATTATTACAGCAGAAGATAGCTGATACGGACACTACTCTTTGGGGAGGAACGATTAACAATGTAACCGAAGGACGTGTAACAGAGATAAATCTCGGTAATCTTATTGCCGACAGTATGATTGACGAAGGCAAATACATGATACGTAACGGCAATGTTGCCGAAGAGTATAAAGACCTGCCGATAGTTGCCCTTCAGAACGGCGGCGGAGTGCGCAGCACGATCCATAAAGGGGTCATCACTAAAGGCGATATTATAAATGTACTTCCGTTTGGAAATGGCGTTTTATTTAAGGTTGTTACACCAAAGGTTTTGTATGAAGCAATGGAACAGGGACTTTCAGGAAACAAAGGCCTTACAGAAGAAGGTCTTATGGCGGGTACGACGGCAAGCGGAGGATTCCCTCAGATTGGCGGTATGCACTTGGTTTATGATCCAAATAAAGAAACCGGACAGAAAGTAAAAGCTATATATCTTGATGGAGAAACAGAGGCGCTTGACAGAAATGATGAAAGCCGTCAGATCATCCTTGGATCAATTGATTTTCTGTTTGCCGGCGGCAATAATTATACAATGCTTGCGGATCCCGGATTAAAGCAGATAGCGGAAGGAAGGTCACAGGATGTTCTGCTTGAAAATACCATCCTTGCCCTTACCGAAAATGGAACAAAGGCATTCTCAATGCCTGTTATGGAGAACCGTATTGTAGTTGAAAGCGATATATATACTCCGATAGAACATGAATTTTATGTTGAAATACATGATGCAGAGGGAAATATAGCAGCTGATAAAGAAGTTGAGTATTATGTAGATAACGGTGAAACTAACAAAGGAACTACCGATGAGAATGGACTGCTTAAGATCACTGCAGGCGACGGAGCTCACTCGGTAGGTGTTTTGGGCGGACAGCATGAAGCTTATGTATGCAGTTATACAGGTACGGGTATTATTTTGAACTTTACAAAGACATATCCGGCTATTACAGTAGATTTTTCAGAGGATGAACCGGAACCTACGCAGGCTCCGACCGAAGAGCCGACAAAAGAACCTACGCAGGCTCCGACTGAAACTCCAACGAAAGAACCGACACAGGCTCCAACTGAAGCCCCGACAGAAGAACCTACGGCAGAGCCAACTGAAGCGCCGGCAGAAACTCCTACAGAAGAACCTACACAGGCCCCGACGCCGACGCCTGAACCGACTTCGTCATCTACACCGGCAATTAATCCTGAGCCGTCTCCAACAGCCGCAGCTGACAGCAGCGCAGAAAAAGTGCCGGGAACTTCAATTGCAAAAATTAAGGTTAAAAAGAATAAAGCGGTTATTACCGTTAAAAAAGTATCGGGCGCAGACGGATATCAGATAAAGGCCGGAAGCAATAAAAAGCTTTCGAAGAATAAAAAGACGTTAGCAGGAAATAAGAGAGTATTCACTATAAAGAAATGGAAGAAAAAGACCTGCTATGCGAAGGTGCGCGCTTTTAAGATCGATTCTGAAGGAAACCGCGTATACAGCGGATGGAGCAAAGTAAAAGGCATAAAAAAGTCCGCTAAGAAATAGGAAGGCATTTTATGAAGCTATACATGGATTATAAAACCACCGGGAAGTTATTGAGAAAGAGTTTTCTTTTTACACTTATGGTATTTGGTTTTTGGTTTGCCCAAAAACAGGCGCTGGCAGATACTGTTGACATAACTGTGGAGTCAGATATTTCAGAGGATTGTGACGAGTATGATATACAGTCCTGTTTAAATCTGGCAGCATTATCTGAAGAAGATCAGTATAATATCAAGGTGCCGAAGGGAACGTATACTTTAACAAGAAGCCTGCATATTTACAGCAATACAACATTGGATCTAAGAGGCGTTACATTAAAAAGAGATAAAACTTTTGAACACGGAGGCATGATTGTTGTCGGAAATCCAAGACAGGAGACGGGTCATTCGGATTCGCCGGGCGGAGGATATACAATAGGGGGCTACAACCGGGGAAAAAATATTACTATTCTTGGCGGCATCTTGGATGCGGGCACAAGAACGGAAAATGTAACAACCCTGTGTACATTCTCGCATGTAAGCAATATAACTATTAAAGGGACAGTTTTTAAATATCTGCCGAAGAAAGTTAATAATGCGCATTTGATTGAATTTGGCGCGGGCAGGAATGTAAAAATAATAAACTGCCAATTTATAGGTAATCAGAAAGTTGGAGAAGCTGTACAGATCGAATCGGCAGTAAAAGGTGTTGCAGGTTCTGACCTTATGGGCAAACTTGACGGTACGCGTACAAAAAATGTAATATTATCAGGATGTACTTTTACCAATTTTCAATATGCGTTTGGAACAAACCACGGATGTAAAAAAGATATTTATACAAAAATGGTGATTTCCAAAAATACATTTAAACAGATATCCAAATATGTGATATGTACATACAATTACAAGAAAGCAAAAATATCGGGAAATGTACTGAGCGGGTCAGGGAAACGGACATTTGATTCAGGCATATTAAAATTAGGAACAAAAGATTCATATATTAAGTCGGGCAATAAGGTAAAATGATAATTTGCATATGTATGTGATATGCGGGGGACTAAATGACTAAAGCTGAAATTATAAAACGCTATATATTATTTATAATAAGCCTGTTTTTTGCCGCCCTTGGGGTTGCATTTACAAAACATGGGGAACTTGGGGTATCGCCGATTTCTTCAGTAGCTAATGTTATGAGCTGCCGGTTTACCTCAGTCTCCATGGGAACATGGCTTATTATATGGAACTGCGTGCTTATTGTCGGTCAGATAGTAATCCTTCGCAGGGAATTTCAGCTTATACAGCTTCTGCAGGTGCCATTGTCATTTTTGTTTGGATGGTTTACGGATCTTGGGATGTGGATGGTGTCATCCATACCGGTAAATACTTATCCTCTCCGTATGGCAATGGTAATTGCAGGGATAATAATCCTTGGATTCGGAATATCGCTTGCAGTCATAGCGAATGTTATAATGAATGCCGGGGAAGCATTTGTAAAGGCAATTTCGGATAAAACCGGAAAAGAATTTGGCAATATAAAAATTTTGTTTGATGTATCGTGCGTTACACTGGCGCTGATCCTTTCGCTTATATTCTTTGATCTTAAAATTGTGGGAGCCAGGGAAGGCACAATTATATCCGCGCTTTTTACAGGTGTGGTTGTTAAATTTTTCAGTAAAAGATTAAAAAATCCAATTGAAAAAGTGTTAAGATAAATGCCTTCTGTAACCGGAAGGCGTTTCTTTCATTATTTTTGTAAAAGTACGGTTATAGTAGCTTACATTATTATAACCGCATAGAGCGGCAATTTCTGATATCTTCTTATCGGTTTCAAGCAGTAATCCGCAGCTTATGGCAATCCGTATCCTGTTTAAGTAACTGAATGGAGTGAATCCGGTCATATTCTTAAAAAGCCTGCAGAAATGTCCGGTACTGAACCCTGCGTTTTTTGCAAGTTCATCTAAGGAAATAGTCTCGGCATAGTTTTCCTGAATGTAATTAAGGCATTTTTGTATCTGGGGAAAAGAATTATTATCAGATAAATCATTGTTATAAGATTTCATATGGTTGTTGTATAATAACTGCCATATTATAAGGAGTGCGCCGCGAATGGCAAGCTCACAGTCGTTTATATCAAGGTCTCTTTTTTCAAATATTTCTTTTAATAGCTCAATAACTTTTTTCTGCCATTTAATCTTGCCGCAAAGAGGGATAACGCAGTCCGTGGGGTTGCTGTATACGGGAAGCATATAGCTGTTGCAATATTTCGGGATCGTATCCATTATCATTTTGTCGGCAAAAACAATAGCATAAAAGCAGCAGTCTTCATCCGGAGGCGATAAACGTTTTGCGCTGTGTATAAGGTTCGGAGGAATGAATATGGCGTCTTTCGCATTAAGCTGAAATGTCATGTCCTCTACATACAATTCTACAGAGCCGCTTTCAAGATAGAATAATTCCATTTCCGAATGATAATGAACGTACAGCGCATTCGGTAAATCGGGGTGAGTTTTGGTATAGTGTATTGAAAATGGCCTTGACTGTGTGTTATGTGAAATCGGTTCAATAAAAGTAGTTGCCGGCATATGCATACCTCCGCGGGGTTTATTATCTATAAAATAGCACAATATCAAAATAGTGTAAATATAAAGTAATATAATTAAAGCAAATATTTTTGCCGTATTATATGATAAAATCAAATATACTGCAATTGGATCGAAAAGGAGAAAATATTATGGGGAAAATAACTATATGTGAAAATAAGCTTATATTTGAAAGACGTGACGAGCTTACGGTAATAGAACCGTACGGCAAAAACTGCCTTAGATGCCGTTCTACAAGAAACAGCAAAATACTTGACGAGAACTGGACGCTTCTGCCGCCTACAGATGATTCGGAATGTATTATAAGCGGCGATGAAAGCATTGCCACGATTAAAAACGGCATGATGTCAGCTAAGATAGAAGCAGGACAGCCCTGGTACGGCGGCCTTATTACATATTACAGAAATGACGAGGCTATACTTCATACCAAATTTGAGGGTGAATATACCGGACGCAATGTACATACCGAAGGGGATCACTATAGGATAAAAGTGATTTTTGAAGCAAATAAGGGCGAGCACATATACGGGCTCGGACAGGAACAGGAAGACCAGTTTGACAGGAAAGGAAGCACATGTAATCTTGAACATTATAATACGAAGTCAGCTATACCGGTAATCTATTCTTCGCTTGGCTACGGATTTTTCTGGAATAATCCTGCGCCGGGCAGATGTGAAACGACAAATAACCATACAATGTGGGTAGCTGACAGTGCATATCAGGCAGATTATCTGGTATATGCGGGGAATACTCCGGCAGAGGTCCTTAGGAAATATTGTGACCTTACCGGTTATGCGCCGCATTTCCCGGAGTGGGCGGCAGGTTTCTGGCAGAGCAGGCTGCGTTATGAAAGTCAGGATGTTGTCCTTTCGGTTGCACGTGAATATAAGAAAAGGGGCATTCCGATCGCAGCTATTGTAATAGACTATTTCCACTGGACAGAACAGGGCGAGTGGAAGTTTGATCCGAAGTATTGGCCAGATCCTTCCGCAATGTGCGACGAACTTAGGGAAATGGGCATAGAGCCTGTAGTATCAATATGGCCTACTATCAATCCAAATAGTGAAAATTATCAGGAAATGAATGACGGCAATATGATAATACGTACCGAAAATGGCCAGTATGGAATGTTTGATTTCTACGGACAGCAGGCGTTTATTGATGTTACGCATCCTAAGACGGGTCCGTATGTATGGGATAAGGTAAAAGAGAATTATTATAAACACGGGATAAAGACTTTCTGGCTTGACGAGGCCGAACCGGAGATCCATCCGCAGCAGTATTCCAATCTTAAATTGTATGCGGGCAATGGGGCGCAGAGCGCCATGCTCTATCCTTATTATTACAGCAAGATATTTTATGACGGATTAAAGTCCGAGAAAGAAGAAGATATCATCCTTCTTACGCGTGCGGGTTATCCGGGAAGTCAGAAATTCGGCTCGCTTGTATGGAATGGCGATATCGTGTCTACGTTTGATGCGCTGAGGATGAGCGTAAAATCTGGACTTTCAATGGCAATGAGCGGTATTCCGTGGTGGAACAGCGATATAGGCGGATTTTTGTTTGCCGATACGGAAAGCGATTATTTCCGCGAGCTTATTATAAGATGGGCGCAGTTCGGGGTATTTTCGCCGGTAATGAGACTTCATGGATCGAGATTGAGGGCAAAAGGACATGTCGATCTGTATCCGGGCATAATTGAAAAAAGCGGCGGAGAAAATGAGATATGGAGTTTCGGCGACAGAAACTACGGTATATTAAAAGAACTTATAGAGCTGAGGGAAAGACTTAAACCTTACATATGCCATTATATGGATATAGCTTCAGAGACAGGCGCGCCGATAATGCGTCCTATGTTTTTTGATTATTACGAGGATGAGGTGTGCTATACGCTGGAAGATCAGTATATGTTTGGTGAAGACATATTGTTTGCGCCGATAGTAAATGAAGGACAGACCGAAAGAAAAGTATATCTGCCGAAAGGAAGATGGACAGACGTGAATACAAAGGAGACCGAAGATGGAGGCAGATGGGTCGTAAAGACGGCGCAAATTGATGAATTTATCGCATTTGTAAAAGAAGGAAGCAAAGTAATAGATGTATTTTAACTTGTCAGATATTTTCATGTTTTTATCATAAATTATCATGATAACGGAATTGTATTATAGTATAATTTCTGTATATGCTGATATTAAAAAATGAGGGAGAAGATTATTATGATAAGAAAAATGAGGACATTTTTCAGCAGTATAATGATTGCAGCGCTTTGCGTGCCGCTATGCAGCGGAATAAACGTATGCGCGGCGGAATCGGGAGTATCGGAAAATATGGAAATAATAATTGACGGAAATGATGTAATGCGCGCGGCGGATAATGTAAACGGCCTTACTTACAAGGGCTTTGGAGTGCTTAGCGCCAATAGTACAAGCAAT
>CANQDW010000068.1 GCA_947593975.1 uncultured Lachnospiraceae bacterium
TTTTGAAATTAGGAAAGATAAAAATTGATGAAGTATCTGATTGTTTTCCTGATTTGATTGACAGTGACATCAAAGAACTAGAAGCCGAAATTATGCAACTGGCATAATCAATAATTTAATATTTAATGCAGCTAAAAAATTGCTGCATATATATAAGAACAGCCGAAACTCCCGTATAGGTGAAGGCGCTGTGAGACCGCCGGTACTTAGACGTTGCGAAGAAACGTCTTATGTACCGATGCGTGGCGAGCGCAGCGAAAGCGTGCCTGAACCTGTATGGGAGTTTCGGCCTGTCTATTATAAACTGCATCCAATCACTTTTAGCTGTAAAAATATTATCAAGAACCCTCAAAATCGTTTTACCTTGTTTATATAACAAAACCATGATAAAATAATTACAGTTGTTTTGAAAAACTCTAATTAAAATTAATAAAAACAGATATACCAAGGGAGGACATATTGATGTCAGATATCAGCCAGAGCCATATAAGGAATTTTTGCATCATCGCGCATATAGACCATGGCAAATCCACACTTGCTGACAGAATAATAGAAAAAACAGGTCTGCTCACTGAAAGAGAGATGCAGGAGCAGGTCCTTGATAATATGGAACTTGAGAGAGAACGCGGGATCACGATCAAGGCGCAGACTGTAAGGATCGTATATACTGCCAAGAACGGAGAAGAGTATATATTCAATCTTATAGACACGCCGGGACATGTGGATTTCAATTATGAGGTATCAAGAAGCCTTGCCGCATGTGAAGGAGCTGTGCTTGTTGTGGACGCCGCGCAGGGGATCGAGGCGCAGACGCTTGCCAATTGCTATCTTGCCATAGACCATGACCTTGAGATCATGCCGGTTATCAATAAAATAGATCTTCCGAGCGCAGACCCTGAAAGAGTTATCAATGAGATAGAAGATGTTATAGGGCTTGAAGCGCAGGATGCGCCGCTCATATCGGCAAAGAACGGAATAAATATAGAGGAAGTGCTTGAACAGATTGTTGCTAAGATTCCGGCGCCGGAAGGCGACAGCAAAAAGCCGCTCAAAGCGCTTATATTTGATTCTATATATGATTCATATAAGGGAGTTATAGTTTTCTGCCGTTTGTTTGACGGCGCGGTAAAAAAAGGCACGCAGATCCTTATGATGGCTACCGGGGCAAAGGCTGAAGTAGTAGAAGTCGGAACGTTTGGAGCGGGACAGTTTATACCGTGCGACGAACTTTCGGCGGGCATGGTAGGTTATATTACCGCAAGCCTTAAGGATGTATCGGGAACGCGGGTAGGAGATACGGTCACCGACGCGCAGAGACCGTGCGCAGAATCGCTGCCGGGATATAAAAAAGTCCTCCCGATGGTTTACTGCGGCCTGTATCCCGCTGATGGCGCCAAATATCCGGATCTTCGCGACGCGCTGGAAAAACTGCAGCTTAACGATGCATCGCTTCAGTATGAAGCGGAGACTTCGGTAGCGCTTGGATTTGGCTTCAGATGCGGTTTCCTCGGGCTTTTGCATCTTGAGATAATACAGGAAAGGCTTGAAAGGGAATATAACCTTGATCTTGTTACGACAGCGCCGGGAGTTGTATATAAAGTGTATAAAACAGACGGAACCGTCGTGGAAGTTACGAATCCGTCCAATCTTCCCGACCCTTCGGAGATAGATTATATGGAAGAACCGGTCGTAGATGCCGAGATTATGGTTACTACGGAATATATAGGCGCGATAATGAAACTGTGCCAGGAGAGGCGCGGCGTATATATGGGAATGGAGTATATGGAAGAAACAAGGGCGCTTTTAAGATACGTGCTGCCGCTCAATGAAATAATATATGATTTCTTTGATTCGCTTAAATCAAGGTCAAGAGGTTACGCGTCATTTGATTATGATATAAAGGGGTACCAGAGGGCGGAACTCGTAAAACTTGATATACTTATAAACAAAGAGGAAGTTGATGCGCTGTCATTTATCGTACATGCGGATTCGGCTTATGAGCGCGGAAGGAAAATGTGTGAAAAGCTTAAAAAAGAGATCCCCAGACATCTGTTTGAGATACCGATACAGGCGGCGATCGGCAGTAAAGTTATTGCCAGGGAAACAGTAAAAGCAGTGCGTAAAGACGTGCTTGCCAAATGCTACGGCGGCGACATAACAAGGAAGAAAAAGCTGCTTGAAAAGCAGAAAGAGGGAAAGAAGCGCATGAGGCAGATAGGCAATGTGGAGATTCCGCAGAAGGCGTTTATGAGCGTGCTTAAACTGGATGATGAGGATTGATTATGTATAAGGATTTGTCGGTATATATCCATATACCTTTCTGTGTGAAAAAATGTAATTACTGCGATTTTGTATCGGCGCCGCCGAAACCGGGACAGCTTAAGGCGTATGCCGATGCGCTTTGTGAAGAAATAAAATTATCAGCAGCTTATGCTGATAATTTTAATATAAAGACGGTTTTTATAGGCGGGGGGACTCCTTCGTTATATGATTCTTCAGTTATGGTCTATATTCTTGATACACTGAAAAGTACATTTGAAAACAGGAGACGGGGTTCATATATTCCGGAGGAGCTGACTGTTGAATGTAATCCGGGCACGCTTGATAAGATTAAACTTTCGGATTATAAAAGGGCGGGCATAAACCGGTTAAGCATAGGGCTTCAGTCGGCAGATGACAAAGAACTTAAGCTGCTTGGGCGCATACATACATATGAAGACTGGGAAAAAAGCATGAAGCTTGCCAGGATGTGCGGCTTTGATAATATAAATACCGATATTATTTCGGGGCTTTTCGGACAGACCGTCGGATCGTTTGAAGATACGTTAAAAAAAGCGCTTATATATTCCCCTGAGCATATATCCGTGTACAGCCTTATCGTTGAAGAAGGCACGCCGTTTTATGAAAAATATAACCCTGAAAGCTTAAGCGGGGAAGAACTTGACAAATGGGAAGAAGAAGACAGGCTTATATATGAGATGACAAATAAAGTTTTGTCAGAATATGGATATGAGAGATATGAAATATCAAATTATGCAAAAAAGGGATGCGAAAGCCGCCATAACATGGTATATTGGAGAAGAGGAGATTATCTGGGATTTGGGATGTCGGCAGCTTCGTTTATTGACGGAGTAAGGTTTGCAAATACAGATTCGTTTGGCGAATATACAGCCGCTCCTTACGGGAGCGTAAAAGAAAAAGAGACGCTTACTTTGGATGAAGAAATGTCGGAATCAGCTTTCCTTGCGCTGCGGACGTCTTACGGCATAAGCTGCGGGAAGTTTTATGATGATTTTGGAAAAGACATACATGATATATACAAAGATGCAATAGAAAAATGGACCGGAAATGGGATGCTCATAGAAAAGGACGGCAGGATCTTTTGTTCGGAAAAAGGATTTAACATATGTAATATGATAATGGCTGATTTTATTTTATAGGAGGTAATCGTAATGGAGAGCAGTATAAGCGCGCTTGCAGATGTGTTGCGCGAAAGCGAAAATATTGTATTTTTTGGGGGAGCAGGGGTATCTACGGCAAGCGGGATCCCGGACTTCAGAAGTTCGGACGGATTGTACAGCAAGAATATAGGCAGACATTTTACGCCCGAAGAAGCGGTTTCACACTCGTTTTTTGTAAATTATCCCGAAGATTTTTATGAGTTTTATAAGGAGAACCTTATATATCCGGATGCTAAGCCGAACAATTGCCACATAGCTTTGTATGAGCTTGAAAAGATGGGAAAGCTTAAGGCGATAGTCACGCAGAATATTGACGGACTCCATCAGGCGGCGGGTTCGTCCAATGTGTTTGAACTGCATGGAAGCGTTCTAAGGAATTACTGTATGAAATGCCATGCATTTTATGATGAAAAATATATCATAGAGTCGGAAGGCATACCTGTATGCAAAAAGTGTAACGGAGTGATAAAGCCTGACGTCGTGCTTTATGAAGAGGGGCTTGACGATTCTGTTATAAGCGGGGCGGTATCTGCGATAAGTTCGGCGGATACGCTCATAATAGGAGGAACTTCGCTTGTAGTATATCCTGCGGCGGGGCTTATACATTATTTCCGGGGCAGACATCTTGTTTTGATCAATAAGAGCAGGACTTCTGCGGATAATAATGCTGATATAGTAATACACGACAGCATTGATAAAGTACTTTATGAAGCGGTTCATATGATGTAAATGTCTGGAGGATTTATTGTGAATAACAATTTGAAAACAATTAAGTATAACGAAAAAGATCTGTTGGAAACGTCGCTGTTTATGATGAGGGATACGTTCTACCGTGTCGCGTGCATAGATCTTGAAGATAACAGCATGGAGACTATCATTATTGCGGACAGTGAGCGCAGGGATGCCGACAGGTTTAAGAACGACTACAGAAAAACCATTATAGAATTTACAAATGAAAGGCTGGGGGAAGAGTACCGCGAAAGATTCCTTGATGTAATGCTCCCCGAAAATATGAAAAAGATCTTTGACGAAGGCGCAGGTTATACCGATATAACGTACAAAAGGCTTGTAGACGGCGAATACTGCTGGATAAGGTCGGAGCTTATATCGATGCCGGGATATGGCGAAACAAACCGCCGGGTTATGTGGTATGTGAAGAACATTTCAGATGAAAAGGCCAAAGAAAACCAGTTTTCCAAAAAACTGCTGCAGGCTAATGAAGAACTTGAGAGCCTCCTTAAAAAAGAACAGGAAAAGCTTGCTATAATCAGTACGATGGGCAGTATATACATACGTAATTATTATATCGATATGAGTGATTATTCCGCGCGCAATATACACGGCATGATGAAAGATATGGAAGAATCATTTGATATAGAAAAAGAGTTTGAAAGATATTGTACGGAGGAAGTTGAACCTGATTTTAAAGAACAGGCGGAAGAATTTTTTGATCTTGATACGCTCAATGAAAGAATAAAAGGACATGACTCGATATATCTTGAATATAAGATAAAGAAGACAGGCTGGTGCAGGGGCAATTTTATCCCTGTGAGAACGGATGAAGCAGGAAACCTTACATTGGTCATGTTTGCCGAGAGAGTTATCGACTATGAAAAGAAAAAAGAGCTCGATTATCAGAAGATGTTAAAAGACGCGTTTGATGCGGCAAACAGGGCGAACAGCGCCAAGTCGGAATTCCTTTCCAGGATGAGCCATGACATAAGGACGCCGATGAATGCTATCATAGGAATGACAGCGATAGCAAGGACGCATATAGACGATACCGCAAGGATAGCGGATTGTCTGAATAAGATCACTGCGTCGAGCAAACATCTGCTCGCGCTTATCAACGAAGTGCTTGACATGAGCAGGATTGAATCGGGAAAAGTAGAACTGTCGGAAGAGGAGTTTAATCTCTCAGAGCTTATTGACAATCTGCTGTATATGTCGAAAGAGGGCATAATTGCTAAAAAGCATGAGCTGATCGTTAATATTGAAAATGTCGAACATGAGCTTGTCATCGGAGACAGCCTGCATATACAGCAGGCGTTTATGAACCTTATGGGCAATGCGATAAAATATACGCCCGAAGGAGGAAAGATAAAACTTTCCATTTCGGAACAGCCTTCGCATATACCGAACGTAGGATGTTATGAATTTATTTTTGAGGATAACGGCATAGGGATGACGCCGGAATTTATCAGCCATATCTTTGAACCGTTTGCAAGGGCGGAAGATACGAGGATAAATAAGATACAGGGTACGGGCCTTGGCATGCCTATCACCAAAAATATCATAAATATGATGGATGGGGATATCAAGATAGAATCAAAGCTAAATGAAGGCTCCAGGTTTATCGTGACTATTTTCCTAAAGATACAGGATTCTAAAGATATCAATTATGAAAAATTTGTAGATCTTCGTATCCTTGTGGCAGACGATATGGAGGACAGCTGCGAGGCAACATGCGAACTGCTTAATGAGATGGGTATGAACAGCGAATGGGTGCTTACCGGCGAGGAGGCCGTAAAGCGGGTCGAACGCGCGCACAACGAAAGAAACGATTTTTTTGCAGTGATTCTCGACTGGAAGATGCCCGGTATGGACGGGGTGACTACTGCCAAGGAGATACGAAAACATGTAGGACCGGATATGCCTATAATCATCTTTTCGGCGTACGACTGGTCGGATATCGAAGTGGAAGCGCGCGCGGCGGGAGCAGACTATTTCATAAGCAAGCCGCTGTTTAAATCAAAAGTTGCTTATCTTTTCAGCACCATTACCGATACCGGAAAAAATGTACAGGAAGAAGACGATCCTTTTTGCGATATAGCGAAGAAGAATTATACCGGAAAAAGAGTGCTTCTTGTTGAAGATAACGAGCTGAATTCCGAGATCGCGGAAGAGATACTTAGTATGGTGGGACTCCAGGTAGATACCGCGGAAGACGGAAGCGAAGCGTTAGATAAGTTTTCGCGTTCGGACATAGGTTATTACGATCTGATATTTATGGATATACAGATGCCCGGCATGAACGGGTATGAGGCGACCAACGCAATACGTATCCTTCCGAGAAGGGACGCAAGGACTGTGCCTATAATAGCAATGACTGCAAATGCGTTTGCGGAAGATGTTGCCGCCGCAAAAGCGTCGGGCATGAATGAACATATAGCAAAACCGCTTGATATGGAAAGATTAAATGAAGTGCTGAATATGTGGTTGTAAAAAAGAATTCCCTAAGCAATAAGGCTTAGGGAATTCTTTTTACAAGGAGAGTATTTTTATCTATACTTCAAACAGAAGATCTCCGTAAGTCGGAACAGGCCACAACTCTTTATCGACGATCATTTCAAGTTCATCGATCGGAGCCCTTAAAGCAGCCATGGCGTCACGGATCACATCTTTATAATAGATAGCTAACGGTTCGCCCTCTTCAATTTCTTCAGCCTTTTTGGTCTTTTCGGTAAGATCTTTAAGGGCTGCTTTTGCTTCTGCAAGAAGAGATGAAGACTGAACGAGCAATTCATCCTGCACGGAAGTGTCGGCAGGTATTCCGGTAGATTTTACATTGTTTATTGAAGCTGCAAGGCTTGTGCAGTATTTGATAACGGCAGGTATATACAGCTTTGAAGCCATCTCTATCATTGTGAGCGCTTCGATATGAAGTACTTTTGAATATGTCTCGTAATTGATTTCTTCACGGGACTTAAGTTCTGCCTCTGTGAGTACTCCCTGGCGTTCAAACATTGCAACACATTCAGGATCAATATAATAACGGGTTGCATCGACTGTAGTTTTGATATTAGGAAGGCCTCTCTTTTCAGCTTCAAGAACCCATTCTTCGGAATAACCGTTGCCGTTAAATATAACGTTCTTATTCTCTGAAAGGGTCTTGCGGATCACTGCTTTTACTGCTTTTTCAAATGCTTCTCCGCTAAGTCCTTCAATCTCGTCGTTCATTTCGGCAAGTGTATCGGCTACAATTGCATTAAGGACCGTATTTGCATCTGATATTGACATTGAAGAAGCAACCATACGGAACTCGAATTTGTTTCCGGTAAATGCAAATGGTGAAGTACGGTTCCTGTCTGTGGCGTCTTTTCTGAAGTTAGGCAAAGTAAGAACGCCCGTATCCATTTTGCCGCCGCGTATGCTTGATGTTGCTTCGCCTTTATCGATAATCTGTTCAACTATATCTTCAAGCTGTTCTCCAAGGAATATTGAAATAATTGCAGGAGGAGCTTCGTTAGCGCCAAGTCTGTGGTCATTTCCCGCATTGGCGGCAGAAAGCCTCAGAAGAGGAGCGTATTTATTTACTGCCTTTATCACGGCGCTGAGCACGTAAAGGAACATGAGATTGTTGTGCGGTTCTTTTCCGGGGTCTAAAAGGTTCATTCCCGTATCGGTAACGAGCGACCAGTTGTCGTGTTTTCCGGAACCGTTCACGCCTGCGAAAGGTTTCTCATGGAGAAGGCATTCAAGGCCGTGTCTTCTTGCAACTTTTCTCATCGTTTCCATAACGAGCTGGTTATGGTCGGTAGCGATATTGGCGGTTGAATATATAGGAGCCATCTCATGCTGAGCCGGCGCAACTTCGTTATGCTGTGTCTTTGCAAGGATTCCAAGTTTCCAAAGCTCAATATTAAGCTCTTTCATATAGGAAGCGATCTTTTCACGGATAGAACCAAAGTAGTGGTCCTCAAGTTCCTGTCCCTTAGGAGGCATTGCTCCGAAAAGGGTCCTTCCCGAGAAAATAAGATCGTCGCGCTGTAAGAATTTCTCCCTGTCAATAAGGAAATATTCCTGCTCAGGTCCTATGGAGCAGCTGACTTTATTTACTTCATCATGTCCGAAAAGCCTTGCGGTATGCGTAGCCTGTCTGCTGATAGCCTCCATTGAACGAAGGAGAGGCGTCTTTTTGTCAAGCGCTTCTCCGGTATATGAACAGAAAGCCGTAGGAATACATAATGTTACTCCGGCTGCGTCTTCACGCAGGAAAGCAGGAGAGGTGATATCCCATGCAGTATATCCTCTTGCTTCAAATGTAGCTCGGAGACCTCCTGAAGGGAATGAAGAAGCATCAGGCTCGCCCTTGATAAGCTCTTTTCCGGAAAATTCCAGGATAGCGTCGCTTGATGATTGTGCACTAAGGAATGAATCATGCTTTTCGGCAGTGATTCCGGTCATAGGCTGGAACCAGTGGGTATAATGGGTGGCTCCCCGCTCAACAGCCCATTCCTTCATTGCGTGAGCTATTACATTCGCGATAGTGATATCAAGTTCGCCGCCGTTTTCCACTATTTCCTTGAATGTGGAATATACTTTTTTCGGAAGGCGTTCCTGCATAACCTTATCGCTGAACACATCAGTTGCAAATACTTCCTTTAGTACGTTGTTTTCCATAGTTATCTTTCCTTTCTTTATTTAATTATTAATACTTAATCCTGATAAAATAAAAAATGCCCCAGAAGAAAGATAGCAGTATACTTTCTCTCGGACATCTTCGTCAACGTCTATACCTTATCACAATATTCTCAAAATTAAAAGAGAAAAAATGTAAAAAAAGGATTAACATATAATTAACAATTGAGCAGATATTGTCCGGCGATCATAAAGATAATGTCTTTAATTGATACAGGTTTAATATTTTCCGCCGCTGTGATCGGGAAATCATACATTGCCAGACCATTGACAACAAGGGAAGCGTTTCCTACAATTTCACCTTCTGATACAGGTGCGGCTATATTTTCGGGAACGGTAAGATTAAGTGACACATTATCGCCTTTCTTAAGCAGCATACTGCATTCGGCGTTAAATGATATGTCAAGCGATTTGTTTGTGCTCCCTGCTTTATCGTTATTGATAACGCTTAGAGGTTTAAGGAAGGCAGAGCTGTTCTGACCTTCCGCAGATGTATAAACGCCGGACAGCAGAGTATATGTCCGGTAGTTAGCGAATCCGTAGTCCATAAGGGTTTTTGTATCAGACCATTTGTAGGATTTGTGCGGAGGCCAGCCTGAAGCAAGTACCGAGCTTATAAGCGTAACGCCGTTTTGCTGCGCCGCGCCGACGAAGCAGTATCCGGCTTTTCCGGTAAAACCTGTTTTTATGCCCAATGCGCCGTTATACATCTTGAGAAATAGGTCATGGTTGTTTACGGTATATTTCCTCTTTCCGCTTAAGTCGCTAAAAGAGTGTGAGTCAGTTGATATAATGGAAAGAAATTCGGGATTTTTAACTGCATACGCGGCAATAAGGCAGAGATCTTCCGCAGTTGTATAATGCCCGTCGGCATCAAGTCCGTTGGGAGTTACGAAATGTGTTGAGCTGCATCCGAGTGATTCGGCTTTTTCATTCATCATCTGCGCGAAGCCTTCTTTGCTTCCGCCGATATGTTCGGCTATGGCGACGGCGGTATCATTATGGGATTCGAGCATGAGCGAGTACAAAAGGTCGCCAAGGTAATATTGTTCGCCTTCTCTTATATTTAATTGGACGTCAGGCATGGAAGCGGCGTAAGAGGAAACGTTTACCATGGAATCCATGGCGCCGTTTTCAAGGGCGAGTATGCAGGTCATTATTTTGGTAGTGCTTGCCATAGGCATTGGCGAACTGCCGTTTTTTGACACAAGGACGCGGCCTGTGGCAGCGTCCGCAAGACAGTATGCTTTTGCGTACATGGATAGTTTATCCGGATTTTTGGACTCGGGTACGGATTCATAAGAAGGAGATATGTCTGTAACGGGAGTGTTTGTTTCGCATACTATAGGCGCGGTAAAACCGATCACTGCATTATCATATACGGGGTACAGCACGCTAAGGAGCATTATTATAGAAAGAGAAGTTAAAACTATACTTATTATTTTAGTCAGCATAAAGTCTTTTCACAATTTTTCTTTACTGAAATAGTATGTTAAGATATGCGGTATTATGAATTTGTTAAAAAAATATCAATAAAAATACGCATTGTCAGACTTTTTTTTTGTTATTGCGTTTTAATTCCCGTCTTTGACAGTTGAGAAAAGGTAAAAACCTCGTAGCCGGCGTAAATGCGCCGTTTGCGAGGCTTCTCTTT
>CANQDW010000069.1 GCA_947593975.1 uncultured Lachnospiraceae bacterium
GCGTAAGCAGTGCCACGATTTCCGGCGTCAGTAATTTTTCCCATTTTTTACTGTAATCAAAATTTCTCATTTCAATACCCTCATTCAAACATCAATTCACTCATAAGCGGATATAATGATGCATTTAAATAGTAACACTCATTATACTCATTGTCAATGCTAACTACGTCAAATTTTCAAAAATGATGTAGTTGAGTAAGAGATCACAACACGAACAAAGGACTATTCTTTTCATAACCATTACAGGCCCACCTATTTCTAAACTCCGAAATTTAACATAATTCACTTTTACTCCATTTTCTTTTCTCTCCATTCATCTGCCAAATCTTCTGCAATATAATCTTCATCCATACAATGCAGGTCAGACACACCTTCCCTAAGCAGTTGATATTCCATAGAATGATAAAAAAAATCTAATGCCTGCCTTATGTTAATGCCAACCTTCTCCGCAAAAAGCGGGATAATCCTCGCATATTTCATCTGTAACAAAGTCCGATTCGCTTTCATAATGAATAACTCCTTTCAAATGCAATATACTCATCTATCACTTTCTGCGTTCTCACATATATATTGTAAATACCCTGCAACATTTTAAAATATTTTCGATATATCATACGGCGTTTCCTGATAAACGTAATAATTAAGCCAGTTGCTGTACAGCGCATTTGAATGCGCGCGCCAGGTAAGGAGCGGTTTATTATCAGGATTGTCGTCTTTATAATAATTGTACGGTATTTCAGGATTGAGTCCTTTTGCCAGATCCCTTTTATATTCATTGTCAAGAGTAAGCCTGTCATACTCAGGATGTCCAAATAAAAATATCTGTCTGCCCCCTCCTGCCATTACAAGGAACAGTCCTGCATCTTCCGAATCCGCAAGTATAGTAAGTTCAGGATTATTCTCAACATCTTCTTTCCTTATCTCCGTATACCGTGAGTGCGGCGCAAGAAATACATCATCAAATCCCCTTACCAAAGGAACTTTCCTGTTGTGAACACTGTGCCAGTATATACCTGATTTTTTATGCGGAAGCTGATACTTATCAATTCCATAATGATAATACATACCTGCTTGGGCTCCCCAGCATATATGGAGCGTACTTGTAACATGGGATTTTGACCATTCCATGATTTTGGTAATCTCATCCCAGTAAAGCACATCTTTCCATTCTTTATTCTCAACAGGCGCTCCGGTAATTATAAGGCCGTCGTAACGGACGTTTTTTACATCATCATAAGTAAGATAGAACTGGTCAAGGTGGCTTTTTGAAGTATTGCTTCCTATATAACTCGCCGTTGACAGAAAAGTTATCTCCACCTGAAGCGGCGTATTTGACAGGCATCTGAGAAGATGCACTTCTGTATCCTCTTTTAACGGCATAAGATTGAGGATCGCTATTTTAAGCGGCCTTATATCCTGCTTTCCTGCCCTTATCTCATCCATCATAAATATATTTTCTTCTTCCATTACCTTTTTCGCCGGAAGTCCCGGCTGCACATTTATAGGCGGCATATATTTCTCCCCTCGCATCCAAATATCTTATTTTATCACATAAGCCCGAATTCGTTAACAAAATCCTCTTCTGATATTATCTTAACTCCAAGTTCATGGGCTTTCCTGTTTTTTGATGAACCTGATGTCACATCATTATTGATCAGATAATCTGTATTGCCAGTAACGCTTCCGGTTACTTTTCCGCCGTTTTGCTCAATTATACTCTTAAGCTCATTTCTGTTCGCAAACATATTAAGGGAACCTGTTATCACAACCGTTATGTCCGTAAGCTTTAAGCTGCTTTCTTCTTCATCCGGAATTATTATATCAATCTCCTTAAGAATATCATTTATCTCCGCCCTGTTGTTTTCATCGGACATATATCTGACCCATTCTTTTGCCAGTACATCGCCTATTCCATCTATTTTTACAAGCTCATCATAACCGGCATCAACAGCCTTATCTATATTGTTGTTAAATTCTCTGCATATGATCCTTGCCGTAGATATTCCTACTCCCGGTATTGCAAGGCTGTATATAAAATTCTCTATTCTTGCCTTTCTCGATATGTCGACAGCCTGCATAAGTTTATTATACGATTTTTCACCAAATCCTTCCATTTCGGTTATCATATCCCTGTGATCCGAAAGATGGTAAAAATCAACGCGTTTTCTTATTATTTTTTTGGCGATAAATTTTTCAATGGTTGCTTCTGACAATCCGTCTATATTCATAGCTTCCCTGCTTACAAAATGCGTAAATGACTTTATCTGTTTTGCAAGGCAGTCTTTATTTGTGCATATAAGCGTCTTTGTCCCGTTTTCTTGCTTTATCTCAAGAGCTCCGCCGCATACCGGACACTTATTTGGGATTACAAGCGTATTGCTTTTTGTTAAGTTATCCGCTATCTGCGGAATGATCATATTGGCCTTGTATACAAGCAGCCTGTCGCCTATCCCCAGTTTAAACTGCTCCACTATGCTCAAATTATGCACGCTTGCCCTTGATACGGTAGTACCTTCAAGCATTACAGGCTCAAATATCGCTACCGGGTTAATAAGCCCCGTCCTTGAAGCGCTCCATTCAATCTCCTTAAGGGTAGTCTCAGCCGTTTCATCTTCCCATTTAAAAGCCATCGAGTGCCTTGGAAACTTAGAGGTCCTTCCGAGAGATCTGCCATAAGCGATATCGTCATATGCAAGGACCAGCCCGTCAGCCGGAAAATCATTGTCGGAAACACGCTCCGTATATAAAGCCACCTCGTCTGCCAGCGTATTTTTGTCCACGACGCTGCGGCCGACCACCTCAAATCCCTGCGCGGCTGCCCAGTCAAGCTGGCTGCTTAATGTTTCAAATTCAACTTCCGAATCCAGCACGCTGTATACAATGAAATATACCCTGCGCTTTGCAGTGATGCTGCTGTCAAGCTGTCTTACCGAACCGCTGCAGAGGTTTCGGGGATTCTTATATTTTTCATCAGGATTTTCTATTTCCTCATTGATCTTTTCAAAATCGGAATATTTGATCAGCGCCTCGCCGCGAAGCACCATCCTTCCCTTATGCGGGACCGATAACGGAATATTTACAAATGTTTTTGCATTTGCCGTGATTACTTCTCCCACTTCACCGTTGCCGCGGGTCACTGCCTTTACAAGCTTACCGTCTTCATAAGTCACAACTACGGTAAGTCCGTCAAGTTTCCACGAAAGCACTCCTTTCATGTCCCCAAGCCAATCTCTAAGTACGTTTACATCTTTGGTTTTATCAAGCGAAAGCACATCATAGCCATGCCTTTCTTTCGGAAGCTCGCCTGCAACTTCATAGCCGACTGTAGTTGTAGGGCTTCCCGACAAAACTATCCCGCTTTCCTGTTCAAGCTTTACCAGTTCGTCATACAGCCTGTCATACTCAAAATTGCTCATTATTTCATCTTTTCCCTGGTAATATGCCGAAGATGCTTCATCAAGTATTGCGATCAATTCCTTCATTCTGTCCGTGATACTTTTCATAAACACTATCCCTTCTCAATTTAATATGCCCAGATCTCTTTTCAGATCGTTTATCTGCGAATCGGACATCTCAATATATTCACCGGGTTTTAAATCTCCCAGCTTGATATTCATTATCCTTACTCTTTCTAACGAGCGAACCCTGTAATCAAAGTATTCGCACATTCTCCTTATCTGTCTGTTAAGTCCCTGGGTGAGGATAACCGAAAATTCCTTTTCGCCGTATACCTTTATTTTACACGGTCTCGTAACGGTATCAAGAATAGGTACTCCCCGTCTCATCCCTTCGACAAATTCTTTTGTTATCGGCATGTTCACCTTTACATGATATTCTTTTTCATGATAATTTGATGCCCTTAACATGGCATCCGATATGCTGCCTTGGTTGGTAAGGAGTATAAGCCCTGTCGAATCCTTATCAAGCCTGCCCACAGGATATATCCTTTTTGGATAATTTATATAATCTATTATATTATCCTTTTCTTTTGTAGAACAAACTACCCCTTTCGGCTTGTTATATATAAGTACAACGGGTTTTTCAGACAAAGTTACGCGCTTTTTGTTAAAATAGACGACGTCATTTTCAGATACCTTCATCCCGCATTCGGCAACGGTATCGTTTATCATTACCCGTCCCGCTTCTATCAGCCTGTCAGCTTCCCTTCTTGAACAGATCCCCGCTTCACTGAGGTATTTGTTAATCCTGATCTTATTATCCACATTTCCTCCATATATATAATCAGTGCCGACTATACAAACCGGCACCGACCAAGTATAAACTGTAAATATTTACTGATTACTGTACAACATCCATAGCCTGCGGTGATACATCCTGCGGCTGCGCGTCAGGCTGCACATCAAGCGCCTCCGGTGATACATCAAGCGCTTCTGGCGACACGTCAAGCGCGCTTCCCGAAACATCGCCGGACGGCAGCAGACCATTATCTAACATTTCACAGAATTCTTTGAGTTTTTCATCACTGTTTATAACCTTCTTAAACCTCTCGTTGACCAGAGTCTTAAGTGTCTGCACATCCTGACTTGTATCGGCTGCCGATATGAAATCCTGGGTTTCTCCGTCCAAACCGCTCAGATACACGATATAATTCCCGTCTGACGACATTGTAACATAAAATGCATACAATGCGGGCGCAGGCGTGTCAATGCCTTTAAGTTTCATGTCATAGTAAACGTACACCCTGAACGTTCCTTCGATCTCGCCTTCCACGGTATAACATATGATATTATCTATGCTTTCCATATAAGAAAGCTGCTTTTTTAGCTTATCCTCATCAATCTGCGACACATCGCTTACAAGACCTTCTAACGCATCCAGATCCACTGCAAGGCTTGCGGCATAATATTTACTCATAAGTTCATTGATATCCGGATATGCATCTTTTTTAAGATAATCGGTCCCTTCATAATTAAATACGTTTTCCGGTTCAACATTATCGTCGCTTATGGATATTTCGTTATGCGATACAGCAGCATGGGAATCCCGCATATCATTCCAGCACGGAGCCGCTGCGAGCACTATCAATCCCATAAGCGCTGTTGCCGCTGTAGTTTTTACTATTGGCTTAATATATTTGTGACTTAATTTCATAATCTTCTCCTTGTATGGCAAAACGCACCTGAAGGGACTCGAACCCCCGCAAACATGGTTCCGGAAACCATTGCTCTATCCACTGAGCTACAGGTGCAAAGCAATATCAATTTACCATATTTTAATATTGCTGTCAATTAAACAACATACTTATGAAGAGTATTTCGCACAGCATGCGGGGCTGCGATCATTTCTGCAAACATGTCCTCGATTTTTCCGGCAATCCCGGCTTTGCAAAGATCTGTTGCAAACAATGACCTGTTGGATAATATAACTTTAAGTTTATCTTTGATCGTTTCCGGTTTGCCAAACTCAATTCCTTCAAGCCTTTTTGTGAGCTCATCCAACATAGGATCAGGGCTTAGCTGCATCGCGCAGCCGTTATCATCTATTCCCATAAGATATCTGAGCCATCCTGCTATCGCAAGCGGAATGTACACAAGATCTTTGACCGAAAGATCGGGGCTTTCTATATACGCCTTGATAGTCTCGCCAAACCTTACGGGGACCTTCTGGCTTGTATCGGTTGCAATACGCTGCGGCATATCAGGCACGAACGGATTCGGAAGCCTTTCATCGATTACTTCTTTTATAAAATCCATCGGGCTTATGATCCCCGGATCGGTAACAACAGGTATGCCCTCTTTATATCCGATATTCTCAACAAGTTTCTTTAAGTCTTCGTCCTGCATCTCGGCAGATATGCTTTCATAGCCTAAAAGGCATCCGAAAACCGCAAGCGCGGTATGAAGCGGATTAAGACATGTGGTAACTTTCATCCTTTCGGTATCGTTTACTGTTTTTTGGTCGGTAAAATACACTCCCGCATTTGAAAGGTCAGGCCTTCCGTTCGGGAATTTGTCCTCAATAACAAGATACTGGGGGATCTCGGCGTTTACAAACGGAGCTATAAACGTTTTTTTCGATGTGGTTACCGGAGACATATCTTTTATCCCGATATCACAGAGCATATCCTCTATGCTTTTTGCGGGGCGCGGGGTGATCTTATCTATCATGCTCCATGGAAAACTTATTTTTTCCTCGTCATTAAGATAATCCGTATATCCCTCTTCAACGAATCCGCGTTTTTTCCATTCCTCCGCGATAAAAAGTACGCTTTCCTTTAATTTGGCGCCATTATGGCTGCAGTTATCCATGCTTACAAGCGCAGCCGGCATAGCCTGATTTTTATACCTTTCATACAAAAGGGCGGTTATTATGCTCATGGCATGACGCGGCATATCCGGTCCGTTTGCTATATCTTCTTTAACAACAGAAAGAAGCTCTCCGTCGATATTTCTTAAAGAATATCCTTTTTCCGTTATCGTAAAACTTATCATCTGCAGCGACTGTTTGGTAAATATCTCCTTAAGACGCTTATACGAATGTTCGTCGCCGCAGTCCGCGGCAAGCGCCTCGGTTACGCTGGCTATCACTTTACTGTCAGTATCTCCCGAAGATTTCAGGCCGACGAATAAAGTAAGGTTATCAAACGGTTTGTATATCTTATCAATGATTTCATAATCAAAAGTATCCGCGGCTATAATGCCTTTATCTGCAAGCCCTTTGTTAAGGAGCTCATCCTGAAGCCCGGCAATAAATCCCCTGAATATATTGCCTGCGCCAAAATGGATCCAGACAGGATTATCTGCCGTACGTTTTTTGACTGCATCTATATCATACTGCGGAAGTTTTATTTTGTTTTCTTCCCAGCCTTCTTCTTTTATACCTTCATATGTCAATTTCATAATACTTCCTCCGTTAATTTATCTTTGAACCCTTCCGGAAGCGTCGCCGTCCGCAAGTTTTTTTACTTCATCAACAGAAACCATATTAAAATCGCCCTCTACAGAATGCTTAAGGCACGATGCGGCAACCGCAAATTCTATCGCGCTCTGCGGATCGTAATTTTCCATGAGCGCATATATAAGGCCGCCTCCGAAACTGTCTCCGCCGCCTACCCTGTCAACTATATGCATAAGATATGTCTTGCTGAAATAACAGCCGTTTCCGTCGTAAAGCATTGCCGCCCACTTATTGTCATTGGCGGATATTGAAGTACGGAGCGTTATCGCCACCTTCTTGAATGAAAATCTGTCATAGAGCTGCTTTGCAACATCCTTATATCCTTCATAACTTATTTCACCCTCTGTTACGCTTGTACCGGACGCTTTTATTCCAAACACATCGTTCGCATCCTCTTCATTGGATATGCATACGTCAACATATTCACACAGCCTGCCCATAACTTCCCCGGCTTTTTCTTTGGACCACAGCTTATTTCTGTAATTGAGGTCGCAGCTTACCGTAATGTTCTTCTCCTTAGCCTTTTGGCAGGCGCGCAGGCATATTTCGGCGGCGTTTTCCGAAAGCGCGGGAGTGATCCCCGTAAAATGAAACCACTCTGCCCCGTCAAATATTTTATCCCAGTCAAAATCGTCTGCCGAGGCTGTTGCTATCGATGAACCGGCGCGGTCATATATTACTTTTGACGGTCTCTGGCTTGCGCCCTTTTCCAGGAAATATATTCCTATACGGTCTCCGCCCCTTACAATGTCCGATGTGTCAACGCCGTATTTCCTGAGTGAATTTATGGCGCTCTGCGCGATCTCATTTTTCGGGAGCTTTGTGACAAAACTTGCGTCATACCCGTAGTTTGCGAGCGAAACGCTTACGTTTGCCTCTCCTCCTCCGAACGTTGCCTGATAACTGTCCGCCTGAACAAATCTGTAATATCCTTCAGGCTCAAGCCTTAACATTATCTCTCCGAATGTAACTGCTCTTTTGCTCAATTTATATTACCTCCGTTTTTTACACGTCAAATCCAAAATAATTGCGTGCGTTATTATATGAAATATCTTCCACGATCTTTCCGAGTCTCTTTTCATCAAACGGAAATTCTCCGTTTTCTACCTTTGTACCAATTATGTTACATAATATCCTTCTGAAATATTCATGTCTTGTATATGACAGAAAACTTCTTGAATCGGTAAGCATCCCCACGAAATTGGCAAGCATCCCAAGGTTTGCAAGGTTTGTCATCTGTTCGGTCATTCCGTTTAAGTGGTCGTTAAACCACCACGCCGTACCCTGCTGTATCTTACCGCGCGCACCCGCCTCCTGGAAACATCCGATAAGCACGCCTATAGCCGCATTATCATTTGGATTAAGGCTGTACAATATAGTCTTCGGAAGATTGTCTCCTTTATTTAATTCATCAAGGAATGAGGCCAGTTTATCAATAGGCACGCTGTTATATATACCGTCAAATCCCGTATCCGCCCCTATTCGGTTATACATCTTCGTATTGTTATCCCTCGTTACGCCAAAATGAAGCTGCATGACCCAGTTCCTTTTTGCATATTCAGACGCAAGATACAGCATACACTCCGTTTTAAATATATCTTCTTCCGTTTCCGAAACAGCGCGTCCGTTAAGGGCTTTAACAAATATTTCATCAACCTTCTTTTCATCCGCGCGCATAAACGGCACATATTTCATTCCGTGGTCGCTTCCAAGACAGCCCCGTGCGGAAAAATAGTCAAGCCGCAGCGTTATTGCCCTCTTCCAGTCCGAAAATGTATCTATGCTTACGCCCGATACATCGGAAAGCCTGCGCATATATTCACAAAAATCCGGTTTTTCAATGCCTATCGCCTTATCGGGACGCCACATAGGAAGTACTTTTATATCAAAATCTCCATCTTCGGCAATGATCTTATGCCAGCCAAGGTCATCCGCCGGATCATCCGTAGTCCCTATAAGCGAAACGCCTGACATGCGCATGATATTCCTTGCGGACATTGACGGGCTCTTTAACTTTTCGTTGCAGAGTTCCCAGACTTGTTCTGCCGTATCCGAATTAAGGTCCCCGTCATAGCCGAAATATCTTTTAAGCTCAAGATGGCTCCAGTGATACAGCGGGTTTCCGACAGCCCTTCCAATAGTATCCGCCCATTTTCCGAACTTTTCCCGGTCCGAAGCATATCCCGTTATATATTTTTCTTCTATTCCGTTCGAACGCATAAGACGCCATTTATAGTGGTCCGCCCCAAGCCATACCCGGGTAATGTTTTCAAATCTCCTGTCTTTCGCTATTTCCTCGGGATCGATATGGCAGTGATAGTCTATTATAGGCATCTTCTCCGCATAAGAATGGTAAAGAAGCTTTGCGGTATCGTTAGAAAGCAAAAAATCTTCATCCATAAAATCTTTCATATCATGCCTCCCCGGAAATCTTATCCAACATATCCCAGCATCCCAACAGATACATGATTCCAAGCGCCCTGTCGTAAAGTCCGTATCCCGGTCGGCATTTCTCGCCCCATATATGCCTTCCGTGGTCGGGTCTCATATATCCGTCAAAACCGCAGTCATGATAAGCTTTCATTATATCAAGTATGCCTATGTCTCCGTCACAGTCCCTATGCGACGCTTCGCTAAAGTCCCCATTCTCAAAATGCTTTACGTTCCTTACATGCGCAAATGCTATGCGCCCGCAGTGCTTTCTTATTATGTCCGCAACATTATTGTCCGGATTTGAACCAAGCGAGCCCGAACATAACGTAAGGCAGTTATAAGGATCGTCAACCATTGTAAGGAAACGTTCTACGGACTGTTCGTCGACTATAAGCCTCGGGAGTCCGAAAATATCCCACGGCGGATCATCCGGATGTATCGCCATTTTTATATCAAGCTCATTGCACACAGGCATAAGAGCCTCAAGAAAATATTTGAGATTGTCCCAAAGCATTTCCTTGGTAACTCCCCTGTACATCGAAAAAAGTTCCTTAAGCTTTGCCATGCGTTCAGGTTCCCAGCCCGGCATCGTATATCCTTTGCACTCTTTAAGTATGTACTCGGCCATTTTTTCCGGATCGTCAATAATTTTATCTTTTTCATAATAAAGCGCCGTTGAACCGTCTCCTACGGGATGGAACAGATCCGTCCTTGTCCAGTCGAAAACCGGCATAAAATTATAACATACCACCTTTACACCAAACGGTTTAAGGTTTTTCAGAGTCTGCTTATAATTTTCAATGTACATATCCCGGTCTTTTGCACCGATCTTGATATCATCATGCACATTTACGGATTCAACCACGTCCATATTAAAACCATATTTGTCAAGCTGGGCTTTTACCTCTGCTATCTCTTCCTTATGCCATACTTCACCCGGCAGTTTATCGTGAAGCGCCCACACTATCCCCGTAACTCCGGGAATCTGCTTTATCTGGTCTAATGTCACGCTGTCATTGCCCTCGCCATACCAGCGGAAAGTCATTTTCATGCCAGATACCTCCTATCTCAAAATTTGAAATTTGTCAATATATCTCTCCGATATATTTTGTTTTATATTCAATACCTAATGG
>CANQDW010000070.1 GCA_947593975.1 uncultured Lachnospiraceae bacterium
AACGCGGCGCTGCTGTAACCTGAATCTTTTGAAAACTGCAGTTTTTCATCTTCCACGGCCTGCGCGGATACTGCCATAACAAGCGATACAAAAATCCCAAAAATAATCCCCATCATATGTCTGCGCAAATTCTTAATCCCATAATACATAATACACCTCTCCTTTTTTGGGGAATATGCCTTATCATATTCCTGTCACTGTTTTCGTCCTACATAAGCCCCTCCGCATTATGATATACTTCCTGAACATCGTCGTCATCGTCTAAAAGGTCAATGATGCGGTTCATCATCTTTATATCATTTTCATCCTTAAGTTCCACATATGTCTGCGGAATCATCGTAACTTCTGCCGATACCATCGGAATATTTTCTTTCTCAAGCGCCTCGCGCACGCTGCTGAAATCTTCCGGCGAAGTCAGTATCTCATAACTGTCTTCCTCTTCGGAAAAATCCTCCGCGCCGCACTCCAAAGCCATCATCATGATATCATCCGGCTCTGCACTGCATTCCTCACGGTCGATTATTATCTGGCCTTTTTCATCAAACATATAGGAAACGCATCCCGTAGTCCCTACATTGCCGCCGCCTTTGGTAAACGCGTTGCGGACGTTTGACGCAGTACGGTTTTTGTTATCGGTAAGCGTCCTTACAATGATCGCCGTACCGCTCGGACCGTATCCCTCATATGTTATGTTCTCATAATTTGCCGCGTTTCCGTCTCCGGCAGCCTTTTTAATACCCCTGTCGATAGTATCGTTAGGCATATTGTTTGCCTTGGCCTTTGCGATGACATCGCGCAGCTTACTATTATTTGCGGGATCTGCTCCGCCTTCTTTTACGGCAACTGCGATCTCACGCCCTATAATAGTAAAAATCTTACCTTTTTTTGCGTCGTTTTTTTCTTTCTTATGCTTAATATTAGCAAATTTTGAATGTCCTGACATTATCTTTTCCTCCAGTACTATTAATAAAATAAATAATATATTTTAACATATCGGATTAAACGTTTAGCCTATATATTCCGATATGCTTTCTATCACGCTGTCGACTAAAGATGCGCTCTTTACCGCGCACATTATCGTATCGTCCCCGGCTATGCTTCCCGCTATCTCGTTTATCTTTAGCGCGTCAACCGCGGCGGCAACAGCCATTGCCATACCCGATACTGTCTTTATCACTATGATATTTTCTGCGCGCTCTACCGAAAGCACTGCGTCTTTTAACGCATGTATATACTGCCTGTCCGTACCGTCTTCATACTTTCCGGACACAACGTATCTGGGTTTTCCGGATATCCCGGGGATCTTTGTAAGGCCGAGCTTTCTTATATCCCGCGATACCGTGGCCTGCGTAACGTCATACCCGTCCGCCTTAAGATAAGCCGCAAGCTCTTCTTGTGTCTCAATATCATTTTCGGTAACAAGTTCTATTATCCTGTTATGCCTGTCAGATTTCATACAAGCCTCCTCAGTTAAGTTTAGTCCGCATCCTGTGATAAAAATTGGTATTTTCCTTTAAGATGATCTTTGTGTAATATTCTGACTTTCCAACCCTGAGCGATTCCCCGCTGACTATATCCATTACATTCCTGCCGTCAGAAATGACCATCGCACTGTCGACCGCGGAATTCTTTCCTTCCGTCAGCCTTATAAGCACCTCATCGTCGCCGCTTATCACAAAACTCCTGTCGTTTAATGAATGGGGACATATCGGGGTAACGCATATAGACTCTATCTGCGGCGATAATATCGGCCCGCCCGCGGACAGATTATATCCCGTTGAACCCGTAGGCGTTGATATTATTATCCCGTCCGCAAAAAACGAATCAAGAAAAACATCATTCACATACAGATCAAATCCTATAAGCTTGCCTACGTCGCGTTTCGATACGACAAAATCATTCAGAGCTATGCAGGAATAACTGCCGCCTTTCGCATCTATATTTCCGTCAAGCATCATCCTTTTTTCAATGCGGTAACGGCCCGCGATAAGGCTGTCTATATCTTCCCACATGTTATCGGGGTCCGATTCGGTAAGGAATCCCACCCCGCCAAGATTGATCCCGAATAAAGGTATATCCTTTACCGCAATATCGCTTGCCGCCTGTATCATTGTGCCGTCTCCGCCAAGCACAATAACGCACCCGGTATTTTCAGGGATATTTTTTATGTCAGTATAACTGGTGTTTATATCCTTCTTTTTCAGGCTGTTTTCTATGACAGTACAAAAACACCCTTTTTCATTCAGGTAATCCGCTATCTCAAACGCTGTGCGGTATGCATTTTTCTTATCTGCATTGGCTATTACGCAAAACCTGTCCACCGCCATTCCTCCTAAAGAACAGAATTAGCATCATTTACTGCATTTTCTGCAAGATCGTTAAGTTCATCTATATCGTTACGGTATCCTTCGTTTTTCTTCATATAAAGCAAATATTCAATATTTCCTTCCGGGCCTCGTACCGGCGAATATGTGATCCCCAGTATCTCATATCCCATGCCGTCTGTATAGCCCATTATATCCTTTACTACTTCTTCGTGTACTTTTTTATCGCGCACAACGCCCTTTTTCCCGACTTTATCGCGTCCCGCCTCAAACTGCGGCTTTATAAGGCATACGATATATGCGTCGTCTTTCATAAGCGCGTATACCGGAGGAAGCACCTTTTTTAAAGATATAAACGCAACGTCTATCGATACAAAATCAGCTTCCTCGGGAAGGTCTTCTTTTGTAACATATCTGATGTTGGTCCTTTCCATGCATATTACACGCGCATCCTGTCTCAGGCTGTATGCAAGCTGGTTAGTCCCCACATCTATCGCATATACCTTAGCCGCGCCGTTTTGAAGCATGCAATCGGTAAACCCGCCCGTAGAAGCCCCTACATCTATGCATACCTTTCCTTTTATGGGCGGGTTCCATGTTTGTATCGCTTTTTCAAGCTTAAGGCCGCCTCTGCTCACATATTTTAAGGGCTTTTCTTTTACCGTTATATCGGCGTTTACATCAACATTTGTTCCCGCTTTATCCTCACGCTGTCCTTTCACGAACACGTTTCCCGACATAATAAGCGCTTTTGCCTTTTCGCGCGAAGGCGCAAGACCTCTGTTTATATCAAGTCTCTCCTTCAATCAGGCATCCCCTTACTTTATTAAAAATATCATCCGCGTTAAGACCGTACCGCGACCTTAACGCATCCTGCGCTCCATGCTCTATATAAGAATCCGGCAGCGTAACCGGAATACACTTAATATTGCCGTACCCTTTCCACATGAGATGCGACGCGATATGTTCCGATAAACTTCCCGACATTACATTTTCTTCAAGCGTAACAACTATGTCATGCGTCCTGCAAAGCTCATCTATCAGCTCATAATCTGCCGGGCTTGCAAATCTAAGATTAACAAGCGTTGCGTCTATGCCGCACTCCTCAGAAAGCTTATCGCATACCTGCGCGGCAACGCTTACCATGCTTCCGAGCGCAAGAAGAAGAACTTTTTCTCCTTTTTTCATAATCTCCGCTTTTTTATACTCTATCGCGGTCCTGTATTCATGAAAGCTGCCGCATACTTTTCCTCTCGGATACCTTATCGCCACAGGCCCGTCTATATCGTACAGCGCGTACTCCAACATATCTTCAAATTCAACGTCATTCTTCGGCGCCATTACGGTAAGGTTCGGTATGCTCGTAAGATACGAGATATCGTATATTCCCTGATGGGTTTCCCCGTCGTTTCCCACAATGCCGCTTCTGTCTATCGCAAATACAACATGGTGGCCGCATATGCATACGTCATGAAGGATCTGGTCATACGACCTCTGCAGAAACGTCGAATATATAGCAACTACAGGTTTCATATTATCCGCCGCAAGAGCCGCCGCAAATGTAACCGCATGTTCCTCGGCTATACCCACGTCAAAGAACCTGTCCTTAAATTGTTCCGAAAAATCGCTGAGTCCCGTTCCCTGCGGCATCGCCGCGCATACGGCTGCTATGCTCTCGTCGTTTTTTGCAAGCTCGCAGAGCTTTTTCCCAAACACTTTCGTATATGTAGGCCTGTCGTCTGACGGCTTATATTTAAGCTCGCCGGATTTTACAATGAAAGGCTCTATGCCGTGGAAATAAGAAGGATCTTCCTCCGCAAGCCTGTATCCCTTGCCTTTTTTTGTCTTAACATGCACTATGACCGGCTTATTCATGCGCATGGCGTCCTTAAATGTCCTGACAAGGTCGCCTACGTTGTGTCCGTCTACCGGACCTACATAAGTAATTCCCATGTCTTCAAATATCATACCCGGTATCATAAGGCGCTTGAGTGAATTTTTGGAACGGCTCACTGTCTCTGCTACCGAATCGCCTATCCCCGGTATGCTGCGTATCGCGCCTTTTACATTATCGTTAAGCTGCCTGTAGCGGTCGGCAGTCCTTATTTTCGTAAGATATCCCGACATCCCGCCGACATTCCTGGATATCGACATATTGTTGTCGTTAAGCACTATCACCATATTGGACTTAAGCGTTACCGCATTATTAAGCGCTTCATAAAACATCCCGCCTGTCATCGAACCGTCGCCTATGACCGCAAAGACCCTGTTGTTTTCTCCCTTAAGCTGCCTTGAAAACGCATACCCCAAAGCTGCCGATACCGATGTGGAGGCATGTCCGGTATTAAAAGCGTCGGAAGAACTCTCGCACATTTTCGGAAATCCGCTTATTCCGTCGTGCTGCCTGAGGCTTTTAAGCATATCTTTTCTTCCTGTCAGTATTTTGTGCACATATGACTGGTGTCCCACATCCCATATTACTTTATCCTCCGGAAAAGTCAGGCACAGATGTATTGCCATCGTAAGTTCCACAACGCCGAGATTGGACGCAAGATGCCCTCCCGTCCTGCTTACATTCCGCAAAAGGCACGCCCTTATCTCCTTCGCAAGTTCTTTGTACTGCGTCGGATCTATATTCTTTATATCATTTGGTTTCCGGATCTGCTCAAGTATATTATACATTTTTTATCCTCTCACATGAATATATTGTACGGGATAAGAGATTCTATTTTTCTCTGTAAATAAGGTCATTTATAAGTTTTTCTACAAATGTCTTATCTCCCTTTGCGTCAAGATTTTTCAAAATATCCAAAGCTTCTTCCGAATATTTTTTAACATCCTGCTTTGCTTTATCTATGCCAAAGAAATAAACGTATGTCGTTTTTTCATTTTTTTCATCGCTCCCTACAGGCTTTCCGAGTACTTCGGAAGTACTCGTTATATCGAGTATATCGTCCTGTATCTGAAAAGCTATCCCTACGTTTCGGGCAATCATTTCAAGTTCTTTTTCTTCCTCATCCGACGCCCCCGCAAGTATTCCGCCTATCATAAACGAAGCCTCTAAAAGCGCCGCGGTCTTAAGCCTGTATATGAAATCAAGCATATCGGCGTCGGGCACTTTTGAATTCATCGAAACATCAGTGACCTGTCCTCCGACCATACCGAATACTCCCGCTTTTTTGGCAAGAACCGCAAACGCCTTTGCGGCGCGGTCCGCGCTATCCGGACAAAGAAGCGCTTTCGCCGCCGTTTCATACGCGTAATTAAGCAGCGCGTCGCCCGCAAGTATGCCCATTGCTTCACCGTATACTACGTGTGTAGTCTTTCTTCCTCTCCTGTAATCGTCGTCATCCATCGCCGGAAGGTCGTCATGTATGAGCGAATACGTGTGTATCATCTCAATGGCTGCCATAAACGGCTCGATGATCTCTTTGTCATCTCCGCCAAACATCATGTACACTTCGTTCATAAACATCGGGCGCAGCCTTTTTCCGCCTGCCATAAGCGCATATTCCATGGCTTCGAATATAACCTTCTGGTATCCTTCCTTTTTCGGAAGATATTTTCTTAAAACGCTTTCAATATAATCTATCTTATCCTGCATGTTTACCCCTCTGTTTCATCATTATCAAGAATAATAAGCTGCTTTTCAACTTTATCGATCTGCGCGTTGCATTCCGCTACAAGCTTCACGCCCTCTTCATACGCCTTAAACGCTTCCTCTAACGACATCTCATTATTCTCCATACTGTTTATTATCTCTTCAAGTTTATTAAAATCATCCTCTAACTTTGCCATAATCTTCTCCTTTTACCAAAGCATTTATCCTGCCGTCCGACAGATTCACAATGATCATATCATCCTCTTTTACCTGGTTTACGCTCTTAAGCGCCTGTCCGTCCTTAAGCGTAACGTACGAATACCCTCCCGACAGCCTTTTAAGCGGCGACAGTATATTAAGCTTCTCGGATAAAAGCGTAAGATGATGCCTGTTTCTTTCCGTCTTTAACGTGATCATGCTTAACAGTTTATCCGATATATCGGAAAGGTACTGCCTCCTCTGCCTTATCATCTCGTCGGGCTTAAGATATTCCATATGCGATTTTATGATATTAAGCCTGTTTTTGTTATTATTAAGGCATACTTCCATATAATGCCTTAACATCTTTTTATAATCGGATATCTTTTCATATATCTGCGAAAGTTCGCGCACTGCAAGTTCCGCCGCCGCGGAAGGCGTGGGCGCGCGAAGGTCCGCCGCATGATCTGAAAGCGCGGTATCCGTTTCATGGCCTACAGCCGATATTACCGGGGTCTTACATTCATATATCGCCCTTACTACCTCTTCTTCGTTAAATGCAAACAGATCTTCAAATGAACCGCCGCCGCGCCCGACGATCATAACATCCGCGCCGTATCTGTCCATTTTTCTGATCCCTGCGGCGATAGATCCCGCCGCATTCTCACCCTGCACGCATACCGGGCACAATATAAGCTGAACGTAGGGATTGCGCCTTTTCGCAACATTAACTATATCCCTTATAACAGCGCCCGTATCTGCGGTTACTATACCTACCTTCTTTGCATAGTACGGGATTTTCTTTTTATATGCATCACTAAAAAGCCCTTCTTCTGAGAGCTTTTTCTTTAATCTTTCAAGTCGCTCATATAATACCCCGACTCCGTCCTCATATATATGCGAAACGTACAGCTGATATTTGCCGTCGCGTTCATATACGCCTATCTGTCCCGCTGCGGCGACTCCCATTCCGTCTTTAAGCGTAAATGACAGACCGCCTCTGTTTCCCGCAAACATCACGCATGCAAGCCTGCTTGTATTATCCTTAAGGGTAAAATATATGTGTCCCGATGAATGGTATTTGCAGTTTGATATCTCGCCTTTTATTATAATATCCGACAATACCTGTTCGCGGACAAATATGCGCTTAATATAACTGTTTACCTGGGAAACCGTATATATCTGTTCCATGATCAGTTTTCTCCAATGCGTTTTGCGATACTTCCCAATATACCGTTTACAAATCCCGGCGAACTGTCCGTTCCGTACGTCTTGGCAAGTTCAACAGCTTCATTTATGGCAACCTGAAGCGGCACGGCTTCGTCCCACTTCATCTCATATATCGCTATCCTCAGTATATTTATATCCGCCTTACACAGCCTTTCAAGCTTCCATCCCTTCGTATCCGCATCGATCATGGCGTCTATCTCATCTTTCTTATCCATGATCGCGATAAATTTATCATGTATCTCGGCCTTTGCGGCTTCTTCCGGTTCTTCATCCAAAGCGTCCCAATACATGCCGTACTGTTCTTCGTATTCTTCTTCACCGTAAAATCCTGCATTAAACATAATACAAAACAGGTGTCTTCTAATCTCACGTCTAGTCATACGTATTTCCTGACCTTTCAGCAAGAGACTGCCGCAACAACACCATGGCAAGGTACGTTTACGACAGCATCTTAAGTGAATATATTTTACTGTTCTTTGTCTATTGCAACTCCCGCAATATGGATATTGACATTACCGACAGAAAGACCGGTCATACTCTCAACAGCCTGTTTAACTTTCTCCTGGACCTGCTTGCAGGTTTTCAGGATATTATATCCGTAGCTCATATTGAGATTCATATCAACGGTTACCACATCGCCTTCAATAGCGGCCTTGACTCCTTTGCCAAAATTCCTTATCCCGAATTTGCCCGCTATCTCATTGGTAATAGAGCCTATCGTAGACTGCACCCCTTTTACTTCCAGCGCCGCAAGTCCCGCGATGCTGGCTACAACCTCGTTTGAAATCTGCACCTTACCAAAACCGTCATGGCATATATTAAGAGTCTTATATACCTGCTTAACTTCCTGCTCTTTCATAACCACAATGACCTCCTAACGAAATGCATTTGCTCATTAATGGTTACATTATATCAAATAAATACAGATTTGAAAACAGTTTTTATTATTTATTATTATTGTCCGGCTACTCCTACCGGAGTGATAACTATATCGCCCGCGGCTGCGTCGGTCTTTCTTTTTACTATATCCTCTATCTGCGCGATTTCTTTTTCGGTAAGGTTATTGGCGTTTACAATAACATCAACTTTGCCGTCCACTATGCTTACCATGCTTTCCCCGAACCCTTTGGCTTCAAGCATTGTCTCGGCGGCGTTTTCCTTCTCGGAATCAGACGTAAGGCCGATCACTTCATTTACCGCGTCTTCTTTCTGCGTATCGGTCGCCACGGAACTGTTTATGATCTCCATGAGTATTTCCTTATTTTTTGAACGCGTCTGTTCCCTGGACAGCTTTGCGGAGTCAAAATATTCCGAACCGATAGTACTGGAAACAAGTACCGCCTCGCCTACATTTTCAGAAGTCTCCGCCGAATCAGGAGCCGCGGTCGGCGACACTTCCGCCACATCTTCCTGTACGGGTTTTTCCGTTACCGAAACCACATCGCCCGAATCGGTGTACTCATAAGTTCCGTTTCCGCTAATGTCGTCCTCGGATATATCATAGATAAGCTCCCCGTTTGACGTACCGCTGTCACCTACCAGATTAACCGCTTCTTCGGTCTTATCCTGCGTAATCGACAGATACCCCGCTATGGCGATCATTATTGCAAGCGCCGATATGATCACCTGGTTTTTTCCAAATATCTTTTTCAATGCACATCCTCCAATATTATTATTCCAGTTTCATTACTTTAATCTTATGTGATTCGAGTCCAAATAATACCATAACAGCCTCAATTATTTCCTTTTTTACGGTATCGTTGTCCCCGCCCTGCGCAACTACGACCACGCCCTTTATCTGCGGCTCAAGTTCCTTAACGACATACGGGCTTTTTGTATCGTCGTTTTCTTCAAATACAGTTTCGGGTTCGCTTTTCGTGCTCTGCTCGCTTTTTGCTGCTCCCGAAGTATCGCTTTGCGTTATGCTGTCGCTTGAATATACCGGATCGCTGAGCGTAACTTTCTCCGCCGAAGAATAAAGAGTGATCATCACTTTTACCTTTCCTACGCCGCTTACGTCCGCAAGCGTATTTTCAAGCTGCTTTTCAAGGCGCTTCGTATATTCGCTTTCGCTTTTATCGTTACCCGCCTCCATATCTTTTTCGCTTACAGCCTCATCTTCTTTTTTCCCGCCGTCTTTTCCCGTAAAATCCGCTGCGGAAAGGCTTATGAGCACCGCCCCCGCGGCAAGGACAAGTATGAGCCTTGGGATACCCATGCTCTTTACGAGTTTATCCCATATCTTTTTTACCTGCATTTTTTCACCTCACATATACGCAAACTTTATTTTTATCGATCCCGTAATAATCCGCTATTTCTTTCTCAAGACTGTCGCTTTTTACTTCTGATGAAATATCATATACGTTTCCGTAAGAATCTATCTTTATATCCTGAATGTCCGTATCGCTATTTTCCGCTTTTGCTTTTATCAGCACGGCCGTTATCTTTCCGAAAGTTTCCGATTCGGCATCCATATCGATATTTACGTTTTTTGACGTTATGACAAGGCCGTTTTTCGCCGCGATCATATCAAGCGATTCGTCTATTATCTGTCTGTATTCTTCCTCTATTTTTTCTTCCGCGCCTCCGCCGTACATCTTAAGTTCTTCCTCAAGTTCGCTTTTATCTGTTTTAAGCGCGTTTATTTTTATCCCCGAGAATATATTTTCGTCCCCGTAAAGCATACCGAGTACGGGATTCATTATTATGATGATCATCGCAAGCCCCGAAAAAAAACGCACATATTTTCTGTACGAATTTTCCGAAAGCAGATTGTTCACGATCGTAGTCAAAATGATAAATACGCTTATATTTCGTATTGTTTCGTATACAGTATCGATACTGCCTCACCCGCCTATTCCCGTCGAAAGCATTACAAGCGCAATCGTTATTATAAAAAGGACCGACGCCATTCCCACGACATAGCACAGCATCTTTGACGCCTTTGCCGCCG
>CANQDW010000071.1 GCA_947593975.1 uncultured Lachnospiraceae bacterium
AATGACAAAAGGATACAGCTGTACCAATTACGATAAAGAGGACGATAATATAAAATATATCGACAATAACCTTATGACGCACCATAAGAGCCTGCCGATGGGAGAGTTCGCAATAGGGACCAATACGGCGGCATACAGCATGGGAAGGAAATATAATATATCAGGGAAACTCCCTATCCTCATCGCCGAAAAGACGGGACCGCATATAGCTGTCGGCGACACCTGCTTTTGCATGAGCGAGGATATACCGGTATATAATCCGGACGGAAAAGAAGTCATCGCAAGAGAAAATGAAGTTTCTGAAAAAAGACACGACAGCCCGTCGGAAGCATATTTCGGATGCCATACCGATATAACAATTCCGTATGATGAACTCGGGATGATATCGGCAGCGGGATATGACGGAAGCGATACAAAGATCATTGAAAACGGCATGTTTGTGCTTGAAGGTACAACAGCACTTAATGATATGTTAAAAAATTAAAGGAGACAAGATAATTATGGCTAAAGTAAGTATAGTAATGGGAAGCGACTCAGACCTTGGCATCATGAGCCAGGCGGCAAAGGTTCTTGAAGAATTTGGCATAGAATATGAAATGAAGATCATATCGGCGCACCGTATGCCGGACATATTCGTGGAATACGCCAAATCCGCGGCAAGAAGAGGAATATCAGTTATCATTGCGGGAGCAGGAGGAGCGGCGCATCTTCCCGGAATGTGCGCTGCATTATTTGACCTTCCGGTAATAGGCGTGCCTATACATACCAAATCACTTGGCGGAGTAGATTCTTTATATTCGATAGTGCAGATGCCTTCAGGCATACCTGTCGCAACGGTTGCGATAAACGGCGCAAAGAATGCCGGGCTTCTTGCGGTAAAGATGCTTGCCATATCTGACAGAGACCTGCTTGATGCGCTTTCGGATTACAAAGAGAACATGAAACAGGCCGTATCAGATAAGTCGGATAAACTCGAAGAGATCGGCTACAGTGAATATTTAAGTGAAATGTAATTTTTAACAAGCGTCCCGATATAGTCTTTAAATCCGGCTTTCGGGGCGTTTGTTTTTGATATAAGGCTTACGCTTCCTATCGGCTGTCCGCCATATGAATATTCTATGCTTCCTACCACGTCGCCTTCGGCTACGGGAGCTTTTATATTTTCATTTAACTTTATTTCGCTTGTGACAAGCGAAGTATCCTCGTTATTGGTAAAAGTGTAATAAAACGCTTCCGAAGGCGCATACTCAATTTCTTTAACCAGGCTTTTTGATATCTTTAGCGGCTCGCACGAAAAATCCTTATGTTCATCCGAATACAATATGCATTTGCCGAATCCGTAATCGAGAAGGGAAGCGGCTTCGCTAAATCTCGTCTTATGGTCGGGAGCTGCCATGACTACGGCAATGATATCAATATTATCGCGTTTTGCAGTAGCGGAAAGGCAGTATTTTGCCTTTGCGGTAGATCCGGTTTTCAGGCCTGTTATGCCATTGTATGAACGTATGAGTTTATTTGTATTGGTCAGCCCGAATTCGCTTTGTTCGCCTTTAGAATTGGTATGTGTGAAGCTATCCGTCCACACAGTGGAATAATTGGATATCTGCGGATACTTTGTTATAAGTTCCCTGGACATAAGGGCGACGTCGTATGCACTTGAATAATGTCCGGACTCTATAGTATCGTCAAGACCGTTGCAGTTCATAAAATGCGTGTGCTCCATACCGAGTTCGGCAGCTTTTTTATTCATCTGCTCAACAAAAGCGCTCTCTGAACCGGCTATATATTCCGCCATTGCAACAGCCGCGTCGTTGGCGCTTGCAATGGATATGCATTTTATCATCGTATCTACAGTCTGGGTTTCGTTCGGTTCAAGATATACCTGGGAGCCGCCCATGGAAGCGGCATATTCGCTTACGGGCACTGTATCGTCAAGTGTTATCCTGCCGTTTTGCAGTGCTTCAAATATAAGAAGCAGCGTCATTATCTTTGTTATGCTTGCGGGTATAAGTTCTTTGTCCTTATCTTTTTCATACAGGATCTGTCCGGTTTTTCCTTCAAGCACTACCGCAGCCACAGAATTAATGTTAAGATCGGGGCCGGGATCTTCTTCATAGGCTTTTGCGAAAGAAGGCGTAAGGATTCCCATGCAGAGTGAAAGAGTTATTAATAAAGCGGTTATTTTATATCTCATATATATGCTCCTTATTATATGATCGATCGTGAAAACATCTTTATATATTCTAATACGCATAACGCCGAAATATGATAAACTAGGCTGTCCTTTTCTTCACTTTTATATAACATTTAAAGTCTTTATGCCCTTTTACCTTTACATATATTATCGCGCGGCCCGGCGATACGGCATGCACGGTGCCGAATGAATCCACGGCTGCGACGCGGCTGTTGCTGCTTTTAAACGAACAGCGTATATTTATGTATCTTATTTTTATACGGAATGATTCACCGGGGGCAAGTTCGATTTTTTCTTTGTTCAGCGAATACAGGTAAAACCTGTCGCTTATAAAGGAGTGGTCAAAATAAACGTACTTGTACAGATATGCGGCGATAATGATAAATATTATTATAAAGATCTTTTTCAAATATATCCCTCGCAGAATTATCATATATCAGAAAATCTATGAATATATTTCTTCAATTATTTCAGAATATTAATTGTATGTGCGTCATATATATGTATAAGCGTAACCGAAAGGAGCATGATATATGGATAATTTTCACGTATATAAAGATATTCAGGCGAGGACGAACGGAGATATATACATAGGCGTAGTAGGTCCGGTAAGAACAGGAAAATCAACATTTATAAAAAGATTTATGGAACTTTTAGTCATACCGAAAATAAGCGACGCCAATATGAGTAAAATGGCGACCGACGAGCTGCCGCAGTCTGCAGCGGGAAAGACGATCATGACTACGGAGCCGAAATTCATACCAAAAGAAGCGGCTCTCGTAAAGATAAACGACGACTGCGAACTGAAAGTAAGGCTTATCGACTGCGTGGGATTTATGGCGGAAGGAGCCGGGGGACATATTGAAAACGAACAGGAAAGGATGGTAAATACCCCGTGGTCGGATGAAAGCATACCGTTTTCACAGGCTGCGGAGATAGGCACGCAGAAAGTGATAAACGACCATTCGACAATAGGTATAGTAATAACAACCGACGGCAGTTTTGGCGAACTTCCGAGGGAAAGTTATATTGAACCGGAAAAGAGGGCGATAAATGAACTTAAAGCTATCGGCAAACCATTTGTCGTATTGTTAAATACTTCAAAGCCGTATTCGGAAGAAACAGCCGTCCTTGCAGGCAATATCATGAACGAGAACAATGTTTCCGTTATCCCGGTAAACTGCGAGCAGCTCAAAAAAGAAGACGTAACGAATATAATGTACAATATATTAATGGAATTTCCGGTAAGCAGGGTGGATTTTATTGTTCCCAAATGGGTTGAAATGCTTCCCGCGGATCATCCGTTAAAGCAGAACCTCATACAGAATGTGCGCGCCAATCTTGAAAAGATAAATGTGCTGCGCGATTTTGAAAGCGAAGATTTTACCGTAGACAGCGATTATATCAATTCATTTGACACGGTAAAATACAGTCCGAAAGACGGAACGGCGCAGGTAAACATAGAATTTGACGAAAGTTATTATTATCAGATCATAAGCGAACTTGCGGGAATAGATATAGACAGCGAATATAAACTTATAAGCACGCTTAGGGAACTTGCGGGCAAGAAAAACGACCTTAATACTCTTGGAAGCGCATACGAAAGAGTTACTATGACGGGATACGGGGTAGTAGAGCCTGACATAGACGATATCAATATAGAAGAACCAGAAATAATAAAGCACGGAAACAAATACGGCGTAAAGATACGCGCGGTATCGCCTTCCATACATATGATAAAGGCAAATATCGAAACGGAGATCGCTCCTATAGTTGGCACAAAAGAGCAGGCTGAGGATCTTATAAAGTATATCAATGAAAACGAGCAGGATAATCCAGACGGGATATGGGATACAAATATTTTCGGAAAAACAATAAGACAGCTTGTTGAAGAAGGGATAAAAGGAAAAATAAATAAATTATCCGACGACAGCCAGCTAAAACTCCAGGACACTATACAAAAAGTAATAAACGACAGCAACGGCGGGCTTATCTGCATTATAATATAGCCGCAAATACCGCGTTTTTCCAACTGTGTAGCATATAAAACAAACTTTTGTAACAATTTTGTAATTTTTATATTGACAAATTTATATTGTGTGCTATACTTGAGTATAGATTTGTAACAATTTTGTAACAGTTGGAGGAAACCATGAGAAATTCATTTGGAATAAGAAAAGCTGCTGTATTTGGTCTTGCCGGCGCAATCGTACTTTCATTCGGACTTTCATCCGTAAGCGCAAGCATAGTTTCTACAGAAGAACCACTGGCGGGTCTTAATATATCTGCAGACAGATTTATCGTAGCGGAGGTTGAGGCAGGAGCCGCATCGGCAATCACGGCCGGAAGTCCTGCTCCGGCATATGTATCGAATATCCTGCCGGCTGAGGAGCCTGAGGCTGCCCCGGCGCCGGAAGAGATACTTTCGGAAGAGATCCAGGCAGAGGAAAAAGAAGAGCATGTAAAACTCAATCTTAATTACGACAGGCTCGGCATCGCCAAGGTAGATACTTATCTTAACGTAAGGTCAAAGCCAAGCCTGAAAGGAAAGACTGTAGGCAAGCTTACCAAGAATTCCGGATGTCACATATATAATGTTAAAAAAGGCTGGGCGAAGATCGTTTCCGGCAAAGTTAAAGGTTATGTAAAAGCAGAATATCTTGTAATGGATGAAAAGGCCGAAGAACTTGCAGTGAAAGTCGGCAAAAAAGTAGCGACGGTAAAAACGGGAGCGCTCCGTGTGCGCGCGCTGCCTTCGACAGATTCATCGATATACAGCGTACTTTCAAAAGACGAGGACTTTGAAGTATGCCGCGAGAAGATAAGCGAGGAATGGATTGAGAAGTTTATCTCAAAACATATAAAGAAAAGACAGCTTAAGGAAATAGACTATAAAGCAATGATCAAAGATCTGTCAAACTGGGTATGCATCTCGGTTGATAACGATTATGCGTTTGTTGCTAAGGAATATGTCGATATCTCATATAAACTTAACAGGGCTGTCAAGATAGGAGATCTTGCTACCGACGGTTCAGGCGGCGTATCTTCAGGCAGGGCGTCTATCGTTGAATATGCAAAGCAGTTTTTGGGCAACAGGTATGTCTACGGCGGGACAAGCCTTACAAACGGAACGGACTGTTCAGGATTCACAATGGGAGTATTCGGACATTTCGGATACGGACTTCCGAGAACATCCGGAAGCCAGGCTGCCGCAACAAGATCTGTAAGCAGTTCCGACGTAAAACCGGGCGATCTGTTCTTCTACGGAAGCAGCGGACATGTAAACCATGTAGCCATATATATCGGAAGCGGAATGATCATACATGCAAGCAACCCAAGTTCGGGAATCAAGATTTCCAATGCATACTATCGTCAGCCGGTAAAGATCGGAAGAGTTGTTAATGATTAAAAGAAAAATTATAAAAATATAAAAATATACGCAGGCGGTTGCAATATTGTGCAGCCGCCTGTATTATATTGTTGTATTATATTAAAAAACGCAGCATGAGGAAGGGAGTGTTTGTATATGGATATAAGGTTTTTGCTTGTGATACCCGCGCTTCTTATAGCCGTGATCGTCAAAGCCATATATGACAATATTACCGAGAAAAAGAGGTTTGAAGAAAGGGTAAGGATAAAATGGGGCCAATATCCGGATACCGAATATGCGCCGGGCAAACTTGAATCCATACGCAAATATTATGATTCGGCCGCGGAGGACGGCGATATAGACGATATTACATGGAAGGACCTTAATATGGACGACATATACATGCTCCTTAACCATACGGAATCCGCAATGGGCGAGGAAGTACTGTATAAGATATTAAGGAAGCCGCTGTATGACAAAGAAGAGATCATGTACCGAAACAGGATCATAGACCATTTCCTGAAAAACGATTCCGACAGGATCGGTATACAAAGATGCCTGTCTATGATAGGGCGAAGCGATAAAAATTCTTTCTTTGAAATCTTTTCACGCATAAACGATATAAAAAAAGAAAGCAATATGATACATTATATGACAGACGCGGTATGGATCGTCAGCGCAGCCGGGATGTTCTTTTATGTTAAGGCTTTTCTCCCGCTTTTTGTGTTAAACCTGATCTTTGCGATAATCACATACTATAAGCGAAAAGCGGAAATAGAAATGTATTATACGATATTTAATTATATATTAAAGATGCAGTACGCCGGTTCCAAGATCGCGGAACTTGATATCGGGATAATAGATAAAGAGATATCGGAATTAAAAGCGTGCCTGAAAGAATTTGCTTCTTTCAGGAGATTTTCGGGGATCGTGCTCAATAAGAGCGGCGGGAACCTCTTGGATATATTTTTTGATTATATAAGGATATTAACGCATATAGACCTTATAAAGTTTAACAATATGCTTGATACCGTAATAACAAAAAAAGATATAATATTAAAAAGCTATAATATCATAGGGTCTCTTGATGCGATGATCGCCGCGGCTTCATACAGAGAGATGCAAAGCGGTATCGGATTCTGCGTGCCCGATATCGAAGATGATATGTCTAAAAAGTATCTGGATGTACGCGATATATATCATCCGCTCATTAAGGAGCCTGTATTTAACAGCATATATACGGACAACGGGATACTTATAACCGGTTCCAATGCGTCCGGCAAATCCACATTCCTTAAGGCGGTCGCGATAAACGCGGTGCTTGCGCAGAGTATAGCTACGGTAAATGCGGGAAGCTACAGGGCGTCGTGTTTTAAGATCATGACATCGATGGCGCTTACCGATAATATTTCAGACAGCAAAAGTTACTTTATCGTTGAAATATTATCTTTAAAGCGTATCCTGACGTCAAAATGCGACATACCGGTACTATGCTGTATTGACGAAGTACTGAGGGGGACCAATACCATCGAGAGGATAGCCGCGTCAAGCCGTATACTCCACAAACTCAACACTAAAAATATATTGTGCTTTGCGGCAACGCATGATATAGAGCTTACCAACATACTGAAAAACAGCTATACCAATTATCATTTTCAGGAAAAGATAGAGAATGATAATATAATATTTGACTATAAGCTCCATAAGGGAGCTGCGGTCACCCGTAACGCAATACGCCTGCTCAATATGTTAAAATATGACGAAGATATAGTAAAAGACGCGTATGAACTTGCGGATACATTCGAGAAAACCGGAGCCTGGAACATATTATAATGTATATAAGAGCTAAATAAAGGAAACAATAAGAATGATAATATATATAAACGAGGTGTATTTTCGTGAACAGAAAACCTTTCATTCTTATATCCGGCACGGCAGTAGTTATAACATTTATAATAATAATGGTCCTTGTGGTACTTGCAAAGAATAACCACACGGGCGGCACAGATAATTCGGGACTTGCTTCGGTATATACGTCGGAGCCTGTTGCAAAAGCGGAAACAAAGGAAGAAAAAGAGGAAGAAGTATCCGAACCGACAGTAAAAAGCGATATGGAATATGTCCTTCAGACATATTATGTAAATTCAGATAAAGACGAGCATCTTTCCGAACAGGAATGCGCCGTACCTTCCGAATTTGTCACGCTTGATAAGTCAGGACTTAAAAAGTATCTTGCCGGTTACATGGAAGATATGCCTGTAAGGGAATATCTCGACGGGCTTATATCTTATGAGATAATCGAATTTACGGACGATAAGCTTGTGCTGAGAAAGACATATGCGTCGGACTGGACCAATAACGAGTTCTACCTATGCGATGTAAACGGAGAGATAGTTGTATATTACAGCGATAAATCCACAGTGTATGAGTATACCGGGATAAAAACAAAAGATATTGACGAAGAAGAACAGGTAAGGATAAAAATAGGTTATTTTGTTGCTGATGAAGAAGAATTATATTCGCTTCTTGAAAGTTATTCCAGCTGATTTGGAGGAAAGTATGACATACGCCGATATCGTTATAGTGGGCGCCGGGGCATCGGGCATGGCCGCAGCATGCCATATAGGGGCTGCGGCAAAGACAAAAAAGAAAATATATATACTCGAGCATAAAAATGCGCCCGCAAAAAAACTTCTTGCCACGGGAAACGGGAGATGTAATTTTACGAATGAAATAACAGACGAAGAAAGTTTCAGGGGAAACGCGCCTGAATTTGCCTATGACCTTATTAAGCAGTACGATAAAAAATGGCTCCTTGGCTGGCTTAAGGATATAGGCGTCGTACATACACAGATTAACGGTTATTACTATCCCAGATCGCTTCAGGCTTCCGCCGTGGCAAATTCCCTTATATCCAAAACAGACGGATACGGGATACGCATACGGCTTAACGAACATGTAAAAGATATAAAAAAAGAAAACGGACAGTTCATAATAACTTCCGATAAAGAAAGTTATACGGCAAAGTATGTTGTATTGGCGGCGGGAGGAAAGGCGTATCCCGCGCTTGGTTCCGACGGCAGCGGATATATGCTTGCAGGTAAACTCGGGCATACTGTAAGCAGTCTGTATCCTTCGCTTACCGGGCTTATAATGGAGGGAATGGCATTTAAATCCTGCAGCGGAGTACGCGCAAAAGCCGGAATAAAACTATATGACAGCGATACCCTTATTAAAGAAAATTACGGAGAAGTACAATTTACGGATTACGGTATATCGGGCATACCGGTATTTCAGATAAGCAGATACGCCGCGCAGCTTGCGGAAAACAAAAAACGCGTCCGTATAAGCCTTGACCTTGCGGCGGAATATTCATTTGACGAATTATATGCCGTATTAAAAGAAATATCGGAAAAAAATCCGAAAAAACCCATTTGCGATATATTAAATGCAGTCATACCGTATAAACTTGCAAAAACGATATGCGGCATGAGGAAAAAAGATCCGGGCGACCTTTTTTTAATATGCGGTATGTTAAAGGACCTGACGCTAAACGTAAGATCCGTCATGCCGTTTGATAAAGCGCAGGTGACGGCGGGAGGAGTATATACCGGCGAAGTAAATAAACATACAATGGAATCGCTGATATGCGGCGGATTATACCTGACCGGGGAACTCCTTGATATAGACGGAAACTGCGGGGGTTATAACCTGCATTTTGCATTTGCGTCAGGCGCATGCGCGGGAATGGATATCGGAGGGAAATTGTGAGTACGACAATACATTTTAACCAACTTAAAATAAATATAGACAGATTGACCGTCCCCAACAGGCGCGGATATATAAACGACGAAGAATATAAACTTATCAGGGGAACGGTATATGACCTTATGTCTGTTCGTTACGACAAAAAGGCGGACATAACTGTAAAAAGCAAATCCATAGACGCAAGAAAAGGACATGACATAAGTTATACATATACGTTAGACGTTACTTTTGAAGACGATATAAAGATACTGCCAAAAAAACTTAAGAATAAGGCTTATATCGTGCATGAGCCAAAAAAAGCGTTTTCGCCGTATTTAAAAGAAAAAAAAGATTTTTCAAAAACGGAAAGGCCGGTCGTTGCCGGAGCAGGGCCTGCCGGGCTGTTTGCGGCATATATACTCGCGTTAAACGGCGCTGCGCCTATACTTATCGAGCGCGGCAGTTCAATAAAAGACAGGGTAAAAGACACGGACAGTTTCTGGAAGGATGAAAGCAAACTTAATATACATTCAAACGTATGCTTCGGCGAGGGCGGCGCAGGCACCTTTTCAGACGGAAAATTAAACACATCGGTAAAAGATACTTTCGGAAGGATTGAATTTGTAAAAAAGGTATTTGCGGACCATGGCGCGCCAAAAGAGATCATGTATATGAAAAAGCCGCATATAGGTACGGACAGGCTGCGTGAAGTTATCGTTAATATACGAGAAAGCATTATAGAACACGGCGGTACGGTCATGTTTGATACGATGCTCACAGATATAATAACAGATGATAACAAAAGATTGTCAAAAATACATATAACCGAAACAAAGACAGGGAGAGAAAGCGTCATTCCCTGCCGGTATATGATACTTGCGACAGGGCACAGCGCGCGCGATACATATGAGATGTTATCAGGCAGGCTGAAACTTGAAAGAAAAGATTTTGCGGTTGG
>CANQDW010000072.1 GCA_947593975.1 uncultured Lachnospiraceae bacterium
CTAAGAAAGTTGTTATCTCAGCTCCGGCAGGTAATGACCTCAAGACTATTGTTTATAATGTAAACCATGAGACATTGACAAAGGATGATCAGATTATTTCTGCAGCTTCCTGTACAACTAACTGTCTTGCTCCTATGGCTAAGGCTCTTAACGACCTTGCAGGAATCAAGTCAGGTATTATGTCAACAATTCATGCATACACAGGCGATCAGATGATCCTTGACGGTCCTCAGAGAAAGGGCGACCTCAGAAGATCACGCGCCGGCGCAGTTAATATCGTTCCTAACTCAACAGGAGCTGCTAAGGCAATCGGACTTGTTATCCCTGAACTTAACGGAAAACTTATCGGTTCTGCTCAGCGTGTTCCTACTCCTACAGGATCAACAACAATCCTTGTTGCTACAGTAGAGAAGTCAGTAACAAAAGAAGAGATCAACGCAGCTATGAAAGCGGCAGCTAACGAATCATATGGTTACAACGAAGAGCAGATCGTATCTTCAGATATCGTTGGTATGAAGTATGGTTCACTCTTTGATGCTACACAGACTATGGTTGGTGAAGACAATCTTGTTCAGGTAGTTTCATGGTATGATAATGAAAACTCATACACAAGCCAGATGGTTAGAACTATTAAGTATTTTGCAGAGTTAGGCTGATTTAGCCACATATTGTAATATACGGACATGAATTAATAGGATTCATAAAGGGTCCGGTCTGAAAGGACCGGATTCTTTTTGTTTCATAATATTAAATATCTGAAAGGAGTTACTTTATAATGTTAAATAAAAAAACAGTTGACGACATTAATGTAAAAGGAAAGAAAGTACTTGTACGCTGCGATTTCAACGTACCTTTAAAAGACGGACAGATAACTGACGAGAACCGTCTTGTTGCTGCGCTTCCTACTATTAAGAAGCTTATTGCAGACGGCGGTAAGGTTATTCTTTGTTCACATCTTGGCAAACCTAAGGGAGAGCCTAAGCCGGAGCTTACTTTAGCGCCTGTTGCAAAGAGACTTTCAGAGCTTCTTGATAAAGAAGTTAAGTTTGCTGCAGACCCTGAGGTTGTAGGTCCTAATGCAAGGGCGGCAGTCGCTGCAATGCAGGACGGAGACGTAGTGCTTCTTGAAAATACACGTTACAGAATAGAAGAAACCAAAAATGGCGAAGCTTTTTCGAAAGATCTTGCATCGCTTTGCGATGTGTTCGTAAATGATGCTTTCGGTACAGCTCACAGGGCTCACTGCTCTAACGTAGGCGTAAGCTCACTTGTTGATACTGCTGTTGTAGGTTACCTTATGCAGAAGGAGATTGATTTCCTTGGCAATGCGGTAGAGAATCCTACAAGGCCTTTTGTAGCTATTCTTGGCGGAGCAAAGGTTGCCGACAAGCTTAACGTTATCAATAACCTTCTTGAAAAATGCGATACGCTTATCATTGGCGGAGGTATGGCATATACATTCCTTAAGGCAAAGGGATATGAGATCGGTACTTCACTTGTTGATGATGAGAAGATTGGTTATTGCAAAGATATGATGGATAAGGCAGAAAAACTCGGAAAGAAACTGCTTCTTCCGATAGACACAACTATTGCAAAAGAATTTCCGAATCCTATCGATGCTCCTGTAGATGTTCAGGTTGTTCCTTCAGATGCTATTCCTTCCGATATGCAGGGCCTTGACATCGGTACTAAGACAGCGGAACTGTTTGCCGACGCAGTACGTTCTGCAAAGACAGTTGTATGGAACGGACCTATGGGCGTATTCGAGAATCCTACGCTTGCTAAAGGAACCCTTGCAGTTGCAAAAGCAATGGCAGATGCAGACGCTACTACTATTATCGGCGGCGGCGATTCAGCAGCAGCAGTAAACCAGCTCGGATTTGGCGATAAGATGAGCCATATTTCAACGGGCGGCGGCGCATCACTTGAATTCTTGGAAGGCAAAGAACTTCCGGGCGTTGCAGCAGCTAATAATAAATAATTAATCTATTTTGAAGGTGAGGAATAATAATATGCGTAAGAAAATTGTCGCAGGAAACTGGAAAATGAATATGACTCCGTCACAGGCTGTAGCTCTTTGTGATGAATTAAAAGATCTTGTAAAGAATGATGAAGTTGACGTTGTATACTGTGTGCCGGCTATCGATATTGTTCCTGTAGTTGAAGCAGTTAAGGGAACTAACGTATGTGTTGGTGCAGAGAATATGTACTTTGAAGAAAAAGGCGCATATACCGGAGAGATCTCAGCAGAGATGCTTGTAGATGCCGGAGTAAAATATGTTATCATAGGACACTCAGAGCGCCGTGATTATTTCAAAGAAGATGACGCGCTTCTTAATAAGAAAGTAAAGAAGGCTTTTGAGGCCGGTCTCACACCGATTCTCTGCTGTGGTGAGACACTTGAGCAGAGAGAGATGGGAGTTACGATGGACTGGATAAGGTTACAGATTAAATCTGACCTTACAGGAGTAACTGCCGACCAGGTTAAAGAGATGGTCATAGCTTATGAGCCGATTTGGGCAATCGGTACCGGTAAAACTGCTACTACAGAGCAGGCAGAAGAAGTATGTAAAGGAATACGTGACTGCATAGCTGAAATGTATGATGAAGCTACAGCAGAAGCAGTACGTATCCAGTACGGCGGAAGCGTTAATGCAGGCAATGCGGCAGAGCTTTTTGCACAGCCTGACATTGACGGAGGTCTTGTAGGCGGCGCATCACTTAAGGCTGATTTTGGAAAGATCGTATGTTATAAATAATTGTTAAGGATCAGATTGAACGGATATGATATCTGCATACAGGCAGATATTGTATCCGTTTTTCGTACCTATCAGATAAAAAAGGAAGTGGATTATTATGAGCGGCATATACATATTCCGTTTTACATTCAGCGAAGTCTGTTCGATGGCCGCAGTATTATATTTGCTTTTTACCATAATTCCCTGCAGAAGAAGTAAGGTAAAGGCCTGTATAATAGCATATGCGAGCGTGCTGGTATATCTTGTTGTTATGTTTAGTCTGGATAAAAGAGTACTGGGCGACGGAATGTGGGTAAGGCCTATACTTCTTATAACCGAAGAGTTTATATTGCCATGTTATCTGATTGGAGACAGGATGTGGTACAGATATGTCGGACTGGCGCCTCTTAGCGATGGCATAGCTGCATGTATGGGTTCGATATTATATACTCCGTTTTATTATTTCGCATCAGGCGGCGGCTCTACTTTTGATACTGAAGCAATGCAGTATGTGATGTATGAAAAACCCGGCGCTCTATACATGCTTATTGTGTATTTGATCTTAAATTTTATTTCTTATTATATTGTGGCAAAGATATTGTTAAAACTTATGGAGAATGCAAAAAGAAAAAAGTATATATTGAATATCAGCTTGATCTTTTTTATACTTCAATATGTGGCCCTGAATTTTATCTATATCAGACAGGATTCGTTCGCATATGCTAATTTTGCCTGCTTTGTGATGTTGGGAGCGGGGCTGTTCTGTTTGGTAAGAGGAATAGCGTGGGAACGGACGGATGCCGAAAAGAACCGCAGGCTGGCCGAGATCCGTGAAAAAATCCAGTATGAGAAATATATACATATACAGAGTAATTATGAGAAAGCAAGGCGGATACGCCATGATCTGGCCGATCATATGATTACGATAAAGCTTTTAATGGAAAAGGAAAATGTGGAACGTGCAAAAGAGTACATAAAAGAAATTAATATAAAATATTAATGAGGTGAAGTACATTGAAAAACAGAGAAAAGATTTATTTGTTCTTTCTTATGGTTACGGGTATTATTTTTCTTATGTTTACATTCTGGTGCCTTACTATCCTGCAGGATGGATTTCAGCTTAGGATCGCAGTTTTCTTTGTGATATTCATTATGGCAGTGCTTTTTATAGGTATCCAGTTTACCAAGTATCTCAGACATATGGATTATGAGAAAGAGATACTGGATGAAAAAGAACGCCTGCAGAAAGAGTATATGCTGGAAATAGAGAAAGAACAGGAGGCTCTTTCAGAACTTGAGAAAAACATTTCAGATTATATGGATCATATTAAAAGTCTGCTTGAGCGGGCGGCAGTAAAAGAAACCAAAGAATATACGGAAACTATACTTGAGGAATGCAGTAAGAAGAGATGGAAAAAGATGTGTAATCATCCGCTTTTGGATGCTGTGCTTCATTCTAAAGCGGAAATATGTGAAAAAAATGATATTTTATTGGAAGTAAATTCCTTTGTACCGGAAAATATACCGTTTTCAGATGCAGAGATAATATCCATATATCATAACCTGTTAAATAATGCAATTGAGGCGTGCCAGCGTATGGATGCGGGTGAAAAGCGATGGATAACATTTAAAACAGGCAGTAAAAATGGAGTATTTATTATCAATGCGGAAAATTCCAGAAAAAGAAATGAACATATAGCAGGAAATACATGGAAGAAAGATAAGGCTTTTCATGGACTTGGCAAAAAGATAGTACGCGATATAGCAGAAAAATATCACGGAAGCTGCCTGTATGATAAAAATAAAGATTCATATTCGGTTATCGTTACCGTGAACGAGGGGGAAATATAAATGCTTGATTCGTACGGCTTCAGGTTTGCCTTGTGTGAAGTATGTACAATGGCGGCGGCATTGTATTTTTTGATATCGGTCCTTCCATGCAGGAGAAGCAAGAAAAATGCTGTGTTGATCGGTTATATATCAACCGCCATATATACGGCGATAATGCTTATATTCGGAAAGGATATTACAAGTGACGGAGCGGTATTTCGTTATATCCTTGTGATAACCCAGCATATTATAATTCCATGCTATCTTATAGGTGATAAAAGCTGGTACCGTTATATAGGTATTGTCGTGATAGGAGATATGGGAAGCAGCTGCTTAGGAAGCGCATTTCTGATACCATTTTATGCACTGCTTATGGGCAATTCAATGAAAGATCTGTCAAATGCTTCGTACGATATGTATTATAAACCCGGAACGTTTTATCTTCTTATTATATATGTGATTCTTAATTTTTTGGCGTATTTTCTTGTCGTGAAGTTATTAAAATGGCTTATGAAACCTGAAAAAAGAAGGATATATGTTATGAATATATCGCAGGGCTGTTTTATTATGCTTTACATAATGGTGGGCGTAATTGTGCTGCCAAATGGCTCGGTTCTTCTTCAGTCGATAGGTATAATGAGCTTTATCACAGAATTGTTGTCGCTTGTATTTATCATACGGGGACTTATATGGGAAAAGACCGTTGATGCAAAAAACAGGGAACTGATACGGATGAGAGAAAGTATTCAATACGAGAAATATATTAAGATCCGGGATTCGCAGCAGAAAGCAAGGATGATGCTGCATGACCTTGCGGACCACCTGAACACTGTGCGGCTTCTTTTGGAAAAGAATGATACGGAAAAAGTAAAGGATTATATTAATGAAATTAAGGTAAACAATTGATTATATCGGGGAGAATATGTATGTTAGATTGTTATGAATTCAGATTTGCGCTAAGTGAAATATGTACCATGCCGGCGGTGCTTTATTTTCTTATGACTGTTTTTCCGTGCAGAAGGAGTAAGAAAACCGCAGTATTGATAGCCTATGCGGCACTGACGGTATATATTGCGATAATGTTTATAACAAGGGCGGATATATCAAGTAACGGGGCAATATACAGAGGCATGCTCCTTATAACGCAGCATATATTTTTGCCATGGTATCTGATAGGAGACAGGAGCTGGTACCGTTATATAGGTGTTGCAGTGATAGGGGATCTGGGAAGCAGCTGTTTCGGAAGCGTGCTTTTTACGCCTGTATATTATCTGATGACCGGGAACTCTACGTTAGATTTTGAGGCGCTGAATGGAGATATATATTCTACGCCGGGGAAATTTTATGTTCTTGTTGGATTTGTGATAGTAAATAATTTGGCATATTTTCTTGTTACAAGACTGCTGTGCCGGATAATGAGAAAGGAAAAACGAAAAAAGCAGCTGCTTGATATAACAATGGGATGTTTTATCATAGTGCATATCCTTCTGGGAATAATCCTGCTGCCTAAGGGTAAAGAGATACTTATTGAATATTTTGGCGTGGTAACTATATTTACCGAGGGGCTTGGTTTATTGTTTATCATACGGGGACTTATATGGGAAAAGACCGTTGATGCAAAAAACAGGGAACTGATACGGATGAGAGAAAGTATCCAGTACGAGAAATATATTAAAATCCGGGATTCGCAGCAGAAAGCAAGGATGATGCTGCATGACCTTGCGGACCACCTGAACACTGTGCGGCTTCTTTTGGAAAAAGGCGACATAAAAAGAGCTGAGACATATGTTGACAGATATAAGTTTAAAGAATAGATGCGAGATATCTGTTATATGCGTCCATAGCTTTTTTGGAATAAGTTCTGCTGACAGGCAGCGATATGCCTTCCGACAGATGACATAAGTCCTTTGTAAGGCTGCGTATGTACGAGGGATTTACAAGAAAGCTGTTATGGATCCTGATAAAGTCATCCAGCTGTTCCTGAAGTTTCTTAAGAGCTTGGTTTGCTATATATTTTTCGCCGTCTGACAGATGTATGGTAAGCTTTTTCCCATATACTTCCGCATAGGTTATATCTTTGGAGTCGAGACATATATTGCGTGAGTTGTTTTTGATAATAACGTATTTGGAACTGTCATCGCAGACTTTTCTGACTGCTCTGTTAAGCGCAACAGGCAGTCTTTTTTTAAGTTCGGATTTGAGTATAAAATATGTATGTGATACATCGTATACTTCTGTAGCCAGATCAAGATAGTTTGTAACAAAGATAATGTTGCATAAAGGCGCAGTGTCATTAATGAGCTTTGCTATATATATGCCGTCATAAGAACCCATTTTTATATCTAAAAGGATAATGTTATAATCAAACCTGTTATTTTCAAGCTGTATCATAAGGCTGTCAGGCGGAAAAGTATTTACAGATATGGATGGGTCGTTTTCAGCTATATATGTTTTAACCTGTTCTGTGAGAAAAGACAGATATTCTGTATTGTCATCACATATGGCAATTTTCATTATTATCATCTCCAATGATATACTAAACGCAAAAAGTATATCATTTTTTGCAGATATTTACAATGATAAAGTAAGATGTTTATTTATTTTTATTTGTTTCGTACCAGTTCATTTACTATTGAAGATATATTTTCAAATTGTTTCAGATCGAGACGTTTCAAATTCTTTACAAGTATCCGCAGCTCTTCAGGGCGGTCTGAATCGGAGTCAAAAAATTCCTGCGGCGAGATATTAAGATACTCACAGATATAAAAAAAGCCGGACATTGATGGAAGCGCTTTCCCGGTCTCTATATTATTAATATATCCGGCGTTCTGTCCGATTGATAAACTCATGTCACGGGCAGACACGCCTTTTTTGTTACGCAGTTTTGCTAATCTGATAGGAAATTCCTCTTCATACATTATTCGATACCGCCTTTCTATTACATTATATCCTAAAAGAAACAGGTAATATTGCCTAGAATCCGTTAAATATAATCATGTATATGGTGAAAAGCGATATATATTGTCGGACTATGTGAAATAAAGCGATAATGTAAATTATGCCTAAATGAATGTCAGTTATACCATTTTAATAATTTTATAACTTTATATAGTAGTTGTAACTATATCCGAATATGTGATATAATGTGACATGTTTATATTGCGTATTAGAAACAAACTAATAGAAATCATTATATGATGTAATGTGTTATAAAAAATAAAGCATTATGTACATGTAAGTTATGCCAAAATAGGCGTCAGTTATACCGTGGCAATAACAATTTGCAAAATAAAATGCTAAAATATCTGCAGCGCCGCAGATTATGCAAATAACAATAAGAATGAGAGTGTGTGCTACATGGATAAAGATAAGAAGACACAGATAAAAAGAGCTGTCTGGTTAGCAATCGGGTATGTGATTGTTATACTGGCAATAATATTCTGGGGCTGAGGGAGTTAATTAATTAAATAAAATTATAGGAGAGTGTGTAGAATGAAAAAGCAGTTAGCAAAAATTATGTTTGGGGTATTGTTGGTTCTGTTTGTATTTACCATGGCGCTAAGTGTAAATAGCAATATAAACAGCGAAGCAGCAGAAGGCGATATAACGAGAGGCGAATGGATACATGATCTGGTAGATGTTTTTGATATGTCATTAGATGACAGCAGTCTGCCGGATAATTATTATGCAGATGTCACGGAAACTGATACTTATTATGATGATATAATGCTGGCTGCAGGTTATGGTGTTATTGACTTGGAGGCAGGCAAAAATTTTGAACCTAATGAAGATGTTACACGTGAATTTGCAGTACATACACTTAATTTTTGTTTGGGTTATCAGTTAGAGGAAGAATCGCAGTATGCATTTTCAGATGCAGGCGAATGTAAATATCCCGATGACGACCAGGTTGCGGTAAATAGAAAATGGGTTTCTCTTATCGATGGGAAATTTGTTCCGGAAAAACTGCTTGAACAGCCGGAAGCAGAAAAGATGCTTGCCGATGCAGAAAATGTATTAAATGAAACCATAATAGATACTTCTCATGAAAACAAGTGGGAGCTTAATAATGGTGTTATTGAAGTCCCTGAATATGCGGATGTTAATATAGATGAAAATATAATAACGATAAACGACGAGGATGTGCATGTATACAATAATGATATATTTGTAATATATCAGGGTGGAATTGCAGTGCCATACAGGGCGACGGCTGTATCAGTGTCAAATGGCATCACAGTTGTTACTGTTGAGTCTGTAGAATATGAGGATGCTTTTGCTTCAGTAGATGCAGAGGGAAGCATAGAGTCTGATGAAATTGAATTTGAACCTGCAGAAGGGGTTGAACTGGAGGTTGATGAGCAATATCAGCCGCAGACTTACAGTATAAGCAGCAGAGCAACTAAAAAAATAAAAAATTGTTCTTTTACAAAAGATTTTAAGCTTTCAAACGGTATATCAGTGAAGCTGAAAGGTGATTTTACAAATGTAAAAGCTGATTATAAAGTAGCTACTGTTTCAGGCACTGCATATATAAAGATTTCCGGTGATATATCAATAAAAGATACAATAAAGGTATCATCTTCTTCTATAGGAAATGCAACGGTTCCTATAGTCAATGCAACAGTTCCCGGAATAGGCGGTCTTACAATAAATGCAGAATTAAAGACGGCAGGTCAGTTAACCGCAGAAATTCATAACCACGTTGAACTTGGTCTCTCTTATTCAAGGGCAGATGGAATAAGAGCGATACGTTCATTTACTGAAACCGGCGGATCGAATAGCACTACGGAACTTGAGGCTTCTGTTGGAATAAAGATGGAATGTGGAATAACGCAGCTTAAGATGGTATCAGCAAAGGTATATGGTGAGCTGGGATTGATAGCAAGGTATGTTGATACTATCTATACTGACGGACAGAAACCAATCGAGTGTAAGTCGTATATAGCCTATATGTATGCCGCATATGGTGCTGAAGCGGGTATTTTTAACAATAAAAAGAGTTTTGATGAACCAATCTATGATATGTCGAACAGTCCTTTCAGAGTATACAGACATTATGAAGACGGAAGTGAAGTAGGAAGATGCGCCAGAGGGGAAACATGGGAGTATCTGACCAGACATAATTCAAGGTATGGTTCAAGCGGCTGGATGTATGGGTTCGGCGCCAATGGATATGACAGGGAAGGAAAACCATATCAGATATATGAGTATTCATTAAAGGAAAATGAAAAAGGAGAACAGGAGGCTACGATTACTAAATATAGGGGCAACGCTGTAAATGTGGTTATTCCTGAATATCTGGATGGTCATAAGGTAGTGGCGATAGGGCAGGATGCATTTGCAAAGAATACGTATATGAGAATCGTGGAGATACCGGATAGTGTGACATATATAGCTCAGGGAGCATTTTGGGATTGTGTAAATCTGTATCAGGTAGATTTGTCAGACAATCTTGTGGAAATGGAAAGTGGAGTATTTTGTAATGATGCATTAACAAGTATCGAGATACCGAAGAGTTTGACGAAGTGTCATACAAGATATGAAACGAGTCTTAATACCCAAAATGGTCCGTTTGAACAATGCGATAGTTTGACGAAAGTGACATTTGAAAAAGGTACAAAACAAATAGCA
>CANQDW010000073.1 GCA_947593975.1 uncultured Lachnospiraceae bacterium
TCTCCGCCTTGGCGCATATCCGTGCGTGCTCGATAAGTCAAGCACGGCATATGAGCTCTATCAAAGCGAAACAATATATGAACGCCACCGCCACCGCTACGAGGTAAATAACTATTACAGAGACGATCTTATCAGATCGGGTCTTAGGCTTTCAGGCCTTTCGCCCGACGGAAGGATCGTTGAGATGCTTGAGCTTCCTTCACATCCATGGTTTGTAGCGACACAGGCGCATCCCGAATTCAAATCAAGGCCAAACAGACCTCATCCGCTGTTTAAAGGATTCATAGGAGCCGCGCTCAAATATCAGAAAGAAACGCAATGATCCCCGCAAAGATTGAAAAATCGCCCAAGTTAAATACAATATGTTTTATAAAAGGCAGATTGATACTGAAGTAATCGGTAACGCTGCCTTTTTTTATCCTGTCATACTCATTTGAAGCCGCCCCGGCAAGGATAAGGGCAAACCCCGTTTTCCTTACTTCGCTTTTTTTGGTGATAACGGCGGCCGCATATGCGATAAGAATAATTATGATAAGGATCCCGGTAATTATCTTTAAAGCCTTTTTATGTTTTTTAAGTATTCCCAAAAAAGCGCCGCTGTTGCTGCTTTTCTGCACGGTTACAATCCCTCCGGGCAGACGTTTTGCATCACGGTATGTATAATGGCGTTCTATATAATTTTTAATAATAAGGTCTGCCGATAAAACAGCCGCAAGCACGATTATGCTTATCATATGATCCCTCCCGTACTATCTGTCCGCATTTTTTGGTATGATCTTGTAGCTCCTTATATTAAGCTGTACGCTCCTTAAACCGTTATATTCATTTATCCTTGCATTAAATACGAAAGCCGCGCGCACATCATTTTCCGCTCCGCGAAGCATCTTTTCTTTCTCCTGTCTTCCGTATACATTTTCAACATCATTAAGGAAATCATCGATATCATTAAACATCATCACATCGCAGGACGTATTTTCCGCATCGGCAACATTTATCCTGAGAACATTTTTATTTTTCCCGATGATCCGCGCGCGCCTTACATCAAATTTCCTTCCGAAAAACAACGGTTCGGTATTTCCTTCGCCATATGGCATAAGAACCGCAAAAGATTCTATGACAGATATTGAAACATGCCTTAAATATACCTCTGCGTCTATATCCACAACAGGTATAAAATCATCTGCGGTAAGCGCCGAATTATCATTGAGCATCTTTGCAAGCTTTTCAAAATTCTCTTTCGGAAGCGACATACCGGCAGCCATCTTGTGTCCGCCGAATTTTATAAAAAGCTCACTGCATTTCGCAAGTTCCTCATACATATTGTATGCCGGTATCGAACGTCCCGAGCCTTTATATATACCGTTTTCGGTTTCGGTAAATATTATGACCGGCTTATTGTATTTTTCCTTTATCCTTCCGGCAACGATTCCTATAATGCTTTCATGGCAGCCCTCTGCATATATTACTAAGACATCTTTATCTGCATACTGCGGCGATTCGGCGGTCTCTGCCGCAAGCTGCGCCCCTTTTTCGGTCATTTCCTTCCTTTGGTCGTTAAGCGCCCTTATTTCCGATGCAAGAGACAGAGCCTGTTTTTTATCTTCGCACATAAGAAGTTCAAACGCCGGTTTTACGGTTTTAAGCCTGCCCGCCGCATTAAAGCACGGTCCTATTATAAAACCTATATGATAAGGCGTGATCTCTTTTCCGTTTATTTCATTTACTTCCTTTATCGCCCACAGCCCCGCATTGTCAGTCCGCGAAAGAAGCTTAAGCCCCTCTTTTACTATTATCCTGTTCTCGCCTTTAAGCTCCATTACATCTGCCACGGTCGCAACAGCCGCATACTGCAGGAGTATGTCCGTTTCTTTTGATGAAATGCCGAGCATCTGATACAGGATACACATAAGCCTGTAGCATACACCCGCGCCGCATAATTCCTTAAACGGATATGCGCAGTCCTTCTGCTTCGGATTGCACACGGCGTCCGCTGGCGGCAGTATATAGCTGCGCTTATTATTATCGCCGGTTATATACGGTATCTCATGATGATCCGTAATAATGACTTTCATTCCAAGTTTTTTTGCGTATCCTATCTCTTCCGCCGCAGCTATCCCGTTATCGCATGTAATGATAAAACGTATCCCTCCGGCATATGCCTCATCTATGATACGCCTATTTATCCCATAGCCTTCTTTTATCCTGTCGGGAGTAAAAAGTTCAGGTTTTGCGCCAATCTTTTTCAGTCCCGTATACAGTATCATCCCGGCAAATATCCCGTCACAGTCATAATCCGTTACAACGGCTATACGCTCGTCTGCATCAGCCGCCGCCTTAAGCATCTCTGCCGCGCGCCCCGCATCTTTCATAAGATATGCGTCGGAAAGATCATCTATGTTCCCATACAGATATCCTTCTATATCTTCTTCCTTTATCCCACGGTTTGCCATAAGTTTTATAACAAGAGGCGGAAGGTTAAATCTGGCTGCAAGCCCGGAAAAATCAGCCTGCGCCCCGTTAATTACCCATTTTTCGTCCATATTCTCCTCCGTTATGCATATAATCATATTTATTTTACTCCATAATCCGGATATATGTAAATAACATATTTGAACATGTTTTTGTTTTCTGGTATTATATATACCGAAAGGCGGAATTCAAATGAAATGGACACAATATACACTGTATACGACCACACAGGCTGCCGATATGATAAGCTGCGCGCTTAGCGAACTTGGAGTTGAAGGCATTGAAATAGAGGATCATATACCTCTTACGGAAGACGAAAAACGTCAGATGTACGTGGATATACTTCCCGATCCCGAAGGAGGCGGCAATGAAGCTGTCATAAAATTCTACAGGGACACGAAAGAAGATATCACGGCTTTTACGGCGCAGGTGCGCGAAGCGCTTAATGAAATCGGAAGCTTTACGGATATTGGGAGCGGAAAGATAGAAGTATCCGAAACTGCCGATTCGGACTGGATCAACAACTGGAAAGAATTCTTTCACACATTCCGGGTATCGGATAAGATGATAATCAAGCCAAAATGGGAATCGATAGAAGGTTTTTCCGATTACAGAAAAGACGATATGATACTAAATATAGACCCCGGCACTGCGTTCGGCACAGGATCCCATGACACGACAAAACTATGCATACGCGCTATTGAAAAGTATATCAAAAAAGATATGGAGATACTCGATGTGGGCTGCGGAAGCGGCATCCTGTCAATTGCCGCAATAAAATACGGCGCAAAACACGCTCTCGGCATAGATATAGATAAATATGCGCTTCCATGCACTTTCGACAACCGCGATATAAATAACATATCGCAAGAACAGTTTGAAGCAGTCTGCGGCAGCCTTATCGATGATGAAAAACTGCAGGATACTATAGGCGACAATTTCTATGACATTGCCGTTGCCAATATACTCGCCGATGTGATAATACCGTTATCGGCAGAGATATCACGGCACATAAAACCGCAGGGCCTGTTCATCTCATCGGGAATAATAGATACGGCTGCCGAAAACGTAAGACAGGCGATAATCTCAGCCGGATTTGATATCATCGAAACAACCACGCTTGGAGAATGGTACTGCTTTACGGCGAGGAAAAGTTAATTCGGATCAGGGTTTTTCTATAATTATCTTTCCGTCCTTAAGCTCGAGTTTAACACGGTTTCCGTCTATTCCAAGCCCGCTAAGGAGCTCGGAAGGTATCTGCAGTCTTCCGGAACGGTCAAGCACTGCATACTCTTCCTGGGTTTCATCCGCATTGTTCCAGTTAAACGACATGTCTTTAAGCTTTTCTATGTAATCCTCCTTCATGATCCTTTCGCTGCTTGTCTTTCCGTCGCGTATCGACACGACCCTGTTTACTTTCTTTGCAAGTCCTTTGTCATGCGTAACAATGACTATCGTAATACCAAGCTGTTCATTTAGGTTTCTGAACATATCCAGGATATAGTCGGAAGTATTCCTGTCTACCGAACCTGTTGGCTCGTCTGCAAGAAGGAGCTTCGGTTTATTGGCAAGCGCTATCGCAATGGCGACACGCTGCTGTTCTCCTCCCGAAAGCTGGCTTAACCTGCTGTTCTTCCTATGGCTTAATCCAACCATTTCAAGAAGGCTTAAAGCGCGTTCCTTTTTATTTTCTTCCTTTGTAAAAAGCATAGGCGTCATTATATTCTCAACCGCCGTAAGATACGGGAGAAGGTTTCTTGCATTATTCTGCCATACAAATCCTACCGTGCTTTTCTTATACTCGACAAGCTCGTCTTCTGTAAGGCGGAACAGATTCCTTCCGTCCACATACAGACGTCCGGCGCTCGGCCTGTCAAGACCGCCGATCATATTAAGGAACGTAGACTTGCCGCTTCCGCTGTTGCCGATTATCGCCATAAGCTCGCCGCGCTCTACCATAAGGTCAAGCCCCTGCAGGGCAAGAACTTCTATATCCTTGGTCTTATATATTTTCACGAGGTTATCGCACTCAATCATCGCATCGGGATTAATCCTCACATCGCTGTCCGTGGTGATCTCATTATTATTCTCTTTCTTTATCTTTTTCAACAATTTCACCATCCTCCAGTTCATATATTTGATCGGAAGCGCCCATAAGACCCGTATCATGGGTAGTCATAACTATCGTTATCCCCTCGTTTTGGGCAAGCTCCTTAAATATCCTTATAACCTGAAGCCCGGTGCCCGAATCAAGTTCGGCAGTAGGCTCGTCTGCAAATATTATCTCCGGTTTATGCGCGATTGCCCTTGCTATCGCAACACGCTGCTGTTCTCCTCCGGAAAGCTCCTCCGGCATATGTCCCGCCCTTTTTAAAAGCCCCACCATTTTAAGGCACTCCAATACTCGTTCTTTCCTATTTCCCTTATACCCCGAAAGCCTTAATGCAAATTCCACATTTTCATAAGCCGTCATTATCGGTATAAGAGCTACGGACTGGAATACAAATCCAATCTTTGTTTTCCTTATTTCTTCCCGGCCCCGCTCGGACATTGACGTTATATCCTCGCCGCCAAAAATGATACTGCCGGACTTTGGCCTGTCAAGCGCGCCAAGAAGGTTCATAAGCGTAGTTTTGCCCGAACCCGAACGTCCTCTCAATATTGTCATTTTCTTTTCGGGAATACTTATATTGATATTCTTCAGAGCATAAAATTCACCATCCGATACAGGAAAGCTCTGCACAATATTGTGGGTTTCAATAATCGATGCCATATTAATCCTCCCCCAGTTTCAACGCCTGTGATATTCTTATCCTTGTAATTATAACCGCAAGTATTACCATACAGATCAAAATCACAACCCCTATAACGCCAAACAGCCTTATCATGTCTATGCTCTTATTTACTACCACAAGCGGCACTGCCTGTTCCGTAGTGGAATAAAATATCTGTACAAGCGGTACGAAAAATCTTGAAGCCAGAATCCCTATAACGGCTCCTATTACAACAGAGAGTCCCGAACTGAATATCTGTTCATTTATAAGCATACTTATGATCTCACTCTTTTTCATTCCCATTGCGCGGAACACGCCAAACAAAAGCTCCCTCTGGCGTATTGACAAAATCCAGTATATAAGGAACCCTGCGCAGCACAATATAAGCACAACTATAAAACTCATTGTCAAAATCCCGTTCGTTCCCTGAAACAGCGTATTGTTCCTTATATCCACCATATCGGCCGCGGTATCGCTAAATTCGGTAAACGCCAGATCCGTTTCTTCCGCGTAATCATATATAAACTGCGACGAACCGTCTGTTTTAAGCCATACCTGGTACGGCGTAACTCCCCACATTTCCTGCACTCTGGAAAGATTAGCCACAATAAGATACTGTTCGTTTTCAGCCAAAGTCCCTTCGTCCGTGATACTGTAATCTGTCTGCATATATGAAGGCCAGTAATCAAAAAATCCATATACGACTGCCGATATAACGTCTCCGTCTTCATTTGCATATTCGATCTTATCACCTATATCATACTCCAGTATCGTATGGAAATTCATTGATAAGAGAACCGCCTCCATATTGGAGCCGAGTACGTTCAGATATGTATTTATGTGCTCCGGCAAAAGCGCGGGATCAAAATTAGCCGTTTCCCCAAATTCTTTCGTATTTATCCCCATTAAGGATATGCTGATCGGCTCCTGTTCTTTGTATCCCGAAATCGTCACATCCTCCCTCAGCACACGCGCAGCCGACTGTACCCCTGACAATCCTTCAAATCTTGAATAATCCGGTTCCGTATATGTAAGCTCCAGATTCTCATCCGCTTCATATGTTGCAGTCGAAACAAGAAACGCCGAATTATCCTTCCACACTTCTTTAAATACAATATCGGCTCCGTCTTTATATTCAAGGTTCTTTTCCGCATTGGAAAGTATTGTGCGGGCGACCGTCGTATTATATATTCCAAGAGCTACGGTAAGTATAAGAAATACCATCATAAACCTCTGTTTTCCCCTGCTCCTGAGTATCTGGAGAAACGATGCAAACGCCGCCGGCCGCAAAAATTTCTTGGATATCAGATACACGGCTTTTACTATCACGGGCTGTATCCTCAAAGCAACGATACCCGCGCTTATGATAAACAGCGATGCGCACAAAAACAGCATCGGATCGATGGATTCTCCCGACAATACCCTGAATATAAGATTTTCCTTTCTGTCATTAAACGAATATATCCCATAGACCGATACGGCAAAAAGTATAACATCCAGATATACCCTGCGCCACAACGGCTTTTTGACTTTATTTTTCTGCTGTTTATAATTGACTATTGTAATATTTGCATCTTTAAATACAGGAAGCACCATGACTGCGACAGACACTATTATCGCCGCCAGTCCGTACAATATAACCTGCCAGTCCATCCTTACCTTTAACGAACCTCTGTGTACGAACTCCAAAAATCCGTTTGCCGAACCGAGCACCTTGCACAAAAACGCCCCGAACGGAAGCGCAATGACTGCGCTTACAAGCGCTATTGCCGCCGACTGCAGCAGATATATCGTAATTATCTGCGATTTGCTTGAACCCCGGCTTTTAAGAAGCGCGATCTCGTTCTGTTCCAGATCCAGCATCTGCCTTGAAATCATGAATATAAACGCGCACAAAAGAACAAGGACCGGAACCTGCAGGATAAGAAGCGTTGCCACGATCTTGTTCTGCGACAATATAAAGTCCCTCAGTACCGGAAGATATGCCGGCTCATCAAAACGCGCCGTCTTGGTATTGTACTTATCCACATATTTTTCAGTGTTCTTTACGACTTTCTTTACATCCGCCGGTTCAAGTTTTTCATAATCAAAAAACATATACCAGAGCGCTTCCACATTATACAGCTGCTTATTTGTATTAATAAACTGCGCCTCAAACAATTCGGGCGAAATAAAACATTCGGTCGCATAATCCGATGGGCTTTTTACCCAGTAGGAATCTTCCGCTTCACTGTTGGTAAATACCCCTACTACTTTTACATCGACGGGTTTTCCGTCTTTTCCCATCTCATCTTTAAATTCCATTACTTCATCCAGTATGAGATTGGCATCCACAAAAGTCTTCTGGCTCACTATCGCTTCAATAACCCCGTCTTTGACAGAAGTGTCATACATGCGTCCCGCCAAAAGCTTTATATGGTCTTCTATACCCGTCATTGAAGATATCCTCATTGTATGTGATTTGGTATTATCCTCCCTGCCCATGATCGACGCGGCGTTTGATTTCATTGTTGAGATCATTTTCACGCAATCCGTCTGCTCAAGTCCTATGTCCTTTAATACCGTGTCTGAAAGTTCGGACATCATAAGGTAATCGGATTCATTGGACTGATCTTTCGTCATTGCAGATTCAACCGCAACAACTCCCGGATATACGCCTTCCTGTTCTATGTAATCCCCAAATGATTTTTTTAACGTTCTCTGCAGTGAAGCATTTTTATACATAGGATTACTGCACGCTATCGCGATCAATAAGATATTACCAATCAAAAGACTGATAACCATCCACTTCTTGTACAGAAGCTTCTGCAGCATAAATCTTATCATTTACCGTGTTCCTGCCTTTCTATTTGTTGTATACGGCTACTTCCTGACCTTCGTCAAGTCCCGAAAGAACAAGGTAGTCTTTGTTGTTGCTCCCGAAAACCTGTATATATCTCTTAAATATACCGCCGTCCTTGTATATATACACATAAGGCACTGAAACTGCATTGCTGCCTTCACTTTTGTTCTCAAATAACACTGCTTTTGAATCTAACAGCAGCACATCGTTTAAAGCCTTGCTTTCAAAATATATTTTTATCGCGCCTGACCAGTCAACGCCTTTCGGTTCATCAAGTATCTCTACATATGCTTCTTCCGTTGTGTTGCCGTAAGTGAGTATGTTGGAGCACATAACAACTTTCCCCGGCATCTGTATATCCGCTCCGCCCTGCTTTCCTGCCACCGATATTGTAACGTCCGCATTATACCTGAGCATTCCGTGCGTTGTGTCATTTACCTTAATGCAGTAATCTTTTTTAGGCGAGATAACTGCCACGACATTGCCTTTATATAATATGTTTTCGTTTTCCGTCTGGGCAAGTTCCATTATGTAACCGCTGTGCGACGCCACGATCTTCGTTTTTTTCATACCCTCGCTGTATTCCGCCAGATCGGCCTTCTGTCTGGCAAGGTCATCTGACGTCTCCTGATATTTTTTCAACGCAAGCTTAAGTTTTTCTATCTCGAGACGTTTGATCTCTTTTTCATTGTCGTCTTTTATTTCTTTAAGCTCATGCTCCGCTTTTATTATTTCCGCGCGCCTCGTATCATATCCCGCGGCGTATTCCTTTTCCTGCTGTTCTATCGCGGCCTTCCTCTGCTTATAACTCGCTTCGTCATATACGGGATTATATTCAAGTATTACATCTCCTTTATTTACTTTATCTCCTGTCGAAACTTTGTATTCTACTATCTCTGCTTCTTCAGTTTCCATTGTTTCGTAATATAGATCCCTGTATTCCACGCTTCCTATCGCAAACATCTCATATTTAAAATCTCCTCGCCTTACCTGCGTTATCTCGTAATTATTATCTTCACCCGGGGAAGCATTATCCTTTAACGCTTCCTTATACAAAAGCACTTCGTCTGAATCGGGAGCCTCTGTCCTTTTATCTGCCGGCTGCGCGGTTTCTTCATTCGATACCGGCTGCGCAGTTTCTTTATTTGACGGATCCGCGCATGCCGACAGCATAAATGCAAAGATGATGCAGATAAGTATAAGCTTCTTTTTCCTAAATATATCACTGCTGCACATATACTTCATCCCCTTCCTTTATGCCGTCCGTTATCTGTACATAAGAGGGCGTAGTCGTGCCGACGGTAACTTCTGTCTTTACTTTCGTATCTCCCGATTTTTTATATACATAATACGTACCCGATTCTTTATAAAGCGCATTGACCGGAATAACGAGCGCATCGCTGCAGTATCCCGATACCGCGCACATATTTACATACTCCCCTATCTGAAATTCCGCGTTCTGGTCTTCCAGATCGTAATAAACATATGCCGTTTCCTCATTTGCTATGATCTGCGCCACCTCTTCGGCATCATACGGAAGCTGCGTTATCCCGTATTCCTTATCGTTATATTTCACATAGTATTTATCAGCCTTTTTCAGATCGGAGCTGCTTATAAATTCACCTTTGATCTGTTTGCGGTTTTCATCTGAAACAGCCATCACAAATGCGTCGCTGTTTACCTGGTCGCCCTTGCTTTTTGATATATATGTAACAGTACCGTCCATATCCGCATATAAGAAATATTTTTTAATATCTTTTTCTGCTTCCTTTTTTTTGCGGTTTAATTCTTCAAGGTCCATACTCTGCAGTTCTTTCTGGTCGGACAGCTGCTGTTTTGCGATCGCTATATCCGCTTCTTTTATCTTTTTTTCTTTTTCGAGCTGCTTTTTTTCTTTTCCCGACGCCTTTTTTATCTTATCCGACAATACCCTGCTTTCCGCCTTCATAATGTCTATATCGTATTCCATTATAAGATTGCTCTCTTCGTTATTTTTTTTCGAATTTTCTATATTATCTGCGATATCGCCATATATCGTATTGTCCGTCGCGCCTATAAGTGTCGCAAGCACGTCTCCCTTTTTCACATGCTG
>CANQDW010000074.1 GCA_947593975.1 uncultured Lachnospiraceae bacterium
ACATTGCAAATTATTTTGGGACACTCAAATATAAGGACTACCATGGACTTGTACGTACATGTTACGGATGATGAAAAAACAAAAGAAGTAAGAAATGTTGAAAAAATGCTCAAAATTATTTAAATGGTGTAGTAAATGGTGTAGTATAAATATAAGAGAAAGGCAAGAAGCCTTAAAAATCAAGGCTTTTTGGATAGGTGATAAGAAAAATGAAACTAGTCACAGTAGGATTACCATTTGTTTTTAAAGGTGGAACAAGTTTAACTTTGTTATTAAAGCACCCAAAGAGATTGTCAACAGATATTGACATTGTAGTTGAACCGGGAACAAATGTGGGACAATATATTGAAGAAGCATCGAAAATTTTTCCTTTTAAAAGTGTGGAACAGAAAGTACGAATCGGGAGATACAATATAGAAAAGAGACACTATCAATTTTTATATGATTCACCTGCATTTGGAAAAGAATTCTATATATTGTTGGATGTTTTATATGAATATAATAATTATGCACGGTTGATTAAAAAACCTATTGACAATATGCTGATTATAACGAAAGAACCATATGAAAAGGTAACAATGCCAACGGTTGATTGTATCATGGGAGATAAACTTACGGCATTTGCACCACATACGACAGGCGTTCCACTTGGAATAGACAAAGAACTTGAAATTATAAAGCAGATGTATGATGTCTCATGTTTGTTTGATGAATTTAATAATTATGAAGATGTTTATAATTCTTATATGTCCACGGTTAAAGCAGAAATATCATATCGAGGCGGAAATTTTTCAATAGAAGATGTACTCTGGGACACAATAGATTCGGCAGCAAGCATTGCAAGCAGAGGAACTATTGGAAAAGATTACAATCTATTTTTAAGTGGAATAAAGAAAATAGCAACGCACATATTTGATGGAAAGTTTAATGCCGAAATAGCAATTCTAAAAGCCTGCAAAGTAATGTATATAGCGGCTTGTATATTACATAATGTTCCGATTCAAAAAATAAGTAATGTAGATGAATATCATAATGCAAATATATCTAAATCAAAATATAAAAAACTTGGTAAAATTCGGAATCTAGAACCAGAAGGATTTGCATATGTAGTAAAGGCAGTAGAAATTTTAAATGTTTAATTCCAAACAAAGAAATAAATGTATGCACTATTAGTCATTATATTAACGCAATATGCCATTTTTGTTTTTTATCCATAAAGATATAATGAACTTGTTACCTATAAATATTTGCAGATAAGAGAGGATGAAAAACATGTCAAAAGAAGTAATTGCTGTATATATCATAATGGCAGTGATAGTAGTATTTTTCGCAGGAATGAGCATATCTCCGAAGGACACAGACAAAGCGAAAGCAGAAGAGGTGCCCGCGACAAAGTTTGTAGATTGTTTTGAGCCTATGCCTATCATAGGCGGATTAAATGAAGACTGCTGGGGCGCGGTTGACGTGGGACCGCGCGATCAGGATAACGGTCTTGAAGACAGAAATTTGGAGTCATACACTTACTGGGACGGCGGAATCATTAAAGGCGATGACGGCAGGTTTTATATGTTCGGAAGCAGATGGCCGGAACGTCTTGGACACGAAGGATGGTTTCAGTCTGAAGCGATTTATGCAGTAAGCGACAACTTATATGGCCCTTATGAGGATAAGGGAGTTCTTTGGCCGGATTACTATGATGGCGCAGGGCATAATGTTTTTTCATTCTGCATATGCGAGAACGATCCTTTATACGAAGAGGGTTATCGTTATGCCGTATGTGTTTCGGATGTGCATAAAGGCGTAGGTTATGCAGGCTACAGCCCGGCAAACGGAAGCATACATATTGCAAAGGATATAGAAGGTCCGTGGGAGCTTGTTGATAACGGCAATAAGGGCGTTATGAAAACAAGCCGTGATATGGGTCTGGTTAATGTGAGCATTGCCGTTAATCCGAACGGAGGCTACGTTGCCATAAACAGATACGGAGATATTGCAACTACAGATTCCCTTAAAGATCAATGGACGGTGCATGTCAAGGGATTGTGGTCGCAGGTTCCGGGTATGCCTGTAAGCGCGCAATGCGTTGAAGACGCAGTGACATGGTATTCAAACGGAATGTTCCATATAGTAGTCAACAAGTGGGACGCGCGTATTGCATATTACCTTACTTCGGAAAATGGTATTGACGGATGGCAGCTTCATACCGGAGCGGCATATACCCCGGATCATGACTTTATAAAATATGAAGATGGAACGGTCAATAACTGGTATAAGGTAGAGCGTCCCAATGTGTATATTGAAAATGATAATGTAAAAGCCATGATATTTTCTGTAATAGATACAATAAAAGACAACGACAAAGGCGGAGACGACCATGGAAGCAAAATCATAGTAGTACCGTTTTCTTCAGAAAAACTGGAATATCTTGCATCTCATGAAGACCCTCTGGCAGACAGGCCGGGAGGAGAACCTGTTGCAGACACATCATTATTCACACGTAATTATAACGATAATTACGGAGACAGTCCGTATATGTATCTTCGCCGCGACAAAGATTACGATGAAGGCTTGATTGGCGACGGTACATTTGACGAAAACGCCGACAACAAAATGGGACTTATAAAATATGATCTGTCAGAATGTACGGAAGGTTCGGGAGACATTGCCGAAGCTTATCTGTCGCTTGTCTATCTGAGCGAAAAAGATGAGGGCGACCCGTCAGCGATATGGATTGTAGATGATGAATTTGTTAAAAACAAAAGAGAACAGATAAAAGTAGTGCTTGCATCATCTGATTGGGAAGAACTAAGCGTTACCGCAGATACAAGACCGAATATGCTGTATGATCCGGCTGATCCGAAATATGCATTGTCAGATGTGTTTATCCCTACGTCGGGCGGACTAAGCGAAGTAAAGATAGATGTTACAGAACTCGTAAAGGAATACATAAGCAAGTATCCGGATGAGAAAATGATTTCATTTGGGTTAAATGAGACTGCCGACGGATATGACATTAACATAGGAACGAAAGAAACGGGACCCGCATTTTCACCGAGATTGTCAATCGTACGAAAAAGCGAGGAGATTTCTCCCTCATCTGCGCCGACGGTTAATGCCGATCAGACCAAACAGCCTGTTTTAAACAATGACATCACGGATCCATATGCAAATGGACAGAAAGTTAAGGTGGCAAAACCTAAAATAAAATCCGTTGTAAGGAAGAAAAGCGGAAAAATAGTTGTTAAATTTAAGGTTTCAGGTAAAGTTGACGGATATAAGGTTGTATACGGAACCGATAAGAAGCTTAAAAAGAAAACTAAGACGATAAATGTTAAAAAAGGTTCTGCAATCTTAAAAAATATAAAAAGCAAAAAGATTTATTATGTAAAGGTTAAGGCATATAAAATAGATTCCGCAGGGGAAAAGGTATACGGAAAATACTCGAAAATAAAGAAGATATCATCAAAAAAATAATTTAACATAATGTTTGGGGCGATTAAGATGAAATTAAAAAAGAAAGTGCAAAGTATATTTTTAGTTATATTAAGTCTTTGTTTAGCGTTTTTATATGCACCTTTTGACGTATTGGGAAATTTAAGCAGAACAGATACGGTTTCTGCAGAAAGTATCGGCAGAAATTATTCCATTACGGATGACCTTACAGCCAATATTATCATTAACCGGGTGCAGCCAGAAGCGGAAGGGATAGATGCAGAATATAAACTTTTAAACCAGGGTCGGACGATTCAAAATGTAATCGCAATATTTGCGGCGTATGATGCGGAAGGAAGGATTCTGCTGAAAGAAAGCAGACATCTAAAATTACAGCCTGATATATGGGAAGAAACCGCGATTACATTACCTCTTTCAAATGAAAAGTTATCAGACTGCGCAATGTTTAAAGCTTTTGCCTGGCAGGCAGAGACCCGTATTCCGCTGACTACAGCAGCAAAAAAGACGGATTTGTATGGCAATGTAATAGAAACGCTGGCAAACGCATCTTTATTTAGCGGATATGATGTGAACCTGACAGGAGACTCTTATTTTAAGGAACAGCTTGAAATCGGCGCAAAATATCTTAAATATTATGATGTTGACAGACTGGCAGCATCGCTGTATGTCAACAATATGAGTTCTAAGTCGCCGGCACAGGTTTACGGAGGCTGGGAAGGCGGCGGACTGCCTGGACATAGTGTAGGTCATTATCTGTCCGCCTGTGTTTCCATGTATATGCAGACAGGCGACGAAGATTTTAAAGACCGGGTAGACCGTTTGGTTTATCTTATAGGGGAAGCGCAGTATGACGACGGATATGTAGGCGGCGCTCCCAAAAGCCAAATGGATAATGTGTTTGATAATCCGGATACATTCTGGGCAGGCGGGTATAACAATGCTTATTTAGATGGTATGTGGGCGCCGTGGTATTCCATACATAAAATTTACGGTGGTTTGATTGACGCATACCTGTATATGGGAAATGAAGAAACACTGCGAATTGCGGAAGGCATGGCTGCCTATGCCAAAAATGGAACGGACAAGCTTTCCGATGAACGAATGGATTATATGCTGGAAGGCGAATATGGAGGCATTAACGAATCCTTTGCACAGTTATATGAAATTACCGGAAACGAAGACTATCTCATACTGGCAAAAAGATTCAGCCATAAAAGGATCATGGATCCGCTGTCCAGAGGGGAAGATAACTTAAGCGGTCTTCATGCCAATACCCAGATTCCTAAAATGATCGGCGCAGCCAAGATATATCAGCTGACAGGAGATGAGTACTACAAAAACGTTGCGGAAAATTTCTGGCATTTTGTAGTGTATGACCGTTCCTATGCAACAGGCGGCAACTGCGACAAAGAGTTTTTTACGGAGCTTGGTACAGAGCCGCGCTCCGTTGACTCTACGGAAACCTGCAATGTCTATAATATGCTTAAACTGACGGAGTACTTATATTCCATGGAGCCTAAGACGGAATATATTGAATATTATGAAAATGCCCTGTACAACCATATTCTGGGCTCACAGAATCAGGTTGGCGATAAAACGTACAATATTGATTTGACGATGGGAGGGCATAAAACTTACCGCCAACATTTTCAGGATTTCAGCTGCTGTGAAGGAACCGGTATGGAAAATCCGGGCAGGTTCTACAGAATGATCTATACACAGGCAGGGGATGGGCTCTGCGTGAATTTATTTATTGATTCACAGCTGAAGCTTGAGAAAGAAGGAATTCTTTTAAAACAAACGACAGATTTTCCTTATTCGGATGAGTCGACACTTTTATTTGAGCAGGCGCAGGGAAAAGAGATTCCGGTAAAAATCAGAATTCCAAAGTGGGCAAAAGACCCGCAGATAACGGTAAACGGCAAAGCAGTTGACAGCATGCCAGGTCAGGACGGATATGTAACGATAATAAACGCATGGAAAGCAGGAGATAAGATTAAGCTCACTATGCCTATGGATTACAGCCTGTATGTTTCCAGAGAGGATACGCAGGGTAAAGTAGTTGCGTTTAAATACGGCCCGATTCTTCTTGCCGGAGAGCTTGGAAACATGGAAGTCCCGTATATCGTGACAGAAACAAGGAACCCTGCTGAAATCTTAAAGAAAGATACGTCCGGAAAACTGAGGTTTTCCATTAATGACATTCTGCAGCCGGGAGCAAAATCCATTACTTTAAAACCGTTTTTTGAATTTATATCCGAAAAGTATATGGTTTACTGGAACCTGTATACGCCGCAGCAATATGATTCGTCGGTAGGTGAAAAAGATGCCTTTACAGAACGCCTTGACAGCGCCTCTTATGATATGGTGCAGCCGAATGACCCGCAGTCTGAAGCTGCACATAATCTGCAGATAACAGGAAATTCCCTAAGCGGCACGTGGCAGGAAAAAGGGTGGCGCAGTGCGGAGGATGTTTCTTCCTTTAGCTATGACTTAAAGGTAAAGCCCACCTCTGTGAATTATTTATTAAGTGTCTTTTACGGAAATGAGTACAGCAATAATAAAATCCGAACATTTGATATTTTAGTGGATAATGAGCTTCTTGGCACTTATACTTTGAATTACAACAGGCCAAACGATCCATGGGAATATTATTATCTGGAGATTCCCAGCCGCCTTACGGACGGAAAAGAGAAAGTCACAGTAACTTACCGTTCAAATGCGCAGGGCTATACGGCTGGAGGTGTATTCGAAGTCCGTACGGTAAGCACAGAATTATTTCCATATTCTACGGGCAATACAAACACAGCCAATGCGTATATAATGCAGCCGGATACAAATACGGGATATTTCAAAGCTGCAGGCGCAGACACGGCACATTCCGAAATAAATGTTTCCATTACCGGACAAGATACAGCCAGAGTTCAGATAAACAGCAAAACACTTGGCAATAGTGAAATATCTGTCGTTTGCTACCGTCCGGGGTGGAATAAAAATATCAATGATTGGGAAAATAACCTGGAATACATTGAATATCTGGATCAGTATTCCCTGAAAGACGGAAAGACTTCCTTTGAATTCATGATAAACAAACCATTCGAAGCTGGTCAATATACGTTGGTGATTGGAACAGGTGAGGGAATAAAATTGCAGGATTTCCCACAGGAACACAAAGGAGGACACAAAGGATGACACAAAAGAGGACACAAAGGAGGACACAAAGGATAACGCCATAACGTCTCCTATAAATGACGGTACTGTATCCGCAGATAATAATACTGTATTCAGTTATAAGAACCTTAAGTATAAAATCATAAAAACAGCTTCATCAGGCAGGGCTTTTGGCGCAGTATCGGTAATAGGAGCAGCAAAAAAGAAGAAAAGCATTTCCATACCGCTTAAGGTAAAATGGAACGGATATACCTACAATGTGGAGCAAATTGAAAAAGGAGCCTTTAAAAATAATAAAAAAGCTGAGACAGTAAAGATTGGGAATAATGTAAAGGCGATTAAGAAGAAAGCTTTTTATAATTGCACGAAACTTAAAAGCGTGGTAATTGGGAAAAAAGTTACAAAATTCGGCGACAAAGTATTTATGAACGACAAAAAGCTGAAGAAAATCAGCCTGAAAGGGACAAAGCTTAGAACTGCGGGCAAAAATATTTTTAAAAATATTTCACCAAAAGCAAAAATCAAAGTTCCAAAATCCAGGATTTCAGTCTACAGGAAGCTGCTGAAAATGAAAGCCGGAAAGATTTTACAGTTTTAAAAAATACGTAAACCACTGAATTAAAATTTCACTTTACAACTTTATTTTCTCATGCTATTATATAAAAGGCTTTTTATGAAAAGCTTGCTTTTACCGTCACTTAGATTATGGACACTCCGACCGCTTCCGGGTGATGGTGTATATTAAAGATTAGGAGGATATAGACAATGACGTCAAAAGAAAGAAAAGCAGAGATCATTAAGGAGTACGGCAAATCAGAGGGAGATACAGGTTCACCTGAGGTTCAGGTTGCGCTTCTTACCGAGAGGATCCGTAATCTTACAGAACATCTTAAGATCAATCAGAAGGATCACCATTCAAGGCGCGGACTTCTTAAGATGGTTGGTCAGAGAAGAAACCTTTTAGAGTATCTCAAGAAGAATGATATCGAAAGATACCGTACGCTCATTGAAAGACTTGGATTACGTAAATAATTGTTTATAATGGAACTGCTGCATGATAACCTTATCATGCACAGTTCTTTTATACATTTATAACGCAATGCAGGATAATTATTCCGAGACTTCTTCAAAGTATATTACCCTGATTTAGTGATATATTTTGAAGTGGTTTCGGCATATCCTGCAAATTTATTTATGAAAAGGAGAAAAGCTATGTACAAATCATTTACAATGGAACTTGCAGGAAGAACGCTTACCGTTGACGTTGGACGCGTGGCTGCGCAGGCTAACGGCGCGGCGCTTATGCATTATGGCGATACTGTTGTGCTTTCTACTGCAACCGCTTCCGAAAAGCCAAGAGACGGGATTGATTTCTTCCCGCTCAGCGTTGAATACGAGGAAAAATTATATTCAGTAGGAAAGATTCCGGGAGGATTCATTAAGAGAGAGGGAAAAGCGTCTGAAAATGCCGTGCTCACATCACGTGTTATCGACAGGCCTATGAGACCTCTGTTCCCGAAAGATTACAGAAACGACGTTACTCTTGACAACCTTGTTCTCTGCGTGGATCAGGACTGCAGCCCTGAACTTACCGCTATGCTTGGTTCGGCTATTGCTACGGCAATATCGGATATACCTTTTGACGGACCTACGGCGTCTACGCAGGTAGGTATGGTAAACGGAGAACTTGTATTTAATCCTACAAGCGCGCAGAGGGAGATTTCAGATCTTGCCCTTACGGTTGCTTCTACAAGGGAAAAAGTTATCATGATCGAAGCAGGGGCCAATGAAATCCCTGAGGATAAAATGATCGAAGCGATATTTGCGGCTCATGAAGTCAATCAGAAAGTAATAGAGTTTATAGATACCATCGTTGCCGAATGCGGCAAGCCAAAGCATGATTATATCCATATCGATACTCCTGAAGATATGTATGACGATATGGTAGCGTTTGTTACACCTGAGAAAATGGAAGAAGCCGTATTTACGGATGAAAAGCGGGTAAGGGAAGAGAATATACGGCAGATCAAGGAAAGCCTTGAACAGCGTTATGAAGAAGAGCATCCCGACTGGGTTGAACTCATTGACGACGCCGTATACAAATTCCAGAAGAAAACAGTGCGTAAGATGATCCTTAAAGACCATAAACGTCCTGACGGAAGACAGATCACGGAAATAAGACCTCTTTCCGCAGAAATCGACGTGCTTCCGAGGACGCATGGCTCCGGTATGTTTAAGAGAGGACAGACGCAGGTACTTACGATTACTACCCTTGGACCTCTTGCCGATATACAGAGGCTTGACGGTCTTGATCTCAATGAAACGACCAAGAGATATATGCATCATTATAACTTCCCTTCATACTCTGTAGGCGAGACCAAACCTTCAAGAGGACCGGGAAGACGTGAGATCGGACACGGAGCTCTTGCTGAGAGAGCGCTCGTACCGGTGCTTCCTGATGAACAGGAATTCCCGTACGCTATACGTACCGTATCTGAAGTACTTGAGTCAAACGGTTCAACATCACAGGGAAGCATATGCGCTTCAACATTGTCACTTATGGCAGCCGGCGTTCCTATTAAAGCGCCCGTTGCAGGTATATCAGTAGGTCTTGTTACCGGCGAAACGGATGATGATTATATCATACTTACCGATATACAGGGACTTGAGGACTTCTTTGGAGATATGGACTTTAAAGTTGCGGGTACACATAAAGGTATCACAGCTATACAGATGGATATTAAGATCCATGGACTTACAAGAGAGATTATCGAAAAGGCCATAGCGCGTACCAAAGAGGCAAGGACATATATTATCGACGAAGTGCTTACCAAGTGCATCGCTGAGCCAAGGCCTGAGGTCGGACCTTATTCACCTAAGATCACACAGATCAAGATCGATCCCGCAAAGATTGGCGACGTTGTCGGACAGCGCGGAAAGACGATCAATGCAATTATTGACAGATGCGACGTTAAGATCGATATCGATGATGAAGGTTATGTATCGATCTGCGGCACA
>CANQDW010000075.1 GCA_947593975.1 uncultured Lachnospiraceae bacterium
AAGGTTACTACAGGCAGCAGACGGTCGTCTTTCATAAAACCTGACAGGTACTCATCGCTTGCTGCATGTTTATAATCGCCGGACATCCTATGGGAAGATGCTGCTATCTCTACCTGTTTTGCATACTGCAGCGCATCATAGACCATGTTTTTTACCGGCATGGCATAATGGATGTTGGACTGGTTCTCTATTGCCATAAGCAGGTAGGCTGCACGGTCATCCTTCATCACGACTGCTGATTTTACCACATCCCTGTTCTTCTGGACGGGCTGCTTTGCGCCCTTTTCGCCGCCGTAAGGGACGTCTGTCTCACGGGTATCAAGTTCAGACAGGCTGTCCGGATCTATAACCTGCGTCCCGCCATATACATAATAGTTAAATGTATCGGCAAAGACTTCATTTTGACGCATATATTTAGTTGTTACCGTATCTTTTGCTCCCAAAGGGTCACCTCACTACTGCAATGCCGAATTAACGGCGGGTATTTCTCTGTTACTTATAGTATAACATAAAACCTTTTTGTTTACAAGAACTTTGTAATACTTTTTTGCTTTTAAACCGCAGGATATATAATGTACCTGCATCATCCTGATTACGGCCGATACAGCCATGTAGTCTTGCTTTGAAAGGCACTGTCATGCCTTACTTGAAAAAACTGAAATTTCAGATTGCTTATTATTGTAACACATCACTTGCTGTAATGCAACAACTTTTTTGATATTAATTGAAATTTTAAGATTTATTTAACCGAACCATACCTTTCAGTTCCTTGTCCGTTTTTGTATTTATACATAAAATAATGTCAATAAAATACGAAGGAGGTTTTAAAATATGACTAACGATGGAAATGACATGAAAAAGATTAAAGAACTTGTTTCAAACATAAGCGGCAACCGCGGAAGGGAATGTTATTATATCCTGTGCTGCGGCGTTTATATTGCACTGTCATACCAGCCGGCCGAACCGCAGATGAAACTTATATGCGTGGAAATTTCCAAAATGTCCGGCAAGACCATCCGTTCCATTGAGAAATCACTCAGCAGGGCTGCGGATGATATATGGCGGCACGGAAACAGGGAAGCGCTGAACAAATTTTTTAATACTACGCTGTCGCAGAAGCCCAAGCCAAAAAATCTCATATGGGCTCTATCGGAGTATCTCTGGCTCAATACTGATATGTCGGCTGTAAAAAATGACATCATCTGATCTTTGGTAGTTTTCATAAAAGCCCTGCGGGATATCCATAAAATATCCGGCAGGGCTTTTTGTGACCTTACTTAATTTATTTTTCACCATCCAGAATCTCTGCTGCAAATTTAAGCATACGCGAAATCATGTGTATAACATTCTTCCTGTCAGCAGAAGCTTTGATGGTTTCGATATTACTTTCCATACTTTTTGCGGCAAATTCAGAAGCGGGGATCTGCCCATAAATAAAATTCATATCACAATTATATTCATTGGCAAGAATATATGCATATTCACCGGACAAACCTGTTTCGCCTCTCTCGATCCTGTACAATGCGTCATCCGAAATGTGAAATTTTTCCGCCAGGTCTTTCCGCTCTATGCTATTCATCTTACGGAATATTTTCACATTGTTTCCTATTATCTCGTCAATACTTTGATCCCTTTTTATATTACCCATAAGAACTACTCCTTTACTGTATAAAATTTTATCAGTAAAAGAGTATACTTTGACGTTGTATTAGACCATAGGCGCTGATTATTACACCGAATTTTCTAAGGTTTAATACAACGATCTATATAAGCGAAAAGCTGCTTTTCACATGCTGCCGCATCTTCTTTAGTTTCGGCGTTTACGGAAATATATACTTTTAATTTCGGTTCAGTTCCCGAAGCGCGTACAGTGACTGAACAATTACCTTCCAACATATATTTAAGGACGTCGGATTTGGGAAGCCCGCCGATACCTTTAGAATAATCCCGGCATTCAACAACTTTTTTAGATCCGATCACTTCAAGTCCCGCATGGAACCTTTCCATGATTTCCTTTATTTTGGCTGCGCCCTCAAAGCCTTCAAACTCATAGGAATGAAGCGTATTAAAATAATATCCGTATTTTTCATACAGCTCATTTAACTTATCCATAAGAGTAATTTTCTTATCTTTGTAATACGAAAACATTTCACATATAAGAAACGCGCCGTCCACCGCATCTTTATCGCGCACATATGAGCCGGACAGATAACCATAGCTTTCTTCAAATCCAAAAATATACGAATCCTCTTTACCCTTTTCTTCAAGAAATCCAATCTGTTCTCCAATGAATTTAAATCCCGTAAGCACATTAATAGTCCTTACGCCATAATCAGAAGCAATTCGCTCCGCCATATCCGTGGTAACGATCGTTTTAATACATACCGGATCGGCAGGCATGGCTTTCATCTCCATACGGCGTGCGCATATAAAATCCAATAATAATATTCCCACTTCATTTCCTGATAACAGAACGTAATGCCCGCTCTCATCCTTAACCGCAATGCCTACACGGTCGCAGTCAGGGTCTGTTGCAAGAAAAAGGTCCGCATTATATCTTTCGGCATATTTTATTCCCAAAGACATCGCATCCCTCACTTCAGGATTCGGGTAAGGACACGTGGGAAAATTGCCATCCGGTTCTTCTTGTTCCTTTACTACTGTAATATTGGTATATCCCGCTTCCTTAAGAGTACGCAAAACAGGTTTAAGACCCGTACCGTTAAGCGGCGAATATATAATTGCCGCATCCCTCTTTATATCTTTCCCCGCGACGCTTTGTTTTTTCACTTCTTCTATAAACGCCGTATAAACATCGTCAGAAATATATTCTATTATTCCGGAATCCAAAGCAGCCTCAAATTCCATTCTTCGCACATCCGTAAATATATCCAGTTTTTCAATCTCTGCAAGGATATCATCCGCTGCCTCGGTAGTGATCTGGCAGCCGTCCGCGCCATACACTTTATAGCCATTATATTTTGAAGGATTATGTGATGCGGTAATCATAATCCCCGCAGAACATTTAAGCTCCCGTACGGCAAATGAAAGGCACGGCGTAGGCATTAACCGGCGGTATATATATACCGAAATGCCATTTGCGGCAAACACTCCCGCCGCTGCTTCTGCAAATATATCCGACTTGATCCTTGAGTCATAACTTACGGCAATTTTTCGCTCCTCCGGTTTATAATTTTTTATAACATAATCGGCCAGCCCCTGCGAAGCCTTTGCAACCGTATATATATTCATACGATTGCTCCCGGCTCCGATAACGCCTCTCAGCCCTCCGGTCCCAAATGCAAGATTACGGTAAAAGCAATCCCTTATCCTTTCCTCATCATCGGACATTTGGTTTAATTCATCCAAAATCTCTTTATCCGAAACAGAAAAAAGCCACCTGTTATACTGTTCTAAAAATATATTGTCCATAAATGCTCTCCTTAATATTTTCTATCCTCTTACGTCAAGGAATTGTGTTTTCCCATGGATTTTAATATTTACCGAATCGGCGGGTACAAATATACAGTCTCCCTTAAAAAAGCTCAGCGAATCATCCTGCGCAAAATATATCGAGCCGCACCCGTCAGTACATAAAAGCACCCGAAACGACATGCTGTCCGCCTGATAATCAACAAGACTGCGGCATCGTTCGGTATTAACGATCATTCTTGATACTTCAAAATATTTACAGCGGCACAAAAGCTCTGATGCGCATCCCTGCCTGTATCTCAGGACCCTAAGCGGCTGTCTCGGCTCCGCGCTTGCTTTAAGATTGGCCACATCCATTGCTTTGTCCACATGAAGCGCTCTTTTTTCTCCATTTTTATCAACACGGTCATAGTCATATATACGGTAAGTAAGATTGGAATTTTCCTGGATTTCCGCGATCAGGGCTCCTGCTCCGATCGCATGGATAGTACCTGACTCAATGTAGAAAAGATCATCTTTTTTTACAGGCACTTTCTGAAGATATTTTTCTATAGTTCCATCCCCGATACTTTTGTATATTTCTTCCTTATTTACATCATGATGAAATCCATACACCAGTTTTGCATTTCTGGTAGCGTCAAGAACATACCACATTTCAGTCTTTCCAAGCTGACCGTTTTCATTTTCGTATGCATACCTGTCGTCGGGATGCACCTGTACTGACAGATCCTTCTTTGCATCTATGAATTTAATAAGTATAGGGAGTTCCCCTTCGCCCATCGTTCCGGGGTGTGTTCCAAGGTATTCGGGATGTTTTTTTAATACTCCAAAAAGAGTCTCTCCCTTATGCGCGCCGCTTGCAACGGTACTCGGACCGTCGGGATGTGTGGAACATTCCCATGTCTCTGCCAGAGGGTTCATATCAATTTCTTTTGAAAAATCATCGTTTAATCTTGTTCCGCCCCACAGATAATCTTTTCCAACCGGTTTTAAAAGGAACGGTTTGTTATTCGAGCGGATATTTTTGTTTGTCATGGACTGAAATCTCCTTACCAAGCTGAACTTCAATCAATTTCAATTCCGTTTCGGCAATGATCGTATGCCGGCAGCCCGCCTGCATAGTAATTACATCGCCGCCTGCAACCTGCTGTTCCATACCGTCAACTATCGTGCGGCCGCTACCTTCAACCACTACCCATACTTCATCACGGTTTTTGTGGCTGTGATAATTCATCCTATGGTCTTTTGCAAGCGTAACTTTAATTGTCATGCTTTCCGACTCTACATCCAACACCCTAAAGCTCCCCCAGGATCTTTCGGCAAACATGATCTGATTATTAAGCTTATCTACAAACGGCTTAATATAACTTGACTGCTCTTTATCCGAAACCAGTATGCCGTCCGGAGCCGCCGATATCACCACATCATTAAGCCCCATAGCAAGTATCGGCACTCCAAGCTCATTGACAATATGCACATTCTTACAGGCATCATTCATCATGGCCTCGCCAACACTTGATTCTTTCATGGCTTCCGTAAGCGTATTCCAGGTTCCCAGATCCTTCCACTGTCCCGAAAAACGCATAACCTGAATCTTTTTTTCTTTTTCCGCAACCGCATAATCGAAAGAAATCTTTTCAAGTGTTTCATATTTTGAAAACAGATCGTCATAATCAGTAAAATCTATTAATTCATGCGCCTTATTAAGCACGTATTTTAACTTATATGCAAATACTCCGCCATTCCATAACGCTCCCTGAGAAATATAGGTTTTTGCAGTATCGGAATCCGGCTTTTCTTTAAAAGCGGAGACTTCGCTTACAATATCCTCTGAGTCCGGAATTATGTATCCGTATTTTTCACTCGGATAAGAAGGTTTTATTCCCATAAGCACAAGGTTTGCTTCACCTTTATCCGCTTGTCTGCCAAGATTTTTAAGCGCTTCAAAATAATCGTCTTCAACATACGGATCTACAGGGCACACAACTACCGATTCTTCACGGTCAATCCCCTGTTTATATACAAGATAAGCCGTCGCAAGGGCAATTGCGGGAAACGTATCCCGTCTGCACGGTTCAATCGAAATCCCTACTTCATTGCCAAGCTGATTGTGTATTGAAGAAACCTGATTTTTGCTTGTTGCGATAGTTACCACGGCATCAGGATCTGCTTTTTTTATCTGACGGTATACTCTCTGTACCATCGATTCATAGCTTCCGTCTTCTTTTTTAAATATTTTTATAAACTGCTTTGAACGAATATCATTAGAAAGCGGCCACAGGCGCTTCCCCGATCCTCCCGATAATAAGACAATATTCATACAGTAACCTCCTGTCCGAAACATTATGCATCTGATATCTGCCGCAATTTTTAACGTTCCGCCCTCATAGGATTATTTAAGAAATCTTCATATGACAGACGTATACCTTCTTCCAGTTCAGTTTTATAAGTCCAGCCAAGCCCGGCAGCTTTGGAAACATCCAACAATTTACGCGGCGTACCGTTAGGTTTGGATGTATCCCACTCTATTTTTCCCGTATAACCCACAACCTTTGCCACTAATGCCGTAAGTTCTTTAATTGTAAGTTCTTTTCCTGTACCTGCATTTACTGTTTCGTTTCCCGAATAATTATTCATTAAAAACACGCACAGATTCGCCAGATCGTCAACATAAAGGAATTCGCGCAGCGGCGTGCCGTCTCCCCAGCATACAACTTTCTCCTCATTTGATACTTTTGCCTCATGGAATCTTCTTATAAGAGCCGGAAGCACATGGCTGTGTGTCGGATGATAATTATCATTCGGGCCATACAGATTAGTTGGCATTACGCTTATATAATCCGTTCCATACTGTCTGTTTAAAAACTCACAGTACTTAAGCCCGCTTATCTTGGCAAGCGCATAAGCCTCGTTGGTCTTTTCCAGTTCGCCGGTAAGCAGGCAGCTCTCAGTCATGGGCTGCGCGGCCATACGCGGATAGATACATGACGAGCCTAAAAATTCAAGCTTTTTACAGCCATTCTTCCAGGCAGAATGGATAACATTCATTTCCAGGATCATATTGTCGTACATGAAATCTGCAAGCGCGCTCTGGTTAGCGACTATTCCCCCTACCTTTGCCGCTGCAAGAAATACATATTCGGGCTTTTCGCTCTCAAAAAATCGTTCAACTTCATCCTGCCTGCACAGATCAAGCTCTTTATGTGTACGCGTAATGATATTCGTATATCCTTCGCGCTTTAGTTCACGATATATAGCAGAACCTACCATTCCGCGGTGTCCCGCAACATATATCTTTGCGTCTTTTTCCATCATAAATGTCTTCCTCTTTTCTCACTGTATCGATTTCATTGCTTTTTCGCGTTTTGCAAGTTCTCTGTCATGCTTTGCCATAATCTCAACCAATTCTTCATAACCGGTTTTCTGAGGGTCCCAGCCCAGAACTGTCTTTGCTTTAGAAGGGTCGCCCCAAAGGTTGTCCACATCAGTCGGCCTAAACCACGCCGGGTTCACACATACAAGCATCTTTCCTGTACCTGCGTCATAACCTTTCTCATCAAGTCCCGCGCCTTCCCAGCGCAGCGTAATGCCGTTCGCTGCAAATGCTTTTTCTGTAAAATCACGCACGGTATGCTGTTTGCCGGTCGCGATCACAAAATCTTCCGGGGTATCATGCTGCAGCATAAGCCACATGGCATACACGTAATCCTTGGCATAGCCCCAGTCACGCAGGGAATCCAGATTACCTAACTCCAGATGATCCTGAAGTCCCTCTGCGATACGTCCGGCCGCCAACGTTATCTTACGCGTTACAAAAGTTTCGCCGCGCCTTTCGGACTCATGATTGAACAATATACCGTTAACGGCAAACATTCCGTAAGCCTCTCTGTATTCTTTAGTAATCCAAAATCCATACTGCTTTGCAACCGCATAAGGGCTGTACGGATGAAACGGCGTAGTCTCCTTTTGCGGTATTTCTTCCACTTTACCGTATAATTCCGAAGTAGACGCCTGATATATCTTCGTCTTTTTAGTAAGTCCAAGCACCCTTACAGCCTCAAGGACCCGAAGAACTCCTATCGCATCAACATCTCCCGAATACTCAGGCACATCAAATGAAACCTGCACATGACTCTGCGCTGCCAAGTTGTATATCTCATCAGGCTGTACGATATTGATAATGCGTATAAGCGAAGATGAATCCGACAGATCCCCATCATGAAGCGTAATCATATCCTTCTCTATAAGGTGGTCGATACGCCCTGTGTTGGAACTGGATGCCCGCCTGACAATACCATGGACCTCATATCCTTTTTCCAAAAGAAATTCGGCAAGATACGATCCGTCCTGCCCTGTAATTCCCGTAATAAGCGCTATTTTACTCATAACAACTGCTCCTTTTGATTTTATTTACCGTATGTTTAATTTCAAATTATCTGTCTATATATTACAAAACCCGCAAAATCAGTTCAATTCACTATATTGAACTTGTCTTGTACAATATTGACTTTTATGGTATCATCATATAAAAGTGAGTATTTGCGCCGAAATGCGCACGAATTTTTATAAGAAAAGGATGTGGCTCATATGGCAGCTTATTTTCAGGGAGTTTTCGTAAAATCACACAGGATTATATATACGCCTTCAAATTTTGCAAAAATCAATCTCCTGCATCTGCAGGAAGCCGGCGAACTGCAGGCTCTTAAACCGCATACAAGCAGCCGTAAAAACCTTGTGTCATTTCTACTTTTTACCGTTACGGACGGCTTGGGAAAACTTATTTATGATAACAGGGAATATCATCTTAATACCGGCGACTGCGTATTCATTGACTGCCGCAAACTGTACTCGCACAGCTCCTCACCTGACAATCTGTGGAGTCTGAAATGGATACATTTCTACGGTTCCAACATGAACGGCATATATGAAAAGTACTTAGAGCGCGGCGGACGTCCTGCCTTTACTCCAAATGACAGCAGCATATTCTCAGAGCTTCTTTCAGACATTCTAAACATAGCCGGTTCTGCCGATTATATACGCGACATGAGGATCAATGAAAAAATCACAGCCCTGTTAACATTAGTCATGGCCGAAAGCTGGCATCCAGAAAGCAATATGCAGACCGGTTCAAAAAAACAATCCCTCCAGAATGTAAAGGCATATCTGGAGGAACATTATAAAGAAAAGATCACGCTTGATTTTCTGTCAGAACATTTTTTTATAAATAAATTCTATCTTACAAGGGTGTTTAAAGAACAATTCGGAACCACGGTGCTGTCTTACCTTGACCACGTGCGTATAACCCACGCCAAACAGCTGCTCAGATTTTCTGAGCTTAGCGCCTCGGATATCGGCAGAGAAATCGGCATCGATGAGCCCGGATATTTTAACCGGGTTTTTAAGAAAGTCGAAGGGATAAGTCCGGGCGAGTACAGGAGGATGTGGTGAGGGAGTTTTCCTTCACTTAACATTCTTATTGCTGATTGTTTAATTATTGCAATAATACATTGTTTTGGTAATTCAAGAATTTTACACAGGATTCCCCTGTAAGTTATCTTAGTTTTGACCGATACGGTCTGCGTTATCCCGAAAGGCGCAACTGCGCCTTATCTGAAAATACCGAAAATACAAAGATCCTTAATTAATGCTTCATATCCCTTAACCCGTTTAAAAACATCTCAATGGATTCTGACCTTGCCGCAAGTCTGAACATGGCTTTAAGAGCTATCTCATCATCCTCAGCCTCGATCTTTTCCTTAAGATCATCGGATACACTGCCAAGGTCTGAAAGCAGATCAAGTAAAGTGTACCCCTTGTCAAGGACATTTTAAGAAGAAGGGATAATCTTTTT
>CANQDW010000076.1 GCA_947593975.1 uncultured Lachnospiraceae bacterium
ATCGTCGTATTGGCGATTTTTTGAAAGAACTGCATTTGACAGAGGGTAGAAATACAGGTTTTAAGAAAATTTTGGATGCCTTAGAAGCAAATGGTTCTCCGAAACCGGAATTTGAAACGGATGATGATAGAAGTTATTTTATAACGAGATTTTTTATACATTCAGCGTTTTTAAAGAATGAAAATGTCATAGAAAATGTCATAGAAAATGTCATAGAAATTTCGGAAGAAAGAATAAAAGAATTTATGCCGAAAGCATCTAAGAAAAAAATTGAAAAAGCAGTTGAGATTATTAAAATGATTTCGGATAATCCACAGATATCAATTGATGAAATGAGGGTTTCATTGAATGTTACAGACAGAACAGTTGCAAGATATATTTCTGAACTAAAAGAAAACAAAGTGATTGAGCGTATAGGCCCTGATAATGGTGGAGTTTGGAAGATACGGATATAATTGCAATGTTGGAACAGTAACTGAGAACGGAAATATAGCTTTACATTTATAGTGTAGTGGTGGCAGCGAAAAGTTGTTAATTATGTGTACATGGTGCTAGCACCATGTAATGAGGGTAGATTGGAGGGAAATAATATGAAAGGTAAAGTTTTGAAGGTTACGGCACTGTTTATGGCCGCTGTACTTACATATACAGGTATCGGTCCATGTACTGCGGCAGCTAAAAAAAGTGTAAGGTTTAAAGTAGCAAAGAAAAAGGCAGAGGTATACGAAGGCGAAAAGACCAAAGTGAAGTATACATCACCGGGCAAAGTAAAGTTAAAAACATCTGATAAAAATATCGTAAAAGCGGTAAGTAAAAAGAAATATATAGTAATAAAAGGTATAGAAGCGGGTAAGGCTAAGATTAAGGTCTTGTATAAGAAAAAGAAGGCTGTAATTAAAGTTACGGTAAAGGAAAAATCAGTTGTTAACAAACCGACAAAATCACCTGATGAAGTTATAGCGGCGGCAGCTGCATTAAGTCCGTATTCAAAGGCGGTAAATTCGTTTGGATATAAAGTTTTTGACGGATTAAAGGCAAATGACAAGAATACTTTCATATCGCCTGCAAGTATATATATCGCACTGGCAATGCTTACTAACGGAGCTTCAGGCGATACTTATAATGAACTTATGAATACGCTTGGGATAACTGACCTTAACGGCTGGAATAATACAATAAGCGGTTATGTGAACGGGAGTATGGATGAAAAGGTAACGCTTAGTATAGCGGATTCCTTATGGCTTGGAAAGGATCTTAAGTTGGCGCCGAACGCTGAGAGTGGGTTTGTAAGTCCCGTTAATAATTATTATAATGCAGAAGTATACAGAAATGTATTGTTTAACGATTCTACGGTAAAAGATGTAAATAAATGGGTATACAATAATACCAATAAAATGATTGAAAGTATTGTTACAAGATTCCCTGCAAATATGTCGCTTGCGCTTATAAATGCAATATATTTTGAAGGAAGATGGGCAAAGACATTTAATACGGGCAATACTTTTTCTGAACCGTTTTATGGTTCGGTATCTGAAAAAAATGTTAAGATGATGACCCAAAAAGATTTTTATTACAAATATTTTAAGAACGATAAAGTTACCGCTATTGAGATACCTTATTCTTCAGGAAAATATGCGATGGATATCATTATGTCTGCAGATGAAAACAGCAGAACCGGAGATGTATGGAATTCTCTTACCGACGCGGAACGAGATAGTATAACAGCCGGTCTTTCAGCCAATAATTCCCAGGTGAAAATAAGAACATTAAAAGTTCCGAGATTTAAGCTTGATTATAGTTCAAGCGATGAATTGAAAGCTCTGCTTACACAGTTGGGAATGAAAACATCATTTGATGAAGGCAGCGCGGATTTTTCAAAAATAGGAACCGGAGCAAATGGAGGAAGACTGTTTGTCAGTGAGATTATACATAAAACTGCTCTTGAAGTTGACGAGACAGGAAGTAAAGCCGCTGCGGTAACTTATGTCGGTTTGGAAAATGCTTCGGCGCTCCGGCCGGATAAACCTTCAGAGATTGACTTTATTGTAAACCGGCCGTTTATTCTTATGATACGTGATACTGTGTCGGGAATGATACTGTTTGTCGGGGAGGTTAATAATCTGTGACAGAGCATAATATAGAACCCGTATATGATGAACATTCAGAGATACTCATACTTGGTTCATTTCCATCGGTCAAATCAAGGGAAAACAGATTTTTTTACGGACATCCGAAGAATAGGTTCTGGAAAGTTATTTCTGCAGTACATGGTGATAATGCGCCGCAGACAGTGGATGAAAAAAGGAAATTTCTTTTAATGCATCATATAGCGGTATGGGATGTCATCAAATCGTGTGACATTACAGGTTCATCAGACAGCAGCATTAGAAATGTTACGGCAAATGATATATACCGGATACTGGATGCTGCCGATATAAAGAAAATATTTGTTAATGGACGATGCGCGGAAAAATTATATAAAAAATATATATTCCCACAGACTAAAAAAGAAGCAGTCTGCCTTCCGTCTACAAGTCCTGCCAATGCGGCATGGAGTTTGGAACGGCTTATTAAGGAATGGAAAGTAATTAAATTATAAATTTTCTATTTAGCCGTTGAAATTATCTGTCAGATAATGTATTCTGAATTTTAACTAAAGGAAGGAGATAAAAAAATGGAACTGCTGTCATTAGAAAAAGAACTTAAAAACAATGCCTATCCCGGAAGAGGGATAGTTATTGGAAAATCCGAAAAAGGAGATAAGATGGTTATTGCCTACTTCATAATGGGAAGAAGCGTAAACAGCCGCAACAGGGTGTTTGTAGAAGACGGAGACGGTATACGTACACAAGCACATGACCCTGCAAAATTAAGCGACCCAAGCCTTATTATATATGCGCCTGTAAGAGTGCTTGATAATAAGACGATAGTTACTAACGGAGACCAGACTGACACTATATATGAGCTTATGAAAGAGGGACAGACTTTTGAACAATCCTTAAGAACGCGTGAGTTTGAACCTGACGGACCGAATTATACTCCAAGGATATCAGGCATGGTTGAGATTTCAGACGGAAAAGCCGATTATTGGATGTCAATCTTAAAGAGCGCCTGCGGCAACCCTGATTCATGCAGCAGATATACTTTTTCATATGAGAATCCGGCGGCAGGAGAAGGAAGATTTATCCATACATACCAGTATGACGCAGATGTGCTTCCAAGTTTTGTGGGAGAACCTAAACGCGTGATCATTGATAAAGAAATAGACGATTTTACCGATATGCTGTGGAACAGCTTAAATGAAGATAATAAGGTGTCTTTATTTGTAAGATATATAGATATCGCAACAGGTAATCACGAAACACGGATAATGAATAAAAATAATTAAGAGGAGAATATATTATGAAAGAATTTGAACTGAAGTACGGATGTAACCCTAACCAGAAACCGGCAAAGATATTCTGCAAAAGCGGAGCCGATCTTCCTATAAAAGTATTGAACGGAAAGCCGGGATATATCAATTTCCTTGATGCTTTTAACGGATGGCAGCTTGTAAGGGACCTTAAAAAGGCAACATCCCTTCCCGCCGCAACGTCGTTTAAACATGTATCGCCTGCAGGAGCGGCAGTAGGACTTCCGTTAAGCGACGTGCTTGCTAAGATATACTGGGTAGACGACATGGAGGATCTTTCTCCTCTTGCATGCGCGTATGCAAGGGCAAGAGGCGCTGACAGAATGTCTTCTTACGGAGATTTTATAGCGCTTTCAGATGTGTGCGATGTATCTGCTGCGAAGATAATAAAGAGGGAATTTTCAGATGGGATAATTGCGCCGGGATATGAACCTGAGGCTCTTGAGTTATTAAAAGAAAAGAAAAAAGGTGCGTATGCGATAATAGAGATAGACCCTGATTATGAGCCGGAACCGATTGAACATAAAGATGTATTCGGAATTACATTTGAGCAGGGAAGAAATGATATAGAGATCAATGAAAATACGCTTGGAGAAGTTGTTACCGAAAATAAAAATATCCCTGATTCCGCTAAAAGGGACCTTATGATTGCGCTTATAACGCTTAAGTATACGCAGTCCAATTCGGTATGCTATGTAAAAGACGGACAGGCTATAGGAATCGGGGCAGGACAGCAGTCGCGCATACATTGTACGCGTCTTGCCGGAACAAAGGCTGACAACTGGCTTCTTCGCCAGTGCCCGAAAGTGCTTAACCTGCAGTTTTTGGACGGAATTAAACGCGCCAACCGCGACAATGCCATTGATAATTACATAGGCGATGAATATATGGATGTTCTTGCAGAAGGAGAATGGCAGAAAATATTTAAAGTTAAGCCTGAGATATTTACGGAAGAAGAAAAGAGGGCGTGGCTTGACACAATGGATGACGCTGCGCTTGGTTCGGATGCATTTTTCCCATTCAGCGATAATATTGAACGCGCAAGAAAGAGCGGCGTAAAGTATATTATCCAGCCGGGCGGATCGATACGCGACAACGAAGTTATCGAATGCTGCAATAAGCATAATATTGCCATGGTATTTAATGGTATAAGGCTTTTCCATCATTAAAACATGCATAAATGAGCAGGTTTTCAGTATACTAAAATCTATAGCGACAGATATTATTAAATCGAGGACTGATATATGGATAAGTATACTGGAAAAGCATTATATAAAGGAATTGCTATCGGCAAGGTACTTTTTTATAAAAAAGATAATGGAGATATTAAAAAATCAGCCGTTGATGATATAAATGGAGAACTTGCGCGTTATGAAAAAGCAAAGGAAATGTCCATAAACCAGCTTAGGGAACTCCACAAAAAAGCTGTAAAGGAAGTCGGGGAAACCGGGGCCGCAGTTTTTGAAGTACACGCAATGATGCTGCAGGATGAAGATTATAATGATTCAATAAGAAATATTATAATAGGCCAGAAAGCCAATGCTGAATTTGCAGTAGCAACTGCAGGCAATAATTTTGCCAAAATGTTTGCAGGAATGGAAGATGCATATTTCAAGGCGAGATCTGTAGATATGGAAGATATTTCGGATAGGGTAATATCCAATCTTACAGGCAGATCATTTGAGATAACGCTTGAAAGCGAACCTGTTATAATAGTGGCTTCGGAGATAACGCCCAGTGAAACAGTGCGCATGGATAAGAATAAAGTTGCGGCATTTGTTACTCATCACGGCTCGTCCAATTCGCATACCGCGGTATTTGCAAGGACGCTTGGAATACCGGCGATAATTGGCGTAAATGTAAAAGAAGAGTGGGACGGAAAAAATGCTGTGGTTGACGGATATACAGGTACGCTTTTTATCAATCCTGACGAGGACCTTATAAAGCATATGAGCCTCAAACAGGATAAGGATGCAAGCGACAGGCATATCCTTAATGAATATATAGGACAGGATACCGTGACAAAGCGCGGCCGAAAAGTAAGGCTTTATAATAATATCGGCAATATATCTGATATTGACAGCGCTATTGCAAATGACGCCGAAGGCATAGGATTGTTCAGGAGTGAATTTGTATATCTTGAAAGCAGCAGGTTTCCGACTGAAGACGAGCAATTCCGTATATATAAAAAGATATGTGAAAGAATGGGCGGCCGGAAAGTTATAATACGGACGCTTGATATAGGAGCAGACAAAAAAGTCGGATATTTTAATTTAAAGGATGAAGAAAATCCTGCTATGGGATACAGGGCAATAAGGATATGTTTAAAAGAACCTGAGATATTCAAGGTACAGCTGCGGGCCTTGTTTCGCGCAGCGTGCTACGGTAATCTTTCCATAATGTATCCGATGATAACGTCAGTAAACGAGATACTTGAGATAAGAAAACTTATTGACGAGGTAAAAACGGAGCTGAAAAAGGAAGGCATATCATACAGGGTTCCCGGACAGGGGATAATGGTTGAAACTCCGGCATCAGCGCTTATAAGTGATGAACTTGCAGAGTATGCGGATTTTTTTAATATAGGAACAAATGATTTGACGCAATATGCGCTTGCCGCAAGTTATCAGAACGAGAAAATCGATGATTTTTATAATCCGCATCACAAAGCTATATTCAGGATGATTCAGATGGTTATTAACAATGCGCATAAACGCGGCAAATGGGTAGGGATATGCGGAGAACTTGCTTCTGATCCGTCGGTCACTAAAAGGCTTGTAAGAATGGGGATTGATGAGCTGTCGGTAGCTCCAGTGATGACTCTTAAGATAAGAAAGATCATACGCGGGATGGAATAAAATATAGTGGATGATATTGATTCATAAAGCGGAGCCGCTGCAAAATAATTGGTCGTTTTGCAGCGGCCGAACTTTTTTTGACAGCTGCAATGGTGAAAATAGATAGGAGCCAAAATGCCGAAAAAACTTGTAGGTTTTAGAAAAAATGTATATACTATATGCGAAAAATAAGGATTTAATAAACGGGGGGAATAATATGAAACAGGATGAACGGCTGGTATTTCTTATACGGCAGCTTATTGCCGAACAGCCCCGATATAAAGACATATCAGTCCCTGATAATATTCATGACAGGAAAAAACTGCTCAGGGCTTTAATGAATGTGCGCCGTTCGGAGTACATAGACGATGCTTTTTTAAAAGTCCAGGATGAATATTTAAAAGAGGAGATTGAAGAAAAAGGAGTTACCGAAATCACATCGCTTGCGCCTGTGGAAGAAGGTATCTATATATGGCAGGGTGATATTACGACATTAAAATGTGATGCCATAGTAAACGCTGCTAACAGCGGCATGACGGGATGTTACGCTCCGTGCCATGCGTGTATTGATAATTGTATACATACTTATGCCGGTATACAGCTTAGGTTATCATGCGCGGATATTATGAAGAAGCAGGGGTATGAGGAACCGACAGGCCAGGCAAAAATTACTCCGGCTTACAATCTGCCGTGTAAGTATGTTATTCATACTGTCGGACCGATTGTATACGGAGAGGTAACAAAAGAGGACAGCAGGCTTCTTGCTTCATGTTATCGTTCCTGCATAGAGCTTGCAAAGGAAAATGCGCTGAAAAATATAGCTTTCTGTTGTATATCCACGGGAGAATTTCATTTCCCAAACGATCCGGCGGCGCAGATTGCAGTTCAGACTGTGCGCAGATATAAAGGTGATATAGAGGTGATTTTTAATGTTTTCAAGGATGTCGATTACAAAATCTATAAAGAACTGCTCGGATAATATAAAAAGACTTCGGTATGCCCTGGATTTGGCTGACGCTGTTGTGATCGGCGCGGGAGCCGGGCTTTCAACTTCTGCCGGTTATATTTATACGGGGGAACGTTTTGAAAAGTATTTTTCTGATTTTGCAGCAGAGTATAATTTCAACGATATGTATGCGGGCGGTTTTTATCCTTATGAGACTGCGGAAGAACACTGGGCTTACTGGAGCAGGTATATTTACATCAACCGGTATATGGATCCGCCAAAGCCTGTGTATGACAGGCTGTTTGAACTCGTGCGTGACAAAGACTATTTTGTGCTGACGACGAATGTGGATCATTGTTTTCAGAAGAGCGGATTTGATAAAAAACGGTTATTTTATACGCAGGGTGATTATGGGCTGTTTCAATGCAGTCAGCCATGCCATAATTCCACTTATGATAATAAAGATGTGATTTTTAAAATGATTGAGGCGCAGGGCTATATAATAAACGAAGATGGGACGTTAATTTTGCCGGATGGCGCAGCGCCTAAGATGTCCGTTCCGACAGAACTTGTGTCATATTGCCCGAAATGCGGAAAACCTATGAGTATGAACCTGCGTGCTGATAATACTTTTGTTGAGGATGAGGGATGGCATCTGGCGGCGGAAAGGTATGAGAGTTTTTTGCGCAAAATACAGGAACAAAATGTTCTGTTTTTGGAATTGGGCGTTGGATACAACACACCGGTATTATGTTCTTTGAGCGCCAGCCCCCGAACTAAAAAATACATGATAAAACAACAGTTACATCGACATCCCTCTAAGATTTCAAAAACAGAATATTATGAAAGGCGGTGTGCATGATGTTCGGTCATAGAACTATGAAATCAAGCGACACGCCTAATGGTGTTGCCAAACTGCAGGAGGCTTTAGCTTGTGCGGATGCCATTATTATTGGCGCCGGAGCCGGGCTTTCAACCTCTGCCGGTTTTATTTATACCGGAGAACGCTTTGAAAAGTTTTTTTCTGATTTTGCAGCAAAGTATCATTTCAAAGATATGTATTCTGGCGGTTTCTATCCCTATGAGACAGCAGAAGAACATTGGGCGTATTGGAGCCGGTACATTTACATCAATCGTTACATGGATCCACCAAAGCCGGTGTATGATCGACTATTTGAACTTGTACGGGACAAAGACTATTTTGTGCTGACAACGAATGTAGATCATTGTTTTCAGAAAAGTGGCTTTGCTAAGCACAGGTTGTTTTATACCCAGGGAGATTACGGCCTGTTTCAGTGCAGTCAGCCGTGCCATAATTCGACTTATGAGAATAAAGATGTGATTTTCAAAATGGTTGAGGCACAGGGCTATATAATCAGCGAGGACAGGGCGTTATTTCTGCCAGATGGTATAATACCTAAGATGTCCATCCCAACAGAACTTGTACCATATTGCCCCAAGTGTGGAAAACCCATGACGATGAATCTCCGGGCAGATGACTCTTTCGTTGAGGACGAGGGGTGGCATATCGCAGCCGAGCGATATGCAGAATTTCTCCGCAGGCACCAAAATATGAAAGTGTTGTTTCTGGAACTTGCCGTTGGCTTTAATACGCCCGGCATAATTAAGTTTTCTTTCTGGCGGATGGCAAATGAGTGGCAAGATGCTTCTTACGCTTGTCTCAATTACGGCGAGGCATTCGCTCCAAATGAAATTATCCAGAAGTCGATCATTATCAATGGAGATGTTGGAGAGATATTGGACAGGCTTTGAGGATAAAGAAAACTGAATATTGTGGGCAGTTATACTGTCAGCCAAGGGCGTTTCATTTTTATATGGACGCCCTTTTTTCATGCCCATTTTGAAAGGAGTGTTTTCATGGAATTAACCGATATGGAAAAACGGCTGATCTTCCAAGCGGA
>CANQDW010000077.1 GCA_947593975.1 uncultured Lachnospiraceae bacterium
CAATTACCGGCGCGCGCGATTATAAAAAAGATGCGTCCAAATATGTACAGTTTCTTACGGGCAAGGATAGTTCCGTGACAGACTGGTCGCTTGCCGTGGTAGATAACCAGACGGAAGCGCAGCAGCCCGACTACGAAGGATTCTATGAACCGGGCTATGAAGAAAAAGGTTACTGGCAAGATAATCTTACACTTCCTGCGAGCTGGACGCATTATGGGTTTGATTTCTCTATTTACACCAATGTGGATATGCCGTGGCAGTCGGAAAATGTGCAGTCGCCGCAGTGCGCAGTAAACTATAACCCTGTAGGTATGTACAGAAAGCATTTCAAAGTCAACAGCGGACTCGCAGATTCAAAAGGAAGGATTAACATAAGCTTTCAGGGAGTTGAATCCTGTTATTATGTATATGTGAACGGACGTGAAGTCGGTTACAGTGAGGATTCATACAGCCCGCACAGCTTTGATATTACTGATTATTTATATAAGAACAGTGACGGAAGCATTGATACAGGCGCAGATAACCTTCTTGCGGTAGAAGTTCATAAGTTCTGCGACGGAACTTGGATGGAGGACCAGGACTTCTTATATGACGGCGGTATTTTCAGGGATGTATATCTGTATGCCACACCTCTGCTTCACCTGGAGGACTATTTTGTTAATGTAGATCTTGATGACAACTATAAAGATGCGGTTCTTAAACTTAAGGATATAACCGTATCTAACTACAGCACGTCGAACATACCTGACGGGGAATATGCAATTAATATTGCGCTTTATCATGAAGACGGCGTACCGTTCATGAACGGATGGAGTATTGATGTTCCTTCGCTTGAGGCGGGCGCCGACGGAAAGGCTTCGGTGACAGAAGTGCCTGAATCAGAGTATCCTGTATATGAGCCCAAGCTCTGGTCATGTGAAGAACCCAACCTCTATGTAATGGTTCTTTCGCTATACAACAAAAAAACAGGTTCGCTTATTGAATCCGTGTCACAGAACCTTGGATTCAGGGAAATAGAATTTACGTCAACCGAGGTTGACAGCAGAGGTAAGCGTGTAACCCAAGATTATCAGCAGATGACAATGAACGGACAGCCCTTCTACATTAAGGGGACGAACCGTCATGATACGGATCCTTTATACGGCAAGTATTGTCCTCATGAAGCGCAGTTCGAAGATATTAAGCTCATGAAGCAGCATAATATTAATTCAATTCGTACCTCACACTATAGTAATGATGAATACTTGTATTATCTCTGCGAAAAATATGGATTATATGTGATGGCGGAAACGAATGTTGAGTGCCATGCGCTCCAGAATTCCGATGAAAGGCTCAAGACTCCTTTTAAAAAGCTTGTAATGGACAGGACAGTTACGGCATTTGAGAGACTTAAAAACAGAACAGCTGTTATCATGTGGTCAACAGGTAATGAGAGCTACTATAGCTACAATAATAACGATAATGTACACTATTGTGACGGAATGTTCTATGATCTGATTTGGTATTTTAAGGATCATGACAAGACAAGGCCTGTACATTCTGAAAGCTCAGGTGCAGAGAATGGTGTTGATATGGAGAGCGAAATGTACCCCTGGGATCCAAAAGGGCTTGTTTCTAAGGGAAATGGTACGATGCCGTATGTGATGTGTGAGTATCACCTTGCAGTGGGTAATGCCGCAGGAAGCGTTAAGGAACACTGGGATTCAATCCGTAATGCAAAGAATCATAATATGCTTGGCGGATATCTTTGGGTCTGGTCGGATCAGGCAAGATTCCGTTCGTTAGATGATATCCTTCCGAATAAACTTGTAACAGGCAACAAATATGACTATTATGCAGAAGATTATGCTCATCAGAATCTTTATAAAGACGAAAATGACGGTAAGTTCTTCACCTACGGCGGTGACAACGGAGAAATTACGACCGAGACTACTTTCTGTGTATCCGGTTTTGTATCTCCGGACAGGGATGTTCAGCCTGAGCTTAAAGAGGTGAAATACCAATATCAGAATTTCTGGTTTGACAAGACGACAGAAGATGATATTGCAGGTGAAAGAGTATATGTATATAATGAATCGAGCTTTGATAACCTGAATAAATTTGATGTTGTGTATGAAGTGTACGAAGACGGCACGCTGTTAGGTTCGGGAAAGGTTTCAGATGTTGATATAGCGCCGAGGGCAGAGGGAGAATTATACGTTCCGTACAAGCAGTTCATGCCTTCAGAGCTAAAAAAAGGAAGCCGGTATTATCTCAATATTTCAGCGAATGCAAAGGAAGATATCTATGGTGACGTTGACGGAAAAAAAGAGATTCTTATTCCAAAAGGATATGCAATGTCCTATGAGCAGTTTGATATTCCTGAAACAGCTTCTAATGTAACGAGAACGATTGCAACCAATACAGTGAAGGTCAATGAGACGAGTGACAGCTACGAGGTAAGCGGAGACCTGTTCAGCTTCAGGATTATGAAGGATACGGGCGCTATTGAAGAATATGTATATAAAGATGAGCTTGTGCTCGAAAAAGGCCCGACGCCTAATTTCTGGAGAGCTCCTCTTGAAAATGACAGGAGCTATGACAGCGCATGGCAGAAAGCCGGCGAAAGCGTCCGCGTTGATTCAATTGATGTAACAGTCAATGACATGAAGCAGAATGTATTTGAAGTTTCAATGTCATTTGACAGGATAAAGAATGCATATGTAAAAATGAAATATACAGTTGACGGCAGCGGAGCAGTGACTGTCAGTGCTTCATACGATATTGCCAATGCATCTGTGAGCAATAAGAGAATGCTCAGGGTAGGAAATAACTTTGTGCTTCCTGCAGGCTTTGAGAATGTAAACTGGCTCGGTAAAGGCGGCTATGAAACAATGTCTGACAGATGTTCGGGGGCTAAGCTTGGCGCATTTGAAACAACTGTTGATAAAATGTTTTATCCGTATGCTTACCCGCAGGATACAGGTAACGTAACGGGTGTAAGATGGTTTACCGTGACAGATCCTTCAAAGAAAGCAGCAATCGCGGTTGCAAGTGAGGGAGAATTTGAAGCATCAGCGCTTCATTTTACGGCTGATGAGCTCACACAGGCAAAACATCCGTATGATCTTTACAGACATGATGAGACATACCTTGCAATTAACAGTATTTCGTCGGGAGCAGGTAATGGAGTCTTCAGGCCTGATACGCTTGAAGAGTACAGGATATATGCGGACCAGACTAATTTTGATTATTCATTTACGCTTGTTCCTTATACGGTAACTAATGCATGGGGAGATATGACGGGTTATGTATCAGAAGTCACAAGACAGTACAGGGCGGAAGCAGATAATTTTGACTTCGCGGAAGTGACGGATGTTGAGATCCCGGATCTGAGACCAACAGCCAGCCCTTCGCCGGCTCCTGTTGCGACTAATCCGCCGGCGCAGACCGATAATCCTGTTGTAACGCCGCCGGCAGCTGCCGATAAGACCGCTCCTTCGCCGGTTAAATCATTTAAAGCCAAGAAGAAAGCGGGAAAAGTCGTTCTTACATGGAAGAAGAACAGTAATGCGGCAGGATATGAGATCCAGAGGTCGCTTAAGAAGAGCAAAGGCTTCAAGCGGGTTGCCCTTGCTAAAAAGAACGTTACAAAGTATACTGATAAAAAAGCAAAGAAAAAGAAAACTTATTACTACAGGATCCGCGCATATGTAAATGACGGCGCAGGCAGATCATATAGTAAATGGAGTACCGTAACTGTAAAGAAGTGATTAAACTGAATATTTCACGATAACAGATAGGTTAAGCTTGTTCTTCTGCAAGACGCTCTGCCCGTAAAAGGAGATAGTCCCTGTCGTTGAGGTTCGGATCATCAATAACTTCATCGAGCAATGTATCAAGTATCGCACCTATCTGACGGCCTTCGGTAATTCCCATTTTAATGAGGTCTTTTCCGTTTATATTAAGGTCTTTCATATTAAGTGTTTCACCGGCTGCTATTATTTCGTCAAGGGATTCTTTGGCGGATCTTAGCAGCCGGAGTTTATCTTCCCTATGATAATCGCTTTGGGCAGACACGTCGGCTTCCATAAGAATAAACAAAAAGGGCATTATATCAAGCCCCGCCGTATTTACAAACCGCCTGAGAGCCTTCTTGGAATCGGTGAACCTGTAATCATGGTATTTTATAAGCCTGGTCACCATGCCTACCGTATAGTTATCGAATTTAAGCCTTCTTAATATTTCGCGCGCCATTTCCGCTCCTTTTTGCGGATGTCCGTGAAAATGCTCTATTCCGTCTTCGTCGCAGCTTCGGCATACCGGTTTTGCCACGTCGTGTAAAAATGCGCTCCATGACAATATCCTCAGCTCTTTTTCATCATTTCCCTTATAGATTTTTTTTATTGCCAAAACAGCTTTTATCGTATGCATTCCAACCGTGTATATGTGATTGGGATTGTTCTGAGTTGTTTCCATCATCTTATCCCATTCCGGAAGGAATACTCCTGTAAGTCCCGTATCATATGCGTCAATAAGCCGGTCTGCTCCGTCTGATATAAGCAGTTTGGAAAGTTCCACGCGTATTCTCTCGCAGCTTATGTTCGCTATCCTATGGGAAGCATTGCATATGGCAAGATAAGTCTTTTGTTCTATCTTGAAATTAAGCTGGCCTGCAAATCGTATTGCCCTTAACGTTCTTAAGGCGTCTTCGTTAAATCTCTCATCGGCATCACCGACGCATCTTATAATACCTTCTTTTAGATCTTTTATGCCTCCGAATATATCTATAATGCCTTCATTTGGGCTGTATGCCATTGCATTTATCGTAAAATCCCTGCGCTTTAAATCCTCGGCAAGGCTTGCCGTAAAACATACGCTTTTCGGGTGACGGCAGTCTTCGTATTCACCGTCTATCCTGTAGGTGGTCACTTCGTAACTTTCGCCGCCCATACGCACCGTGACCGTACCGTGGGCAATGCCGGTATCTATTGTTTTAGAAAAAAGGCTTTTTATCTGATAAGGCGTGGCAGATGTAGTAATATCCCAGTCCTGCGGCTTTTTATTAAGCAGCGAGTCCCTTACGCAGCCTCCCACTGCATATGCCTCATAACCGTTTTCGTTAAATATCTTTATTATATCTGCTACGTTCTTCGGAATATCGATATGCATATTATCCGCCTCCATAAAGCATGGGTTTAAATATATGCGATTATAATAGCATAAAGTACATGACAAATAAAGCGATTAGTGTTAATCTAGTCAATAGGATTTACAGAATGGAGTGTCAGTTTTGAAAGAAATATTTAAACTTTTTCTTACTTTTGCTAAAGTGGGATGTTTTACTTTTGGCGGAGGATACGCAATGCTCCCCCTGCTTCAGAAAGAGGTAGTGGAAAAAAATAACTGGGCGACCGAAGAGGAGCTTATGGACTATTTTGCGATAGGACAGTGCACCCCCGGGATAATTGCCGTGAACACATCGACATTTATCGGTTATAAAAGAAAAGGCGTTGTCGGCGGCATAGCCGCGACGCTTGGAATGGTATTTCCGTCCCTTATAATAATTACGATCATTGCGGCATTTATACGTTCGTTTGCCGACCTTGAAATCGTGGGACATGCGTTAAACGGCATCAAAGCCGGAGTATGCGCGCTTATACTGGACGCCGTTATTAAGCTTATTAAGAAATCGGTTATTGACAGATATACTCTGATCCTGTTTATTGCGGTATTTTTTATAGCGCTCCTTACGGATATCTCAACCGTGATACTGATCATATTATCAGGCGCTTTAGGAGTTTTGATAAGCCGCATAAAGGCCCGCTCAGGGTCCGGAAAGGAGGGGGCGTGATTGTTTTTATATGTCAGACTGTTCTATGAATTTTTTAAGACAGGGCTTTTTGCGATAGGAGGAGGCCTTGCGACTCTCCCGTTCCTTTATGAGATGTCGGCGAAGACCGGCTGGTTTACCGCCCATGATATATCAAATATGATAGCCGTATCCGAATCTACGCCGGGACCTATCGGAATAAATATGAGTACTTACGTAGGATTCCAGACGGCGTATACCTATCTGGGGATAGCCGGAGGCATACTCGGCGGGGTTATAGCTACGTTATCTTTGGTATTTCCTTCGATAATAGTTATTGAACTGGTTTCGAAAGTCCTTAACAAATTCAAGGAATCACAGATCGTACAGAATATATTTTACGGACTGCGCCCCGCTTCGACAGCGCTTGTTGCCGCTTCCGGAATGGGCATAGCAAGGGTTGCGTTCCTTATTGAAAATACGGGGTCAATAGCGGTAAACTTCAAATCGCTTATACTTGGCGTTCTTATATTTGTTTCATACAAGCTGTTTAAGCTGCATCCGGTCGTATATATAGCGGCGGCGGCAGTTATAGGGATAATATTCAAATTCTGAGAAAGAAGGCCGTTATGCGCCGTCAGGTTCGTTTAAAGCCATAAGGTATATCGTTTTTATCGTAACAAAACCGGCGGGACCGAGTATTACCCCGATTATCCCGAACAGTTTTATACCGACATAGAAAGATATAAACATATATACGGGGCGCAGGCCGGTCTGCTGTCCCATAAGCCTCGGCTCTGACAGTTCGCGTACGCACAGGCACAAAAGATAGGTTATCATAACGATAACCGCGTCCTTAAGCCTGCCCTGGAAAACATAGACGACCGCCCACGGTATGAGGATGCTTCCGCTTCCGATTATTGGGAATGCGTCAAGTACCGCGATAATAATTCCTATAAGGAGCGCGTACGGATTGCGCAGGATGAAAAAACAGAACCAGCAGATAACCGAGATCATAAAGATAATAGTTCCCTGTGTTTTAAAATATCCTCCCAGGGTATCCTGCAGCTTATGAAAAACCGGCATAAAGCGCATTATTATATCAGAACGTGAAGCGTCTTTTTTTATCTCCGAATAATCTTCCATGATAAGCCATGTGCCGACAAGAAAAAACAGAAAAACCACTACCACAGAGATAAAACACCTGCACATGTTCCACGCCTCTTTTGTTATTGAGGGAAGTATCTTATCATTCCAGTTTGCGCTTATATAGTCGGTCCACGACAGAAACAGGCTGTATGCTTTCCCGCCGTCTATTCCGAGCCATTTGTCGCAGCAGGCGCATATTTTCTGTATATTTTCACCTGCCGAAGCTTTTATGAACAAAGCGTTGGCGGCAAGCTGCTTTATCTGGCCAAAAAGAAGGATGCACAGGCTTACTGCCGCGGCGAATATCAATACGCATATTATGAATACTATGATTATAACGATGCATTTATAGGGTATTTTAAGTTTATCAGACAGTTTTTTTACGAAAGGATAGATAAAGCCTGACAATATTATGGAAAAAATAAAAGGAATTACCAGCGGCATGAGGTATCTGAATAAAAGATACACAGCAACGGTAATTCCTGTCAGGCATAGTATTTTTTTTAGAAAGATCCTGTCAAACATACGATCCGGCTCCCATGCAAGATATTATTAATGATCAAATCAATAAAAGTATTCCCTGCAGGGACGATTCTTATTATATCTTAAATCTGTAGCCGACACCCCAGATTGTCTCGATATATTGAGGCTTGGAAGTGTCTCTTTCAACTTTTTCCCTTATTTTCTTAATATGGACGGTTACCGTAGCAACATCTCCGACAGATTCCATGCCCCATATTTTCTGGAAAAGTTCTTCTTTGGTAAATACATGGTTAGGGTTCTGGGCCAAAAATGTAAGCAGATCAAATTCTTTGGTCGTAAAGATCTTTTCCTGACCGTCAACAAATACCCTTCGTGCAGTTTTGTCGATCATTATTCCCCTTATCTCAATACATTCATTGTCATTGTTATTGCTCCCCACAAGCCTTGAGTATCTTGATAAATGAGCCTTAACGCGGGCAACAAGCTCGCTTGGGCTGAATGGTTTGGTTATATAATCATCTGCGCCGAGTCCAAGACCGCGGATCTTATCGATATCATCATTTTTTGAAGATACCATTATTATCGGCATATCCTTCTTTTCACGGACCTTACGGCATATATCAAATCCATCAACACCCGGAAGCAGCAAATCCAATATCAGCATATCATAATCGTTTTCGAGTGCTTTTTTCGCTCCTGTTTCCCCATCTGTTTCAACTTCTACCTGGAAGTCGCTGAGTTCCAGATAATCTTTTTCAAGTTCGGCAATCGCAAGCTCATCCTCGATAATAAGTATTTTATTCATATTAATAATTCCACCTATCCTTTAAATTCTAAACAAACAATACACTATACCTTCCCAGTTTATCTACTGTACAATCATTATAATTCAATATTTAAATAATTTCAAATGTTTTTTAAAGATTTTTAAAAATATTTTAAAAAAAGTAATGCGGGATACTTTATCTTAGATTATTCTTGACGATTATCATAAAATATTGTATTCTCATTTTAGTTTTAAGGAGGATACTTTACGATGGAAAAGAAATTATTTACATCAGAGTCGGTAGTTTGACAGTTAAATAAGATAAAAATCCTTTCAGGCCTTGGAAAGCCTGTATTTTTTTGTCAAATTTTATT
>CANQDW010000078.1 GCA_947593975.1 uncultured Lachnospiraceae bacterium
TATATCTGCAGTTTTCAAGGTACTTCGGTGCCTTTTTTCTTTTCGTCAGTTTTTCATAGATCACTTGACACTACCTGTCTTCTCAAATAACTATACCAAACATTTCGGTACATTACAATAACATTTCGATAACATTTCAATTCCATATGAATACAGTATTTAGGATTGCAATAATGGGCAGAAATATACTTTTCTTAGAAAAATCTACATTATGAAACATTTCGAGTCATTTCGATACTTTGTAATGTTCCTCCCCCTCCCATTTTTCATTTCGCGATTTTACATGCGTGACCTCTGCGCCATTCCCAGAAGCCTTACATGTATAGATTTCACCCACCCCTACCCGCAATGGGTCTCCGCTCCGGTCGGCGCAAAGCCGATGTCCACCGGACATCGTACGCCCCCAGCAATTCCTTATCCTCGCATGTATGACCACGTGACACGACTTTCACAGCGCGATCAGATTACTTTGATCGTACGTACCAACTTCACTCAAAAGCAGCTTGTGGTGGATTTCTTCAGTGGACACGATAATTCCACGCTCAAAACACAGCTCACAGAAGGGATGCTCTGTAGCATGCAAGTTCCGAATTTTTCCCATTTGCACGAAGAGTGCCGGAATCCCTTTGCCCGGATAATCATATCGTTCCGTGGAGGATGTTCCAATTGTTCGACACATTTAGGACATCAAAAAAGACCTATTAACAAACTTTTCAGTTCATCAATAGGTCTTCGTATAATCATATTTTATTTTTCAAAATCACTTTATTCCGATTGTGATTTTTCCTTTGCTTCCCTTTCAGCCTCTTCCTTATCCAATATATCATGTATCTTATCTACATCAATTTCGACTCTAAGGTAATCATCCAGCTTTCTGTTTTTGTTGCCCAAAACACACACGCTCTCCACATGCCCTGACATCCCAAACATATCGCATGCCCGCGCTTTAACAAGTTCATATCCGCCATCGCACAGAATCTTTACATCCCTTGCCAAAGTAGCGGGATCGCAGCTTACATACACAACCCTCTTCGGGCCCACATTAAGAATTGTATCAAGGAGCTTTTTATCGCAGCCTTTCCTCGGCGGATCGACCACGATCACATCAGGTTTTGCAATATAGGAATATTCTTCATCCGAACACACTCTTTCCGCGATCTCTTCCGCCGCCCCGCATAAAAATAACGCGTTGTTTATATCATTAATCTCTGCATTCTTTTTTGCGTCCTCTATCGCCTGCGGAACAATCTCGACGCCAAGGACCGCTTTTGCCCTGATGGCAAGAAAAAGGCTTATCGTTCCGATCCCGCAATACATATCCCATACAATTTCCCTGCCGGTAAGCGAAGCGTAATCAAGCGCCGTCCTATACAGCTTTTCCGTCTGAACGGGATTGACCTGATAAAACGATAACGGCGATATCCGAAAACGTACATCGCCTATTTTATCCTCAATATAGTCCCTGCCATATACGGTAACGACTTTCGGTCCCATAATCTTATTAGTTTTCTCGCTATTGATATTCAGGCATATACTCGTCATTTTCGGAAATTTTACAAGCTCCTCTATAAGCAGGTCTATTCCTTTTATGTCTTTATGCGTCACGACAAGGCACACCATAATCTCACCGGTTGCATAGCCGTTTCGGATGATAATATGCCGTATATCTCCTTTGCCCGACGTCTCATCGTAAGGCCTGACACTGCTTTTTTTGATCCATTCCCTTAACGATGCCATTATATGATTCGCAATCTCCGACTGGATACAGCAAAAAGAAGTATCAATAATGTCGTGTGTCCTTCCCGCAAAAAAGCCTATTAATGTTTCGCCATTTTTTCCCTGTCCTACAGGAAACTGCGCTTTATTTCTGTAATTATAAGGATTCTCCATACCTATGATCGGCTGCATGATGCTGTCGAGATATTCTTTATCGATACCTCCTATCCTTATAAGGCAGTTTTTTACTTTATTTTCCTTATACTCCAGCTGTTTTTCATATGTCAGATGCTGAAGCGTGCATCCGCCGCATTTATCCGCATTTTTACATGCCGGCTCAGTACGGTATGGCGACGGCGATATGATCTCGAGCAGTTTCGCATACCCGTAATTCTTATTCGCTTTAAGTACCTTAGCCCTGATATGATCTCCCGGCACCGCCCCGTTTATAAAAAAAGCATATCCGTCTGTATGGCCTATGCCTTCTCCGTTTACGCCTATATCGTCAATATTTATTTTTATTTCTTCATTTTTGGAAAAAGGACAGCCTCTGCTGCCCTTTTTATCATAACGAACTGCTGACATTAAATTTATTCTCCTTATAAAGGCTGTTTTATATGCTTCGTTCCATATGTCTGTCTTATATTGGAATCAAGCATCCTGTTAAACCCGAGCCACTCCATGTTTCCTTCGGACGATTCAAATACTTCCGTAAATATCTGTATTTTCGCATCTGTATTATCCGCCATGTTAAGCACAAGCGCTTCAAGTATCGCCGGTTTTTTAGGCGAACCAAATTCCAGCTCGCCGTGGTGCGCCAGAATACAATGTCTTAACTCCGACGAAAGTTTTTGCGGAAATCCCGGTATCTTTTTTATTGCCTCTCCTACCATCTCCGCGCCTATAAATATATGCCCCAGAAGCTGTCCGTCATCCGTATAATCGCTTGCCGGAAAAGACGCAAGCTCCGCCATCTTTCCCACGTCGTGAAACAGCGCGGCTGTCATAAGAAGTTCCTTATCAATTATCTTATAACAATTGCTCAGGTAATTACATATACCTGCCACGCCAAGCGTATGCTGCAGAAGCCCGCCTATAAATCCGTGGTGGACGCTCTTTGCCGCCGAATGTTTTTTAAATTTTTCAATAAAGTCCTTATCCTGCACAAAAAACATATCTATAAGCTGCTTAAGATATATATTTTTTACACAGGACATCATATTCATAAGTTGGGCGTACATGTCATCCCGGTTATATTTTGACGTTATCATATAATCTTCAATATTGTATTCATCCTCGCCGCATTTCCTTATCCGCGCAAGTTTCCATTGAAGATTTCCCTGAAAGCTTGATACCTGTCCCGTAACGTCGATATAGTCCATGGCGTCAAACTCTTCTATCCCGCTGTTTATATCAAATACTTTCGCATCTATAGTCCCCGTTTTATCCTGCAATGTAAGCGAATAATATGTTTTCCCGGTTTTTGCGGTAAGCACCTGCTTTGTCCTGCACAGATATATTCCCCTGCAGTAATCGCCCTCTCTGTATTCGCGTATATATTTCATTGTTCAATCCTCCCGGAAAGTTCATTGATAGTTAAATAATAACATATTTATCAATCTTTTCCAAGTTTAACCGTTATTGTCTTATATTTATCGTCAGGCGCGTACTCCCTGTATACTTCGATCGAGATCTCATCGCCGGCGTTAAAGCTTTCAAGGATACCCGTGTACTCTTCCACGCTTCCTATATCATGCCCGTTTAAGGATATTATTATATCGCCGACCGCAAGCCCCGCCTGCAGCACTTTGGCGCCATAATTGATATCCTGTACGTATACCCCGTTCTTTAATCCGTGCGATGTCAGATATTCCTCTGCTATATCCTGAAGTATAATTCCTGCAGCCGCCCTGTCCTTACCGCTTACAAGCTGGTTTATAAGCCCCTGCAAAGATGTGATCCCAAGAAAACATCCGGTCCTTCCCACCTCAGTTTCAAAAAAGCTGTCGGATATGATCCCTATAACTTCTTCTTCTGAATTTACAATGTATCCTGAAGCATTGGCTGTAAAATTCATATTGGTATTAAACACGGAAACGCTTCTGTCCGGCAGATATTTTTTTGTCGCATCGGAGCACACATAACCGTATGAAATAGAGTACATATCACTCTGCGGGGCTCCAATGGCAAATACCATATTCCCTTTCCGTATATCGGAAGATGTTCCTATCTTTGCAGTCTTTATGGATTTACGGTTTTCTGCGGATATACCGGATATGTCTGCCGAAAGCACCATAAGCCCGGTGGCGGTATCTGCCGCATGGTATACCGCTCCCAGTTTCGTCCCGTCCTTCATTGTTATCTCATAAGAAGTTCCTTCGCCCATCGAACTTCCTTCCGTAAGGACGTATATGGACTGATTATTTTTGCTGAGTATAAGCCCGATAGAAGACGTTACGCTTTCCACAGGAGTTTCAAAATAATCTATCCCATCCTCTATTTCGGAAACTACGACCATCATATCTTTCTGCGCCTCGCAAAACGACGCGACGTTTGAATATTTCCTGGCAAATGCAGCCAGCCTGTCCCCGCCGTCTTTCGCGTCCGGCTCTTTAACCTGCGGAGGCTGCGTAGCGCGGTCTTTAAGGTCTTCATCCGCGTCATTTACCGCATAAGAAGGCATAGGCACTTTATTCTCTTTCTTAGTAAGCGACCCGTATATGAAATAAAAGGACAGCGCAGAAATGGCACCAAACACTGCTGCCATTATTACCGTAATACCAAGTTTCTTTATTACTGATATCACTTTATTCGGTTTTCTGTGCTTTACCTGTTCCTCAATAAATGTGAATTCGTCTTCCTCCATCAGCGCCTCCCCAAACTCTGCTCCCTGTTATATAATTCCCAAATACAATATAGTATCTACATATGAATATTTCGTGAATGTTTTGTAAAAAATAGTCCCAAATTTCATTGCAACATTTGTTTATATCTAATATAATAAAGGAAAATCGGGGGTTATATACAATGAACAAAAAAGTTTTACGTACACTTGAATATGACAAAATCATAAAGCAGCTTACTTCACTTTCGGTATCCCCCTACGGTAAGGAACTGTGTAAAAATACCATGCCGATGTCAAAGCTCTCAGATATAGAATATGCGCAGGAGCAGACCTCAGACGCCCTTACAAGGATCTACAGACACGGCTCACCGTCGTTTTCGGGCATTACGGATATGGGTTCTTTATTCTTAAGGCTTGAGGCAGGTTCAGTACTGGGCGCGGGCGAACTCCTTCATATAGGGACGCTTTTAGAATGCGCGGGCAAATGCGTATCGTATAACGGTGAAACGAACGATTCCCTTACCGGGCTTTTTTTACAGCTTGCCCCTCTTACCGCGCTTCAGCGTGAAATATCCCGCTGCATCATATCGGAGGAAGAAATAAGCGACGACGCAAGCCCCGGCCTAAAGCAGGTCAGGCGCAGCATGAACAATATTAACGAGCGCATCCATGAACAGCTTAACTCCATACTTAATTCCTCAAGGAATATGCTTCAGGAGGCTGTCATTACCATGCGCGGCGGCCGTTACTGCCTTCCCGTTCGCGCGGACAGCAGAGCGGGTTTCCCGGGAATGATCCACGACCAGTCGGCCACGGGCGCAACTTTATTTATTGAACCCATGGTAGTTGTTAAACTGAACAACGATTTAAAAGAACTTGAAGCAAAGGAAAATGAAGAAATAGAAAAGATACTTGCTGCCCTCAGCGCCGCAGCCGCAGAAGAGGCGGACAGCATCAAGACCAACTACAAAATACTTACCGGACTTGATTATATATTTGCACGCGGCAAACTTGCCCGTCAGATGAAAGCCGCAAGACCGGTCTTTAATACTGACGGACGCATCAATCTAAAAAAAGCAAGGCATCCTCTTATTGCTTCCGATAATATTGTACCTATCGATATATATATCGGCGAAAATTTCAGGCATCTTATCATAACCGGTCCAAATACCGGCGGAAAAACCGTATCTCTGAAAACAGCAGGCCTGCTTACGCTGCTTGGCCAGTCAGGTCTTCATATACCGGCAATGGAACATTCCGAACTTGCCGTATTTAACGAGGTATATGCCGATATCGGCGATGAACAGAGCATTGAACAGAGCCTGAGTACTTTTTCATCACACATGACCAATATCGCATCCATACTGAAAAAGGCCGATTCCTCGTCGCTTGTTTTATTTGACGAGTTATGTACCGGTACAGACCCTGAAGAAGGCGCCGTACTTGCAATCTCCATACTTGAAGATCTTCTTAAGAGAAATGTGACCGTATTTGCAACTACCCACTACAGCGAACTTAAACTTTACGCGTTATCCACAAAAGGCGTGGAAAATGCGTGCTGCGAATTTAACGTGCAGACGCTTAAGCCCACTTACAGGCTTCTTATCGGGCTTCCGGGCAAAAGCAATGCATTTGCGATATCAAAAAGGCTCGGCCTTCCGGACAGGATCATCTCCGGCGCAGCCGAACGCATCAATAAAGATAACCTTAACTTTGAAGACGTGCTCGGCGACATCGAAGAAAGCCGGTTAAGCATAGAAAAACAGCGGCAGGAAATACAGGAAGCAAAAGAAGAGATAGACAGGCTCAGAAAAAGACTGCGTGAAAAAAACGACAAGATTGACAGGGCAAAGGATAAAATACTGCGCCGCGCCAACGAAGAGGCAAAAACCATCCTCGAAGAAGCAAAAACCATTGCGGACAACTCGATTAAAAAATATAATAAACTCATACAAAACGCAGACGGGGTGCAGGAGCTTGAAAAAGAAAGGGCTTTTCTGCGAAACAGCATAGACAAAAAAGAAGCCGCCCTGGCAGTAAAAAACAAAACCAAGCCGCATAAGAAATTGTCTGCCGGCAATATTAAGATCGGCGACAGCGTGCATGTTGTATCAATGGGGCTTGACGGGACAGTCATGTCCCTCCCCAATTCCAAAAATATGGTTGACGTACAGATGGGGATGTTTACTTCTTCGGTAAATATAAACGACCTTGAGCTTAATGAGGCAAAGCCCGAAGAAAAACCCGCAAGCCGCAAAACGCCTTCAAGCTACGGGCTTTCAAAAGTACAGAACATAAGCCCCGAACTTAACCTTATCGGCAAGACCGTGGACGAGGCGCTTTTTGCCCTGGACAAATATCTTGACGATGCATATCTGTCACATCTTACAAGAGTAACGATCATACACGGCAGGGGTACGGGCGCTCTTCGCAGGGCTGTCCATTCACATCTTAAAAATGTAAGTTATATATCTTCTTACCGGATCGGAGAATTCGGGGAAGGCGATCACGGAGTCACAATAGTAGAGTTTAAGAGTTAAGGAGGATTCTATCATGCCCGATAAACAGCGTATTCTAATAGTAGACGATGATGAAAGTATTGCGGAATTAATATCGCTTTATCTTACAAAAGAATGTTTTAACACCAAAACCGTTAAAAACGGCGAAGAAGCTATTTTGGAATTTTCCTCTTACAAACCGGACCTTATCCTGCTTGACCTCATGCTGCCCGGAATGGACGGTTACGATGTGTGCCGCGAGATAAGGAAAAAATCCGCCACGCCGATAATAATGCTTTCTGCAAAAAGCGAAGTCTTCGACCGCGTTCTCGGCCTTGAACTTGGCGCAGACGATTATATTACCAAACCATTTGATTCAAAGGAGCTTGTAGCCCGCGTAAAAGCAGTGCTCAGAAGATTTACTCCCGCTCCGAAAGAACAGGTATATCAGAATTCTTCGGACAAATGCGTAGAATATCCCGATATCATAATCAATCTGTCCAATTATTCCGTGATATACTACGGAAAAAGTATTGATATGCCGCCAAAAGAGCTGGAACTGCTGTACTTCCTTGCCGTACATCCAAATCAGGTATTTAACCGCGAACAGCTTTTAGACCATATCTGGGGATATGAATACGTAGTCGATACCCGTACGGTAGACGTACATATCAAGCGGCTCCGTGAAAAGATCAAGGATCACGAATACTGGGGGATCACAACAGTCTGGGGCATAGGTTACAAATTCGAAATCAAAAAAACAATCTGACAGCCGAGGTGTAATGAATGTCTTTAAAGCTTTTCTTTTGTTATATGATCACCATCCTGTTTCTTTTATTCGGGTGGGCAATACTCGGACCAAAGTTCATCGCGCATGACCTCATTAAAGAAAACGAGACGGCTTTATACAATGAAGCAAGGGAAATCGCCGGCGGTTTTGTATCCGATTACAACACATTTGCATCGGACTCGGAACTAACCGGAAAGATATCCGAAATTGCCAAATATACCGACGCGCGTATCCTCCTCGTAAAAAAAGACGGAACAGTGATATATGATACTTCGGGCGTAACAGGCTTTAACCTGTTTAACTTTAATACCGACATCCTCTCGGAAATGATCTCAAAAGACGTCGTCCTTCCGGGATTTATAAACGACGCATTCATGTCCGTATCCTACCCTGTAAGTTACAGAATGGAAGCCCGCGGATATGTAGTCGTATTAAGTTATATCAAAGATATACGCAAAAGAGCCGATACGATAAACCGCTCTTATCTGATATATATCGCCGCGCTGTTCATACTTATAACAATCGTATACTGCTTTCTTTACAGAATAGTTCTCGTGCCGCTAAAACGCACGCTTACAGCCGCAAGGCAGCTTAGCAACCGCAACTATTCATATGATTA
>CANQDW010000079.1 GCA_947593975.1 uncultured Lachnospiraceae bacterium
ACGATCCTCTGACATTGCCTGAACCAACGGTAGAGCCGGCGCCGACAAACACGCCTGAACCGACTGTAAAGCCAACGGATACGCCTGAACCAACGGCAAAACCGACAGACACACCGGAACCGACGGTAAAACCGACGGACACACCGGAACCAACGGCAAAGCCAACGGATACACCTGAACCAACGGTAAAACCAACGGACACACCGGAACCAACGGTAAAGCCAACGGACACGCCTGAACCGACGGTAAAGCCAACGGACACGCCTGAACCGACGGCAAAACCGACGGATACGCCTGAACCGACGGCAAAACCAACGGACACACCGGAACCAACGGCAGAACCAACGGCAAAACCGACGGACACACCTGAACCAACTGTAAAGCCAACGGACACACCGGAACCGACGGCAAAACCGACGGATACGCCTGAACCGACGGTAAAACCAACGGACACACCTGAACCAACAGCAAAGCCAACGGACACACCGGAGCCTGCTGCAGATATACATCCTCCGGTAAATGAAGCTCTTCCGGAAGGAAGCATATTAGAGATTGACGGGAACAGATATATGATAACGTCGTCATCCGAAGGAAACAAAACAGCAGCGTTTATAGGGCTTGCCGGAAATAAAAGCACGCTGTCAATACCCGATATAATAGTGGCGGATAATATTGTTTATTCGGTAACGTCTATCGCGGATAAAGCCTTAAAAGGCAATAATAAGATAAAAAAGGCAGTGATTGGCAGCAATATAGCCTCTATAGGGAAAAAGGCATTCTTAAATTGTAAGAAACTAAAAAAGATAACCATATTGTCGCTTAATGTAAAAATTGGCAAAAAAGCGTTTTATGGAATCGGCGGCAAAGCAAAGATATATATTCCGGGCGCAAAGTTTACGGCATACAAAAAAATGCTTAAGAAATCGAAGATAAAAGCCGGAGTAAAGATTAAGAAGAAGTGATAATCTTATAAAAGTTGATTATAGGGATTTATCATGTTATTATATATTCTGGTAAATTGAAAAGAACTCAGGAGGTAATGTAATGGTTACATTAAGTAAATCAGGCGCATTTCTCATTAACGGAAATGAAGTTATTGAAGATGATGCGAAAATATCTGAAAAGATCAAAGCGGCAGCCGGAAAAGAAATAACTGCCGGCGAAGCAAAAAAAGGGACTATAGCATATAAGATACTTGAAGATCATAATGTTTCGGGCAATATGAATGAGCTTCAGATAAAATTTGATAAGCTTACATCTCACGATATCACATTTGTAGGAATTATTCAGACGGCAAGGGCGTCGGGACTTGAAAGATTCCCTATACCGTATGTACTTACCAACTGCCATAACAGCCTGTGCGCAGTAGGAGGTACGATCAATGAAGATGACCACATGTTTGGACTGTCGTGCGCAAAGCGGTACGGCGGGATATATGTACCGCCTCATCAGGCAGTAATACATCAGTTTGCAAGGGAAATGCTTGCAGGCGGAGGAAAGATGATCCTTGGCTCGGACAGCCACACAAGGTACGGAGCTCTTGGAACCATGGCAATGGGCGAAGGCGGCCCGGAGCTTGTAAAACAGCTTCTTTCAAAGACATACGATATAAAGATGCCCGATATTATCGGAGTATATATGACAGGTGCGCCTGCGAAGGGCGTTGGACCGCAGGATGTGGCGCTTGCGCTTATTAAGGCCGTGTTTGCAAACGGATATGTAAATAATAAGGTGCTTGAGTTCGTGGGACCGGGGATCAGCTCGTTAAGCGCTGATTTCAGGATAGGAATAGATGTCATGACTACTGAAACCACGTGTCTTTCGTCCATATGGAGAACCGACGATACGATAAAAGAGTTCTATGAAATACATAAGCGTCCGGATGAATATAAAGAACTTAATCCTTCTGATATCGCTTATTATGACGGCATGGTATATATTGACCTTTCAAAAGTAAAGCCTATGATAGCAATGCCGTTCCACCCAAGCAACGCTTATACTATAGAAGAGCTGCAAGAGAACCTTACAGACATTTTGGACGATTGCGAAAAGAGAGCCCTTGTAAGCCTTGACGGCGCGGTTTCTTATTCTCTGAAAGATAAAGTGCGGAATGGAAAAATGTATGTTGAGCAGGGGATAATCGCGGGATGCGCAGGCGGAGGATTTGAAAATATATGCGCCGCAGCCGATATACTCAAAGGAAAAAGCATCGGCAATGATGAATTTACACTCAGCGTATATCCTGCAAGCACGCCTATATATATGGAGCTTGCGCGTAACGGAAAACTTGCGGACCTTCTTGCAACAGGAGCTATAGTAAAGACAGCGTTCTGCGGTCCGTGTTTCGGAGCCGGGGATACTCCTGCAAATAATGCGTTCAGCATAAGGCATTCAACGAGAAACTTCCCTAACAGAGAAGGTTCAAAACTTCAGAATGGACAGATATCGTCCGTTGCCCTTATGGATGCGCGTTCGATAGCGGCTACGGCAGCGAATAAAGGATATCTTACTGCCGCAACGGATATCGATGTTGAATATACGTCGCCTAAATATCATTTTGACAGCTCAATATATGAAAACAGGGTATTTGACAGCAAAGGAAAAGCTGATGAGACGCAGGAGATCAAACTTGGGCCAAATATAAAAGACTGGCCGGAGATGATAGAACTTAAAGACAATATTATGCTTAAGGTAGTGTCTGAGATACATGACCCGGTTACTACTACCGACGAACTTATTCCTTCAGGCGAGACTTCTTCGTACAGATCCAATCCGCTTGGACTTGCAGAATTTGCATTGTCAAGAAAAGACCCTGCATATGTAGGAAGAGCAAAAGAAGTAAGGGCTGTTGAAGAAGCAAGGCAGAAGGGCGAGGATCCGTGCGGATCCGAATTTGAACATGCATTCTTGGCAGTAAAGAAAGACGACAGATTTAAGGATATCAATCCTTGTGACTGCGAGATAGGAAGTACGATATTTGCCGTAAAACCGGGCGACGGTTCGGCAAGGGAACAGGCAGCTTCGTGCCAGAGAGTCCTTGGAGGGCTTGCAAATATAGCAAACGAATATGCAACAAAGAGATACCGTTCCAACCTTATTAACTGGGGTATGCTTCCGTTCATATATAACGGCAGTCACGATAACCTTCCGTTTGCAAACGGGGACTATATATTCATTCCTGACGTTGTATCGGCGATAAAAGATCAGAAAGAGTCTGTTAAGGCATATGTGATAAAAGACGATGGACTTTCGGAATGTGAATTTGAACTCGGAAGGCTTACCGATGATGAGAGAGATATCATATTAAAAGGATGTCTTATAAATTATAACAGGAATTAAGGAGGAAGAAGTATGGCAGGGCAGAGTCAGTGTGATATATGTTCAAATTATGTATATGATGAACTTAATGACTATTATTACTGTGACGTAAATCTGGACGAAGACGAAATGTACAGATTTATGAAAGGTTCTGTAAATGCCTGTCCATACTTTAACCTTGATGATGAATATAAACTTGCGAGGAAACAGTAACGGTTTATTCTACCGTTACTGATTTTGCAAGATTTCTTGGCTGGTCTACATTAAGGTCGCGTCTTACGGCAGTGAAATAAGCAAGGTACTGCAGTATTACTGCCGTACAGAACGGCGTAAATTCTTCGTCCATCTGCGGAAGCGTTATATGGTGGTCGCAAAGCGTTGTGTCAACATGTTCGCCTGATTTAGTTATAAGGATCACATATGCGCCGCGTGAGCGTACCTCAACTACATTTGAAATTACTTTTGAATATACGTTATCCTGTGTGGCAAAAGCTATTACCGGAATGTTGTCGGTTATAAGGGATATAGTGCCGTGCTTTAACTCGCCGGCAGCGTAAGCTTCGGAATGTATGTAGCTTATTTCTTTAAGTTTAAGCGAACCTTCACATGCTATTGCATAATCAAGTCCTCTGCCGAGATAGAATATGTTATCGGCTTTTTTAAGTTTTTGCGTTATATAGGATAATTCTTCGTCCATATCTATTACTTTTTTCATATTGCGTACAGAGTCCGTGAGCGACTTTGTCTTTGCAGCCGCTTCTTCATCCGACATAAGATTATTTACCATAGCTGTTTTATAAGCAATGAGATACATCAGTGAAAGCTGTACCGTATATGCTTTGGTGCTTGCAACGGATATCTCCGGGCCGGCATGTGTATATAATACATGATCGCTTTCAAGCGCTATGATCGAACCTTTAACATTTACAACCGCAAGCGTTTTTGCGCCAAGCGTTTTTGCAAGCTTGACTGCGGCAAGGGTATCGGCAGTTTCACCGGACTGCGATATTGCGATGACTAAGGTATGCTTATCAACGATAGGATCAGAATATCTGAATTCGGAAGCGATATCAACCGAGACGGGAATCCTTGCGTATTTTTCAATCATATATTTTCCGAGCATACCGGCATGCATAGCCGTTCCGCATGCGGTGATCACTATGCGGTTTATATCTCTGAAAAGTTCGTCGGGAACGTTATCGGATGAAAAATCGGGAAGTCCGTCAACGATCCTTGGCGAAACTGTATTAATAACGGCGTCGGGCTGTTCGTGGATCTCTTTAAGCATAAAATGTTCATAGCCGCCTTTTTTTGCCGCAGCTATGTCCCAGTCAACATGGATGGTCTTGGGATTGAATATGTTTCCCGATGTGTCATACACTGTGATATTATCAGCCGTAAGTTCCGCTATATAGTTTTCGGGAAGGATAAAATAGTCCTTTGTATAGTCGATTATTGCAACTATGTCCGAAGCGACGAACGAGCCTTTGCTGCAGTGCGCAGCTATGAGAGGGCTGTTTTTTCTTGTCGCATATATTTTATCGGGCCGGTCTGAGAAGATTATGCAGAATGCATAGGAGCCGTCAAGGACTTCCGAAGCTTTTTGTATCGCTTCGTATGCGTCGCCATTGTAAAAAGAATCTATTGTCATAGCCGCAATCTCGGTATCGGTCTGCGATACCGGGAATTTGCCTTCACCAGCAAACTTATCGGAAAGTTCACGGTAATTTTCGATTATACCGTTATGTATAAGAGTGACGTTTCCGAATGAATGAGGATGTGAATTGGTTTCGGTTACGCCGCCGTGGGTAGCCCATCTGGTGTGCCCGATTCCGGAAAACGGAACAAGATCTTCGTGATGATCATTTAATTTTTCAATAAGATTCATAACTTTCCCGGTAGTCTTAACTGTTTTGACAGGATGCGATGGATCGTTTGTACAATATGTTATCCCTGCGCTGTCATAACCTCTGTATTCAAGAGCCAAAAGCCCGTCTGTGACAATCTTTCTTGCGTCGTCGCTGCCTATATATCCAATTATTCCGCACATAATAATCCTCCTAGCATAAAAACTTCATTACTTTAAAAGTATATACGTTTATACCTATTATTGCAATAAAAAATTTACCATGTTAATATATGTAAGGACTTTGATCATCATTACTGCGGAGGGATAAAATGCATACTCTATATACGATAATTGATGATATAGCGGATAACGGAAAAATCGATGTCATGCAGCTTGATGCGCTGCTTAAAAATAACGACAGGGAAGCTGACGGATATCTTTTTTTTAAAGCCCAAAAAGCGGCGGATCGTATATATAAAAATAAGATATACATAAGAGGACTGATAGAATTTACCAATCATTGTAAAAATGACTGCTATTACTGCGGAATACGGAGAAACAATTTTTGCGCGCAGCGTTACAGGCTTTCAAAGGATGAGATCATATCATGTACGGATGAAGGGTATAGGCTGGGATTCCGTACATTTGTACTGCAGGGCGGGGAAGATGTTTTTTATGATGATGACAAAATATGCGATATAATTTCCGAGATCAAAAAGAACCATAGCGACTGCGCCGTTACGCTGTCAATAGGGGAGAAGAGCTACGCGTCGTATAAAATGTATTTTGACGCAGGCGCGGACAGGTATCTTCTGCGCCATGAGACTGCAGACAGAGAACATTACGGTAAGCTTCATCCGGCGGAGCTTTCTTTTGAAAACAGGATAAGGTGCCTGTACGATCTTAAGGAGATAGGATATCAGGTAGGCTGCGGGTTCATGACGGGTTCGCCGTACCAGACAACAGATACCATATATAAAGATATAAGATTTATATGTGAATTAAAACCTCATATGCTGGGGATCGGTCCGTTCATACCGCACCATGATACTCCGTTTGCGGATAAAAGCGCGGGGACTGCCGTTATTACTTTAAGACTCATTGCCATTATGAGGCTTTTGCGGCCGTGTATGCTCATTCCGGCTACGACGGCTCTTTCAACTATTGATGAAGAAGGTGCGGAAAAAGGGATACTTGCCGGAGCCAACGTCGTTATGCCGAATCTGTCGCCAAAAGACGTGCGGGGCAAATACACTCTCTACGACAATAAGATACATTCGGGAAGCGAAGCCGCAGAACATCTGTGCCTGCTTAAAAAAAAGTTTGAAAACATAGGATATGAGATAGAGATATCAAGAGGAGATTATAAAGATAAGTAAGGCATTAATATAAAAGATCCCCGGTTTTCTCATTATGGAAACCGGGGATTTAATATTTTTATAAATTATTTGTCTACCTTAGGGAGTCCGTCAAAACCTATTTTTAAGTCTTCGTCGGTTGGAATATAATCTGACATTGTGCCGTCATTATATGCCTGATAAGCGTACATATCAAAGTAGCCTGTTCCCGTAAGACCGAAGAGGATTGTTTTTTCTTCGCCGGTTTCTTTGCATTTAAGGGCTTCGTCAATGGCAACTTTTATAGCGTGGCTGCTTTCAGGCGCGGGAAGTATTCCCTCAACGCGCGCAAATTTCTGAGCAGCTTCAAATACGCTTGTCTGTTCTACTGATCTTGCTTCCATTAAACCGTCGTCATAGAGCTGCGAAAGAACTGAGCTCATTCCATGGTATCTGAGTCCGCCCGCATGGTTTGCGGAAGGAATAAATCCGCTGCCGAGCGTATACATCTTGGCAAGAGGACAAACCATACCCGTGTCGCAGAAATCGTAAGCGTATTTTCCTCTTGTAAGGCTTGGGCAGGAAGCAGGTTCAACAGCTATTATCTGATAATCGGCTTCGCCTCTTAATTTTTCGCCCATAAACGGCGCTATAAGTCCGCCGAGGATGGAACCGCCGCCGGCGCATCCTATGATGATATCAGGTTTTTCGCCGTACTTGTCAAGAGCAGTTTTAGACTCAAGGCCGATAACTGACTGATGAAGGAGAACCTGTGAAAGGACTGAGCCGAGCACATATCTGTAACCTTCTGTAGATACGGCAACTTCAACCGCTTCCGATATCGCGCATCCAAGGCTTCCCGTTGTACCCGGGAATTTTTCAAGCATTGCTTTTCCGACATTGGTGGTATCAGAAGGCGAAGGGGTTACCGACGCGCCGTAAGTTCTCATTACTTCACGTCTGAAAGGTTTTTGTTCATATGAGCATTTAACCATATATACTTTACAGTCAAGGTCAAAGTATGCGCATGCCATTGAAAGAGCGGTTCCCCACTGACCGGCTCCGGTCTCCGTAGTAACGCCTTTAAGTCCCTGTTTCTTTGCATAATAAGCCTGGGCGATCGCGGAGTTGAGTTTGTGGCTTCCCGAAGTATTGTTGCCTTCGAATTTGTAATAGATCTTTGCGGGTGTACCAAGGGCTTTTTCAAGGAAATATGCCCTTATAAGCGGTGACGGGCGATACATTTTATAAAAATCAAGTATCTCGTCAGGTATATCAAAATAAGGAGTGGTATCGTCAAGTTCCTGTCTGACAAGATCGTCGCAGAATACGGGACGCAAATCTTCAAATCCCATAGGTTCAAGCGTTGCAGGATTAAGAAGCGGAGCAGGCTTGTTTTTCATATCCGACCTGACATTATACCACTTCGTTGGAATCTCATTTTCATTAAGATAGATTTTGTAAGGTATGTTGTTGTTCATATAGACATTCTCCCTTTCTTTTTTATTAATTTATTATATACTTTTACATAAAAATGTCAATGTTTTGAAGGATAACTCTCGGCGCATATGCTGTTGATTTTTTTAGGATATTGTACTAGTATATTGTATAGACAGGGTAGTGTCAAGTGATCTATGAAAAACTGATGAAAAGAAAAAAGGCACCGAAGTACCTTGAAAACTGCAGATAT
>CANQDW010000080.1 GCA_947593975.1 uncultured Lachnospiraceae bacterium
TTACGATCGGCGCCAAAGATACTCATGAATTTGACGACACGAGCGGTTACATATCAAATCCCAAATTATGGAGTCCCGAAACGCCTAACCTGTATTCGGTCCACACCGACGTTATGATAAACGGAACTCTGACAGACCAGTATGATACGACTTTTGGTTTCAGGTGGTATGAGTTTTCTCCTGACGAAGGATTTTTCCTAAATGGCGAACATTACTGGATTGACGGCGCCAACGCCCACCAGGACCATGCGGGCTGGGCCAACGCAGTAACGACCGAAGCATTGTACCGCGACGTTGCAATGATCAAAGAATCCGGCCTTAATTTTATAAGAGGCTCCCACTATCCGCATTCACCTGCCTACGGCGACGCATGCGACAAGATCGGTATGCTCTTCTGGAGCGAAGCTGCATTCTGGTGCACTTCTTTCTGGGGCGAGGGTTCGACTACCGGCACTTCCGATGATTATAAGGCCGACGGATATCCTTCCACGGGGGATTACGCTACCGAACAGGCATTTGAACAAAGCTGTATAAATAACCTTTCGGAAATGATAAGGGTAAACCGCAACCATCCTTCGATCATAGTATGGAGCATGGGAAATGAACCGTTTTTTGGCGATAATGCCGAGAAAAAGAAAGCCCTCATAAGTAAAATGGCGAGCATTGCCAAAGAGCTCGACCCTACAAGATGCACTGCGATAGGAGGAACGCAAAGGGGCGATTTTGATCATCTCCCTAACGTAGATATAGCAGGATATAACGGCGACGGCGCCGATATGCCCGAATATCAGGATCCCGGTGTCGGAAACCTGGTATCCGAATATTCCACGCATACAGGCAACAGGCCTGAGAATTTCACATGCTATTACGGAAGCGTGCAGACAGACGAAAACGGAGAACCTATACGCTACCCGTGGAGAAGCGGTATCGCATTGTGGTGCGCATTCCATCACGGTTCCATACTGTCAAGAAGCTACGGCGACATGGGCTATATAGATTATTACAGACTGCCTCTTAATATATGGTACTACTACAGATACAACCGTACAGGCGTGGAACCCGAAAGTTCACGCGACGGCACTCCGGATAGGCTTTTGCTTGACGCATCTTCCACCACAATAAAAAATGACGGAACGAGCGATACCCATATTACCGTAACTGTCGCAGACAAAGACGGCAACTGGCTTAATTCCGAGCCTGAAGTTACTCTCGAAGTTATAGACGGACCGGGAATATTCCCCACAGGCAAAAGCATTACTTTCAAACCGGGCGACAGTATGCGCGACGGCAAGGCGGCAATAGAATTCCGTTCCTACTATGCCGGCACTACTACTATTGAAGCATATTGCGCGGGCAATCCCGAGATCGCTTCCGCAACTATAACTATAACTACTACAGGCGAAGGTTCTGTAGACGAACCTGCCATTGAAACGATGTACGGGGCATTTATGAGCAACGGAGGATATGTGCCAAATTCCCTTGAAGAACCGACGCCTTACAGATATCACAGATTCAAAGGCTGCCCTATGAACGCAAGCAGCGGCCTTAACTCCGTCATTAATATCCAGGACGGCGATAATACTACTTCCTGGACTGCCGAAACGCCGGGCGGCGGCCAGTGGCTGTATCTGGAGATTGAACACGGCGGCATGAGCCTCTATAAGGCGAAACTTATATTTAACGGCAAAGCATATCCTTACAGGATCCAGTATAAGTCTTTAAATATTTCAGAAGACGAATGGATTACCTTAAAGGAATATAATTCCGATACGATTAACCAAAGACCTGCCGAAGACAGCCTTGGCGGAACTTACATGCGCTACATAAGGATTGAATTCCCCGATGTGCCTGCCGGCGAGTACGCAAGCCTTGCGGAACTTAAGCTGTACGGCATAAGAGCCGATTCGGAAGGCTACGCGCAGGGAATCAAACCTCTGTCCGACATCCCTAACGATGCTGTTACTATTGATAAAGATACGGGCGTAATAACAAAACAAACCACGGGCGATGCCGAATGCAGTATAATATATGACCTCGAAAAGGATTCTCCCGGTTATGCAAGATTCCAGACAAACATCTCATTTCCGGAAAATGAAAATGTGTCTGCACCTGTCACTTTCTCTGTATATTGCGACGACGAGCTTATGTATGAAAAGACCATAAACGGCTCTTCTGAAAGCTGCGATATAGATATAAGCATCAACAAAGTTAAGAACCTTAAAATAACCGCGTCATCTTCCGAAAAGGGCATCACATTTTGTTTAAAAGACGCGCGGCTCATGGGCGTATACAGAGACATAACAAGAAGCAGCGCGGACTACGGAAACGGAAACGACGACCTTGAAAATCCTCTTTCGGGAACTGAAACGATACTTACGCAGATGTGTACCGATATGGATACGCTTCAGCCCGGAAAGACTTTACATATGCAGGTAAGGATCACGAATAAAAATGAAAACAGGATTTCTGCCGCCCTCGCCGCTATTTTGTACAGGGCTGACAACACTCCCGTAAAAATATCGTTAATCCCCGTAAGTATTCCGGGCAAAGGTTCTTTATCATCAGACTTTGCTATAGATATACCGGAGAATATCGGCAAACTTGATCATGTAAAAATAATAGGCTTTAACGCAGACACCCTTGTACCATTTACACGTACGACAGTCATAAGCGAAGACGGTTCGGGTACGCAGGGCACGGGACTTACGCCTTCAGGCAGCGAAGCAAACCTTTTTGCCGCCATACAGGAAGCAATGCAGGTTATATACTCCGCCGACGCCGATAAATACACGGCGCAGTCAAAAACGGGTTATACGGAAGCTTTAATATATGCGGCAGGCCTGCTTTCCGATCCTTATACCGATTCGCAAAGCCTTGATGCCGCCGCGCTTAGGATAAGAAACTCCATCGCAGCGCTTAAGCTCATACCTAAAGGAAACAGCGGCAATACCACTCCCGCTCCGGGATCAAACGCGCCGGCGCCAGGAGGTTCAGTTCTTTCCAAAGGCGGCGTATACAAAGCCGGAAAATACAGATACAAGGTGCTTAAGATAACAAAAAAATCTGCAAACGTTGCACTTTACAGACCGGTATCCAAAAAAATGAAGACGGCGGTAATACCTGCCACAGTTAAGATTAAAGGAGTAAAATGCAAAGTTACCGCCATATCAGACAAAGCCTTTGCAAACAACAAGCGGCTTACTAAAGCTGTTATCGGAAAAAACATCGCGAAGATTGGCAAAAAAGCTTTTTATAACGCAAAGAAACTAAATAAAGTAATCATTAGATCAAAGGTTATAAAATCAGCCGCCAAAAACAGTTTTAAAAAGACGGGAAACAAACTTAAGTTTCGCATACCCGCAAAAAAAGCCAAAGCTTACAGGAAGTTTTTTAAGAATAAAATATAATATCTAAAAACGACACGCAGATCCCCCCTAATAATGAGACCGGAAACCTTTCAGCAAGGTATCCGGTCTCAAATTATATAAAAATATGTTATAATGACTGTATCAGACAAGGAGGCAGGAACATGGAACATTTACATTTTCATTCATTAGACGATGCCATATCAGCTATATTTGGAAACAGTCTGCGTATAGCAAGCAAACGCCCGGTATACGGCGGCGATATTAACGAATCTTACCGCCTTTCGCTTTCTGACGGAGAAGCATTATTTATGAAATGCAACTCTCCTGCAAACATCTCATTTTTTGAAGCAGAAGCAAAGGGACTTAAAGCGCTTGAAAACACGCAGACGATAAGTATTCCCAAAGTGTACGGTATCGGGACCGACAATACTATGGGAAAATCTTTTCTTTTAATGGAATATCTTGAAGCTTCCCCAAAGATTGAAAAATACTGGGAAGTGTTCGGCCATGAGCTTGCAAAACTGCACAGGGCTGCCGTAACTGCATTATCCGGCAAAGATAAAAACCTTGTGTTTGGCTTTGAAGATGATAATTATATCGGAGCCACCCCGCAGAAAAATACGCCCACAAAAAACTGGGTTGATTTTTTCCGCACATGCAGGCTGTATCCGCAGATCCAAATGGCGGATTCGTATTTTGATACTAAAACGCGAAAACAATTCATAAAACTTATGGACAATCTCGAATCTTATCTTACAGAGCCTGAATTTCCATCGCTGATCCATGGCGACCTGTGGATTGGCAACGCCGTCTGCGGACCTGACGGTAAAGCATGGATACTCGACCCTGCTGCATACGTCGGGCATTTTGAGGCAGAACTTGCAATGACTGAACTTTTCGGAGGCTATCCTGATTATTTTTATCAGGCATACAATGATACCAATCCCATAAATAGCGGATATAATGACAGAAAAGACCTCTATAACCTATATCATCTGCTCAATCACCTTAATCTGTTCGGAAGTTCCTATCTCGGGTCGGTAAAAAGGATTCTTGACAGGAGGATATCTATATAATATTACTCCAGCCATCTTCCTGAAACCACTCAACACTATATTGCCCATCAGAATAGGCATACCCTATCACAGAACCATTATTTACAAATAATAATATGATTTTTCCTTCTTTTTTACTAAAACTCCTAATACTCCCTTTCCAAAACCCGATAGCTTCTTTTTTTATATTATATATCATAATCCAGTCTTTAGTATCCCATCCTGTCAGCTCCATATCGCTGACAGGAAGTTTATAAACAAATTCCCCCGACGGGCTCAAATCATTCCCCGTCTTAGCATAATACTCCGCTTCATACCCAATCAATTCTACCATATATGAATATGCTTCTGCCTGAAACGCTGATTTTTTTGACGCTTCGATAAACCGCACGACATTAGGTATCAGCACCGCTGCAAGAACCAATATTATCATAATAACAACTATCAGTTCTACAAGTGTAAAACCACCTTTGCCGGTCGGTTTTTTTCCTATTTTCTTCATAGCTCTATAAAATCTTCATTCCTTTTTGCATATATCTGATAATCTGTCAGATATCTTCTTTATATATAATATATGGCTTTGAGCTATGTTGATTTAAATATCAGTTATAATAAAATATTTTTTATGTTCAATTTTTTAATGCTGTTATCGGCACTACAAATACTCCGTCAGGTCTGACATATGCTGCATTTGACATTCCGCAGATCACGCAGAGAACATCCGGAGTAACCCCTCCGGATTTCAGAATATCATCTCTAATAGATATAAGAGTCTCTGCCGCTTTATCTATCTGATTTGCGCCTAACTTTATTTCAAACGCACACCATCTGCCGTCTGAAAGCTCAATAACCGCATCGATTTCTTTGTTATTGTAATCCTGATAATGAAACAGATTCGCTCCAAAGGACTCAGCATAAATTTTCAAATCACGCTCCACAAGCGCCTCAAACATAAAGCCAAAAGTATTTAAATCGCCAATAAGTCTGTCGGGTGTTGCCTTTAACAATGCACAAGCAAGTGACGGATCGCAAAAATGTCTCTTTTCAGCTTGTTTTACCCGAGCAGATGAACGGATATTGGCTGCAAACGGCAACTGGTTATCTATGAGAAACAGACGATTGAAAACATCAAGATATTTCGTTACGGTATCAGCATCAATAGTTTCATCGTCGTTTTCTTTAATATCACTCAGCAGCTTAGCTTTCGTTGCCGTAGTACTTTCGTTTCTTGCAAGTGAATGCAGCAATAGACGCATTTTCACTGTGTCATACTTTTTATTGTCAATACGCTGTGAATCATCGTCAATAATAGCGGCAAGATATGACTGTGGCAACAAAATTGCATTTTCCGGTTCAACATTCAAATTACCCGGAAATCCTCCCCGCACTGTATAATATGCAAGGTTACGAAGGTCTACTTCGCCTGTAAGTGTCTCCTTAAGCTCTCCATTACACAAGGCTTCAAGCGATACTTCTCCGCTTGACTCTCCAGATTCGTATAACGACATAGTCCGCATACGCAGCTTTCCGATACGTCCTGCACCACTGTGAAGAATCCCTTTTCTTTTAGGTGTGGACGAACCTGTCAAAATAAAATATCCTTTACCTGCTCTTTGGTCGACTTCATAACGCACAGCGTCCCAAATATCCGGAACTTCCTGCCATTCGTCAATCAGACGTGGCGTTTCGCCCTCTAAGATTATCGATGGTGACATCTGAGCAAGGGAACGGTTCTGAAAATTATTTAAAGGATCACCTATCAGAAATTCACTCTTGCTGTGAAACGAAGAAGTCCACGTTTTGCCACACCATTTAGGTCCCTCAATACATACCGCACCGAAAACTGAAAGATATTTTTTTACCGCTGCATCTATCACACGAGGTTTATACCTAGCTTTGTCAGCTATTTTTCCCAAAATAAACACCTCCTGATTTGGATTATATAATAAGTATACCACATTCGGTCAGATTATATAAGTCCATTCGGTAAAATTCTGGACTTTCATTCGGTGAAATTTCAGGTTTTCATTCGGTAAAAATCACAGGCCGCATAAAAATAAACAAAATCCTGCATGAATTGTTAATTTCACTACTCATGCAGGATTCTTATAATATAACCTATAATATTGTAATTGTCTTTATTGAATGTAAATCGCTTCTGCCTTGCCTCAAAAAGGTAACCTTTTCCCAATTCGAGCAAAAATTTTTGCAGCTTGTTAATAATGGCAGTTTTCTAATCGCTCTCGGAATATTCCGCTTTTTCCAGTTGCATAACCGCATCTTTGCCTCTGCTAAGCGCCAATCTTTCATACAGGTTGGAATTATACTGCCTTTGCAATGTTCGTATTCCCCAGCCTGACTTTGCCGATTCTATCTCATAAAAACTGCGTCCCTCTTTATTTTCGATTCGCATAAGCTGTAAATAATGCGACCATGGTACTATAAACGGCGAATTTTCTTCCAATTGCCTAAACACGGTTTAGGTTTTTTTAACAGCAAATTCCTCAAACAGTGTTTGGGAAATTCGATCTGCATATATCATATAAAATTTTCTGGCATATTCCATATTTGGCACGTTCCTGTCCTTCCTGCTGCGCCTCCTTTAAATCTAAAATCCACCATTCTGATACGCTCTTGCTATCACATATGATGGCTCATAAAATGCACTGCTATTATAATTGTCAATCACTTCACATATGTCATCATTATAGACACGAATAATTCCATCCACATAGTCTTCTCCCGGCTGCAATGTATCAGAAATAAGTCTCTTATACACTTTACCCATTTCTAAAGGTGTAGGAATTATCCCTGCCAATTCTCTGTCAACATTCGTTACATCATAATCTCCTGTTTTAAGCTCATATTCATTAATCCAGTCATCTTCCACCTGCAAAGGATTCTCACAATGGAGTACATTTGCAACGCTAATCAGATGTTCTAATTCAGTCTTTCCAATGGCATTGACTACATAACAGTTTTTCTGATGAAGTTTTCGTGCAACACGCTCAATCATATAACATACAAAATACAAGTCATTGGTTGTAATCTCTTCATCTTGAAAGTAAATGTTTGTCATAGTATCACATCACACTCCCTTCAATAGTTCTTTTATCCACTTTCACTCTTTCCGGAATCATACCTTTTTCATAATAATCTCTTTTTTGCTTCCTTTTCTTTTTTTTCAAGCATCTTTATTACATCCATCCAATCCTCATCGTTGCATAATCATACATTGTATTAGTTTCGTCTTCTGTCAGTTCTAACACCTCAGCTATTTTTTCCAGTTTTTCTTTATCCGGCGGATATCTTCTAGCCTTTTCCATATCACTCATATAAGCTGGCGCTATATCCAAAATTTCAGCCAACTTTCTCAAATTAATCTTTTTTTCTTCTCGCTTGTTTCTCACAAACTGACCAAACTTTTCATTCATAATTGTTCTCCGTTTCACTATATGCTTGTTCGCTAAATTCTAACGATATTTTAGCATCTAAATTCAAAAATATCAAATCCATCTCCTTAATTTGGTTATTTCTGTGATTGTCCAGTGACAGCATACCCATCATTTTCTATCCATATGTGGAGAAAAACGGTAGCCGATGCCATGCCTGTACAATCTCTATATCCTTTTTCTTTTAGGAAAAGTACCAGTTCCTCAAAATCCTGTTCTTC
>CANQDW010000081.1 GCA_947593975.1 uncultured Lachnospiraceae bacterium
TGCAGAGGTATATATAATGATAGACGGAGATGACACATATCCTGCTGAATTTGGCAGAGAGATGGTCAGTAAGGTTTTGGAGCGCAATGTTGATATGGTTGTAGGCGACAGGTTATCCTCGACTTATTTTTCAGAGAATAAAAGACCGTTCCACAATTTTGGGAATTCTTTGGTACGCAGGTTTATTAATATTTTATTCAAGTCGGATATTAAAGACATAATGACAGGATACAGGGCGTTTAGTTATAATTTTGTAAAAACATTTCCTGTATTGTCAAAAGGATTTGAAATTGAGACTGAGATGAGCATTCATGCCGTAGATAAGAATATGCTGGTTGAAAATGTAGTGATAGATTACAGAGACCGTCCGGAGGGAAGCGAATCAAAACTAAATACTTATTCTGATGGTTTCAAAGTTCTTAGGACGATTGCAAGGCTATACCGGACATATAAACCGCTGCAGTTTTTTTCTATGTTAAGCGCTTTCCTTGTGATTTTAAGCACAGTATTTTTAATTCCGGTTTTAAATGTTTATATCAAAACCGGACAAGTACCTAATTTCCCTACGCTTATTGTCTGCTGCTTTGTATATTTATCTGCTATCATTTCGTTTTTTGTAGGATTATTATTATCAAATTCAGTACAAAAAAACAGACAAGATTTTGAAATGCATCTGATTAATTGCCAGAACAGATATAACAGCATTATAGATGATAAAGAGGGATAATATATTTTGAAAAAATTAATTGCACAAATAATGAAATTCGGAGTAGTGGGAGTTATAGCATTTTTTATTGATTACGGGGTTCTGTGCTTTTTGACGGAGATATGCGGCGTATATTATCTGCTGTCTTCAATGTTTTCTTTTATCGTGTCGGTCATTTTTAATTATCTTGCAAGTATGAAGTATGTGTTTTCGGGAAAAGATGGAATGAACAAATATAAGGAATTCGCTGTCTTTATAATTTTAAGCATAATTGGCTTGGGAATAAATCAGCTTGGAATGTGGATTATGGTTGATATACTTCATATTTTTTATATGATTTCTAAAATTTTCGTGACTGCCTTGGTGATGGTATGGAATTTTGTTTCAAGGAAAAAATGTTTGGAATGAATATAGAAATTTCGGACAATTAATACTTGCAAACAAATGCATGCGTGTAGTATTATATAAAAGCCAGGCAGGTGATTATGTATGAAAACTTTGGATAACCATATACAAACCGGTGCTTTCTCCGATTATTATCTTTTATATGGCGAGGAAGAATATCTGAAACGCTACTACAGAGATCGCCTGACTGCAGGAATACTAAAAGATAAAGCTGAAGGCAATATCAATTACCGCTACTATGCCGGAGAACTTGCAGACACGGATACCATAGCCGAACAGGCCGGCCTTGCTCCTTTTTTTTCGGATTCATTTCTTATAGTAGTGGAGGACAGCGGGCTTTTTAAAAGATCAAATCCCCTTGCCGAGCGTCTTGAAAAAAAAGCAGATTCAACAAAGATCATATTTGTTGAATCCTCGGTAGATAAGAGAAACGCTCTGTTTAAATATATAAAAAAAAGCGGAACCATATGCGAGATAAACCACAAAAGCGACACCGAACTTATCCCTTGGATCGCTTCCTACCTGAAAAAATACGGCTGCCTTATCACAGGAAATGCCGCAAAACTCATTATCTCAAAAGCCGGCACAGATATGCAGATGCTTATTAATGAAATGGACAAACTCATATCCTATGTCGGAGAAAAAAAACAGATTGACACAAAAGACGTTGAAAGTATATGTACAGCGCTTTTGTCAAACCGTATATTTGTAATGATGGATCATATCGTATCGGGCAGACAAAAAGAAGCCCTGCTTCTTTACAGGGATCTTCTGTCGATGAAAGAAAGCCCTTTATCGATATTGTATCTCCTTACAAGGCATTACAATATACTAATGTCAATAAAGGAACTTGCGAATGAACCTGACGCGGCGGCCGCAAAAATATTAGCCGTTCCGTCGTTTTCAATAAAAAAATATAAATCTCAGGCTTTAGCCTATACAAAACAACAATTATATGATATACTAAACGAGTGCGCTGAAACTGAAGAGAGCATCAAAAAGGGTCTGCTTGCACCGCAGATTGGTACTGAAATGCAGATAATACGGCTGTCAGCAGCCCATATATGAATACAATGATCATGGAGACGTATCGAAGAGGCCATAACGAGCTCGACTCGAAATCGAGTTGCCGGATAATACCGGCACGTGGGTTCGAATCCCACCGTCTCCGTTTTTTTATGCCTTTTTACTGCTTTTTAAGTATATCCTCAAATGCATCTGCGGAAACAGGCCTTGAAAAATAGAATCCCTGATACATATCTATATTATATTTCCTTATCGCATTAAGGATCTTCTCATCTTCCACGCCCTCGGCGATAACGGTAAGGCCGAGCTTATTGCCGAGCCAGGTGACAGCTTCAACTATGATACGGCTTGACGTATTGCTTTCCATACTCATATCTTTTATGAAATTCTTATCGATCTTGATATAATCGGCAGGGAATGCTTTAAGGAGCATAAGAGTCGAATATTCCATTCCGAAGTCGTCAAGAGCTATCTTAAATCCATAATCGCGGAGTTTCATTACATATTTGCCCATCAGTTCAAAATCGGCAATACGGCAGGTTTCCGTAAGCTCTATATTGATCCTATGCGGATCCACCTTATAATCTTTTGACATCTGTATAACATAATCTACAAAATCAGGATTCCTAAACTGTACCATTGATACATTAAAACCGACTTTCAGATCAGGCATCTTCTGCTGCCATTCATGAGCGGTTTTGAAAACATTCTGTATTATCCAGTCTCCTACCCTGTTAATCTCGCCGCTGTCTTCAAGCGTCTGTATTACCTCTCCCAGATCGATATAGAATCCGCTAGAATCATGGTAGCGCAAAAGGGCCTCGCATGAAACTATCTTGCCCGTCCTGCTGCTTACTATCGGCTGATAATACATTTCAAAGCTCTTAAAATCATTCTGTACTGCATTAAATATCTCATCCCTTACAACCATTGTCCTCTTATGCGCATCGGCTATCTCATCCGAGTACAATGTAAGTTCACCCCTGTTGAAATCTTTTCCGTACTCCAGGGAATGTTCAAGATTTCCAAGTATATTGCTCCTGTCGGTTCCGTTATCGGGATACAATATCGCGCTTCCGGTAAATTTGAGATTAATAGTCCTTTTTTCCGTATTCCCAAGCTCATAAGACAAATCCTTTAAATCTTCAAACAGCTGTATCGTTCCCTGCATATCCTCATTTACGGAATGTATGATAAATTCATCGCCTTCAAGCCTGTACGCCTGTCTTTCACTTCCGCAGTAATCTAAGATCCGCCTTGCAAACTGCGCGATTATCTTGTCTCCGTATGAATATCCGAAATTGTTCACGACTTTCCTGAAATCATCTATTCCTATAAGAAGAAGCGAACCTTTTCCGGAATCAAAATCCAGCTTGTTAAACTCATATAACGAACGCATTTTGGTAAGAGGGTCATATTTATTTCTGTTATCAAGCCTTATCATGACTCCCGCAAAGAATCTGCAGTCGCGTTCCTTATCATATACTACCGAGCCCCTGCTCTCTATCCATACATATTCGCCGTCTTTATTGCGCGCCCTGTATTCGCATTTATTAACCCTCTTTTCGCCTGAAAATATCATGTTAAGTTTTCTCTCATACTCAGGCCTGTCCTCAGGATGTATATGTTCAAGCCATATGCTGTAAGCGTCATGCATATATTCTCCCGGCATCCCAAAATACTCAACCGCCGGTTTAGCCCATCTTGAAACATTGGTGTTCATATCGCATATAAAAACATATAAATGGTCAGACATCGGAACCATTGCCTCAAATAATTTATCGTTTAAAATATCCGTGCTCGATTTTGCTTTTTCATTGAGCTGGTTTGTCATCTGTTTATCATGTTTCATATTCTTTTCGGCTTCATATATAACGGAAAGCACATCAGCCCCCGCGCCTTCCGCCGTACCTAACGCTGCCGAGAGCTTAATGTGCGCGGTATCGTTATACATTGCGATCTTCTGGTTTATCTGCGATATAATGTCGCTTAATTCATTTTCTCCTGGGTTCTCAACGATCATAACAAATTCATCCCCGCCGATACGGTACACTTTCCTGTCGTCGGACAAAAGCACATAAAGGCATCTCGCAAATATGGACAGGACAAAATCCCCCTGTGTACGCCCGTAATCATTGTTAATTTTTGCAAAATCATTGATATCGTAAAAAATAACCCCGATTTTTTTGGTATTTACATAATACTCTGAACACATCCGGTCATATTTATCTTTATTATAAAATCGCGTTGATGGATCTGTTTCGCTTGCCGCAGCCATCTCTTTGATCATTGCGGCATCCTTTGACGAGTTGTTTATGATATTCTTGACAAATATACTGAACAGGAAAAGAATTATCGCCCTTGGCAGCACAAAAAAGATCGTAACGCTGACCCACGGGTTCGGATTGACAGATATATTGCTTACGGCCCCCGATCCAAAATCTACATAATGCGATATAGTATTATTGCTCATAAACGTCATGTTCATATCGCATATCCCGTAAAAGTAACCGCCGAGCGCGCTTATATACAGACATATGACCGTAAGTACAAAAGCAATATACAATACTTTCTTTTTTCTGTACTGCGCCGCGATAAAGATCGGGAGTATCGCGGCATATACCGCATGATATGTAAGGAAAGTGCCGAGGATCGTCGCCGCAACGCCGACACATGCGATGAGCATGTATTTTACCCATTTGCCGCTCACTCCGGTAAACCTGCATACGATAACCGGAACGATAAGAGCAGCTAAGGATGAAACAACGGTTATATTCATGATCTTTCTGTCGACAACGAATATACCCATTATATTTAAAAGCCATATTATAAGTATTATCACACATATATATAAAATGTTTCGAACAGCATATTTATTTGATCTTTCTTCAATTTTAATCTGATCTGCATATTCTGAGCTTAACATCGAATCCACAGCGACAAACCTCCTTTATTATACGCACAAGCCGCATACAGACTGCAGCCAGTTTTATTATAACTTTACGGCAGTTGTTTTTCAAGCTGTTCTTTACGAATTTTTATCAAGTTCATCCCATATATCTCCCGTCATTCCTTCGATTATGCTTGCCCCCGCCCAGGGCATGAGCGCAAACCATGTACTGGCAGGCGAACCGTCAGGATATTTTTCCGTAAGAAGTCCCTCGCAATAGCAGTATCTTTCCGACATCCAGCCGCGTTTACCGTAACCATATTCCTTATCGTAATGATTATAAGTCTGGCATCCCCATAAAAGCACGTCCTTTATGCGCTCATATACATATCCGTCCCCCGTATGCCGCGCATAATACAGCAATTCGTCAGCTGCGGAAGACGACATCGGATGTATATGCGGATTGACTACGGAAGTTACGGAACCTCCGCAGCCCGACCAGCCTGTCAGGCTTAGCGGCGGCACCTTAACCGGGGATGCATAGCAGAATTTAAAAGTAAATTCATACTCTATCCCGCCTTTCATATGTTTAATATATATATCGTCACCCGTTATCTGATGAAGCATCTTTACCGCGCGTATATACGCAAGTATCCCCTCGGAATCAACGCCCTTGCTTATATCTAACGGTCCGCCGTAGCATACGCATTTTTTCACATAATCTTCGTAATAATGCCGCTCGCTTTTTTCTATTCCTTTAAGATAACCGTAATCCTTTGTAAGCTGCATATAATATACTGCCGCCGTCATGCACCATACGCTTCCAAAAGAATCATATTCAAGTCCCGCTCCTGTTTTTTCGGACAGTATATAAGGATATTCGCCGTCGCTGTTTTTTGCGGTTTCAAGCTTGTCTGCAACCCTCTTTGCAAAAGCAAGCCATTCTTTATATTCTTTGCCGCAGCGCTTTTTCATGTATTCATACGCTTTAAGGACATAATATACCGCCTGCCCGGCAAGATAACCGCAATGTCCGCCGGTTTTCATCCCGTTATACCACCAGCCGCGTACCGACCATATTCCGTCCGAATACGCATCGTAAGGAAGCGAAGAAGACTCGTTCATACAATTGCCGACAATATTATCAATGCACGAAAGAGCCTGTGCTTTCATGCTTTCATTATTCAGCCTTACCGCCGCCATGAGCATTGGCACCGCTACCGACAGGCCGTTTGTCCAGGATACCGAACCAAGTTTCCTGAACCTCTCCTTTTCATTGTCAGTATCAAATACAAACAGTGAATATCCCTTATCTTCTTTTATCCACGCATCTTCATATATTGCTCCCGATATATCCGCCACCGCCTCTTTTATCGCAGTTTTCTTAATGTGCGGCTCATGATATCTGTAATATGTATTTTCAATTATCCTGTTAATATCGGTTATATTATCGGTATCAAATTCATATATATACGCTTTAAACTTAACCGTTTCCCCTGCTTTTATTTCAAAACAATTATCTTTTCCGATTGGTTCTTCTATTACAGTCTGCGAATCAATAAACAGCCACGGCGCGTTTTCATATCCAAGCGTATAGCCTACAGAACAGCACACGTCCCCGTTATCTGCCTTTTCGTTAATATTGCAGCTGTATCCGGCATACCGGTAAAATTCATGCTCCCTTCCCGTCATGCCGCATTTTTTATTATCTTTTACGATCCAGTAAGGACTTGCGCTTATTCCCGTCATTTTTCCATCGTCATACATCATTGCCACAGGATGTGAAAGACGGTCTCCCCTCACTTTAAAATATGGTGAGCGCGGCTTGTTAAGTTCATCCGACAATCTCGGATACATCCTCATTCCCTCTGCCGGGGTATCGCCCCTGTTGCGCGAATACATGAATGCAGGCATGAAAATCTGCGGCATGCTCCTCTTTTTGCAGATCTTCATATGAAATATGCCGTTCCAGTCAGATACCGCGCTATTACTCACAGATATCTCATATTCATATGGTTCGTTATATGTTCCGTTTCCCTTTAAAATGCGCTCCGACACATCAAGTCCGCATGACTTTGCGGATATATATCCTTTTTCGCCGATCGGTCTTGCCGTATATATAATATTCATGGCCTGCTCCCTTCATTCAGTTATCTAAAATATTATAATCTTAGAACATCCTATTTGCAAGCTTGGTCCAATATGTCATCTGCAAACGGCATCATATACCCGACGCGTCTTATCTTTATATGTATCTGTCCATATTTTCCTGCCGTCGGTGCTTAGCATGACAGCGCCAAAGTCCATAGTTACAAATACATCCGTACCTCTTTTGTTAAACTTTTCGATAACGCTTTTATCGGGATGTCCGTAGGAGTTCGTTGGGACAAAGAAAATGATACAATCTTAACGATTGTACCATTAGGGGTGTTCAAAAGGGGGTTCATTTGAACCCCCTACTAAACGCATTATTTCCTATTAAATTCAGTACCCATAACAAAGGTCCAAACTGAAAGTTGTCAGTCTTTCATCTTTTTTATCACTCACTAATTAACTGTAATCCATTAGGATTTAGCTGATATATTTTATCACACACCTCTTCAATGTACTTTCTATCGTGAGAAATGCTAATGACAGCCCCTGGAAATTCTCGGAGCATTTTTCTTATTACCGGGCCGGATAATGGTGAAAAATTTCTTGTAGGCTCATCCAGAATAAGAACATTCGCACCACTTAAACTCATCCTCAAAAGAAGCACTTTCGCCTTTTGTCCACCAGACAACTCCCGAATAGGATGCTCCATTTCATCTGGCGTGTATTTAAGTGAACCTAGGTATGTTCTAATTCTTGTTCTTTCTTCCTTGTCTCCGGATTTATCAAGAAAATCAACAGGAGTCATATCCAAATCAAG
>CANQDW010000082.1 GCA_947593975.1 uncultured Lachnospiraceae bacterium
TCACGATACGGCTCACAGATCTGATCTTTATACCAGACGCCGCTCCCGTCCGGAATGTATCCCCGCTTGACATACATCCTCTGTGCGCTTCCGTATCCGCTGTGCAGTCCCACTCCGAGATATATCACGTCCGAATAAGAGAATGCGATCTGTTCCGCAATATCCATAAGTTTGCTGCCAATTCCTCTGCGCCTGTATTTCTCCAGAACGCCGAAGTCAACAATCTCCGCATAGCCCCGATTTGCATACGCGCCACTCTTGGCATCGGGATAAACGTTAATATATCCGGCAATACTGCCGTTCCATTCGGCAGCCAATGCGATCGCCTTGCCATCGGCCTGATGCTGCAGCCGCATTTCGTATTTGTCTATTGTCGCATCCCAGCCCTGTGCGATCTCTTCTTCTGTAATGATTTGGGCATCACTCTGCTGCAAATCTCGAATTACAATTCCATTTTTATCATAATAAATCATTCCCAACTACTCCCTTCAAGAAATAACCAGACTATCGAACAGTCGTCCATTCAACATTTACTATTCTATCAGCCAAATGTGAAGAAATCTACCCGTATTTCAAAAAATCTTGCCCTGCACTACATAATCATACTCAGCTGGATCCTTCCCCTTGCAATATCAACGGCCATCACCTTTACATCTACAACGTCGCCGATACTCACTACTTCAAGAGGGTGCTTTACAAATTTTTTATCCGTAAGCTGTGATATATGTACAAGTCCGTCCTGATGCACGCCAATGTCCACAAATGCGCCAAAGTCTATCACGTTCCGCACAGTCCCTTTAAGCACCATGCCCTCTTTTAAGTCTGACATTTCAAGCACGTCCGTGCGAAGCATAGGTTTCGGCATTTCTTTTCTCGGATCGCGTCCCGGTTTTTCAAGTTCTTTTATAATATCACATAACGTAGCCTCGCCTATCCCAAGTTCAGCAGAGAGTTTTTTTATACTGTCCTTACCTGATACAAGTTTACCGATTCCGGATATTCCGCCCCTTATGTCATCTATACTAAATCCAAGTTTTTTAATAAGCTCTTTTGCCGCGCCGTACGATTCAGGATGCACGCTGGTTGCATCCAGCGGATTAATGCCGTCATTTATCCTCAAAAATCCCGCGCACTGTTCATAAGCTTTCGGTCCAAGTTTATTTACTTTAAGTATCTGCTTTCTGTCTGTGAATTTACCATTCTGTTCCCTGTATGCAACAATATTCTTAGCAACATTTCCCGTTATTCCCGATACATATTCGAGAAGCGGCGCAGAAGCAGTATTAATATCCACGCCTACCTTGTTTACACAGTCCTCCACTACTCCGCCAAGCGCCTCTCCAAGCTTTTTCTGGTTCATATCATGCTGATACTGACCTACCCCTATAGATTTTGGTTCGATCTTTACAAGTTCCGCAAGCGGATCCTGTATGCGTCTTGCAATGGAAGCGGCGCTTCTTGCCCCTACATCCAGATCCGGGAATTCCTCATCCGCAAGCGGGCTTGCCGAATAGACAGATGCTCCGGCTTCATTTACTATCACATATTCAACTCCCGGGCACTCTTTAAGCATGTCCGCCACTATTTTTTCAGATTCCCTCGAAGCGGTTCCGTTACCAATAGAAATAAGCGTAATCCCATATTTTTTTATCAGTGACTTTACGGTCCTTTTTGCTTCCTCTGTTTTGTTCTGCGGCATAGTCGGATATATTACTGTCGTCTCAAGCACTTTTCCGGTACTATCTGCCACTGCAAGTTTGCATCCCGTTCTAAAGGCCGGGTCCCAGCCAAGCACTACCCTGCCCGCCACAGGCGGCTGCATGAGAAGCTGCGTAAGATTCTTTCCGAATACGCTTATTGCATTGTCCTCGGCTGCGGCAGTAAGTTCATTCCTAAGCTCCCTTTCCACGGAAGGCGCGGTAAGGCGCTCGTAACTGTCTCGCACCGCCTCTTTTAATATCGGCGACGTATAAGGGTTATCATTTACGATAACCTTTTTTTCAAGATATCTTATGATCTTATCCACAGGAGCATTTATCTTTACACTCAGATACTTTTCCTTCTCACCCCTGTTAACTGCAAGGACCCTATATCCCGCAATCTTATTTACGGGTTCCGAAAATTCATAATAATTTTCATACACGCTTTTTACCGAGCTGTCTTTTGCCGATGATACCAGGACTCCCATATCGTGGGTAATATTTCTTATATACATCCTGTAATCGGCGTTATCCGATATTTCCTCCGCTATGATATCGCGCGCTCCCGCTACGGCTTCCTCTGCCGAACTTATTTCCTTTTCTTCAGATATATAATCAAGCGCAGTCCGGTATATATCCTCATCTGCCATCTGGAGCTTTATTATGTCCGCAAGCGGTTCCAGCCCTTTTTCCTTTGCGATTCCAGCCCTTGTACGCCTCTTTGGCCGAAACGGCCTGTACAGATCATCTACGACTGCCTGCGTCTGCGCTTCAAGTATGCGTCTGCGAAGCTCATCCGTCATAAGGCCCTGCTCTTCAATAAGCGCGATCACCTGCTCTTTTTTCTCGTTCAGATTACGCAGGTAACTAAGCCTGTCATTAAGGTTACGAAGCGCTGTATCATCTAACGAACCATGTTTTTCCTTTCTGTATCTGGCTATAAAGGGAATAGTGTTTCCGTCGTCTATAAGCTCCGTGACCGCCTTTACCTGCCAGGTTTCAATATTCATTTCATGCGCTATCTGCTTTATTATATCCATTATCCATCGCTCTTTCTAATATTTTGACTTCACATTACAGGAAAGTCTTAATAATGTCAATGCACAATAAAACAATTCATGATATAATAAACAAAAAATCATAGACGCCGGCGCGTATGTCTTAAAATGCCGGAGAATGGAGATCATATGGATAAAACTTATAATGAACTTATTTCAGAAATGACAATAGAAGAAAAAGTAAACCTCGTACACGGCACAGCGCTTTTTCATAACGGCGGCATACCAAGGCTTAATGTCCCGCCGCTTATTATGTCCGACGGACCTTTGGGAGTACGCTTTGATTTTGAGGACGATATGTGGAAACGCAAAAATGAAGAAATATGCCGGTGCTCATGGCTTATATCAGGCACTGCGCTTGCTTCCTCCTGGAATACCGAACTGGCGTATGAAACAGGCAATATCCTGGGCGCGGAAGCGCGCGGACGCGGAAAAGATATCATACTGGCTCCCGGGATCAACATACACCGCACCCCGCTTTGCGGGCGCAATTTTGAATACATGAGCGAAGACCCTTATCTTACCGGCACGCTTGCCGCAAAAGAAATACAGGGCATACAAAGCAACGATGTTGCCGCATGCGTAAAGCATTTTGCTTTAAACAACCAGGAAACTGACCGCATGGAAGTAGACGTGCGCGTGGATGAACGTGCGTTATATGAAATATACCTTCCCGCATTTGAAGCCGCGCTAACTTGCGGAAACTCATATTCCGTAATGTGCTCGTACAACCGCTTCCGCGGCGACTATGCGAGCGAAAGCAGATATCTCCTTACAGATATCCTGCGCAAAAAATGGAAATATGACGGCGTCGTTATATCGGACTGGGGCGCGGTCCACAGCACCGAAGAGAGCTTTAACGCCGGAGTAGATATAGAAATGGGCGTTTCATATGATTTTGATAATTACTTTTTTGCAAACCCGCTTTTAAAAGCAATAAAGGAAAATAAAGTATCAACTGAAGTACTTGATTCCAAAGTTTCTCGTATCCTGAAACTTCTCGACAAGATAAAGAAAACCGGCAATGAAGACCGAAAGACCGGCGCATATAATATACCGTCATCATGGGAAACTCTTCTTTGCGCAGCCAGGGAATCCGTCGTACTTTTAAAGAACGAAGACAATTTCCTTCCGCTTGACGCCTCAAAGGCAAAAAGCATCGCTGTCATAGGCGACGCCGCGTCACGCAAACTTGCGCTCGGCGGCGGAAGTTCCGAGATAGACGCGTTATTTGAAATAACCCCTCTTCTCGGGATATCAATGCTTGTCGGGGATTTGTGCGACGTACATTACGCAAAAGGATATTATGTGGATAATGAGGAAAACACGGAAGGCGACGTAAACTGGCAGGCGGACAGCCTGGACGCAAAAGAGACCGCCTCTTACAGTCCTTTGGAAGGAATAACCGCAAAAAGGAAAGAACTTCTTTGCGAAGCCGTATCCCTTGCAAAGAAATGCGACGCTGTAATATATGTCGGAGGGCTTAACCGTTCCCATGACACAGAAGGTTTCGACCGCACATCATATGAACTTCCATACGATCAGGACCATGTTATATCAGAGCTGCTAAGTGTAAATAAAAACATCGTTGTGTGTATAAATGCAGGCTCTGCGGTAAACCTGTCAAATTTTGCGCAGGATGCGCCCGCCATATGCTATAATTCGATGAATGGAATGATGGGAGGCCTTGCGCTTGCGGAAATACTTTTCGGACATACCAATCCGTCAGGAAAACTTCCGGTATCTTTCCCTGCAAGCCTTAGCGACTGTCCCGCAAAAAATATGGACGGCAATTACAGCGAAGGAATATATGTAGGATACAGATACTACGAAACACGTAAAATAAAACCGCTGTTTTGTTTCGGTCACGGGCTTTCATACACTACATTTGAATACAGCGGCATAAGAACGGAATATATCGGCGACAACGCAGAAGATGCAGACGACAACGTCCCATTATATAAAGTTTCCTGTACCGTTAAAAATACAGGAAACCGCGAAGGCAAAGAAGCCGTACAGCTCTATGTCACTCCGCTTAACAACACGCCCGACAGGCCTGTCCTTGAACTTAAAGGCTTCACAAAAATAAATCTGCTTCCAAACGAGGAGAAAGATATATCCTTTACTTTAAAAACATCCTCATTTGCTTATTACAGTACACATGACGCCTGCTACAGGGCTGACGCCGGCATTTACAGGATCAATATAGGCCGTTCATGCGAAGATATACGTCTTACTGCCGATATAAGCCTAACAAGGGATTATTATTCACTGCGCTCGCAATAAACCCTTAAACTTGTATTATAGTTGACTTTTAATTCGGTCGGTGATAGCATATCTTTTGTGAATATCAGACATAATTTAACGTCTCAGGGAGGTACGGCAGTGTCAGTAAATATTGGATTTGTAGGTCTTGGATTAATAGGCGGAGCTATCGCGAAATCAATAAGAAAATCTCATAAGGATTATATAATATATGCATACAACCGGTATTTCCCAAAGGAAAATCCCATGATAAACGAAGCCATAAACGACGGAGTTGTTGATCATGCGGCAGGCAGCCTTTCCGAACTGGGATGCTGCGATATCATATTCCTATGCGCGCCTGTATTATATAACATCCCTTATCTTGCAGAACTTAAAGACGTAATAAAGAAAGACTGCATCATAACAGATGTCGGAAGCGTAAAAGGGAATATAAACAAAGAAGCCGCACGCCTTGGCCTGTCGGCAAATTTCATAGGCGGACACCCTATGACCGGTTCGGAACGTACAGGTTACTCCAATTCTTCAGCACAGCTTATGGAGAACGCTTATTATCTCCTTACGCCCACGGCAGATACTCCTAAGCACGTTACAGATACCATGTACTCTCTTGTGCAGGATATGGGTTCCATTCCTTTTATATTAGACAACGCGCAGCATGATGATATAACGGCCGCCATAAGCCATATCCCTCATATTATCGCCGCATCGCTTGTAAATATGGTCCGTGAAAATGACAATGACGACGAATATATGAAAACCTTTGCCGCAGGCGGATTCAAAGATATTACGCGTATTGCGTCTTCTTCGCCTGAAATGTGGCAGAACATATGCCTTTGCAACACTGCAAGCATCCGCAAATTCCTTGATATATACAGAGGATCCCTCGACCGTGTGGAAGAAGCCCTTGAAGCCGGCGACAGGGAATTCTTATATAATATATTTGAAACTGCGCGCAATTACCGCAACAGTATACCGAATTCCAAATCCGGCACGCTTCCAAAAGTATACGACATATATGTTGACATACCCGACGTGCCCGGTATTATTGCAATTATCGCGACAATACTTTCAAGCAACTCCGTAAGCATAAAGAATATCGGGATTGTACACAACAGGGAATATGAAGACGGTGTACTCCGCATTGAATTCTATGATGAAAGTTCAATGAATTCGGCGCGGGAAGCTCTTGGCAAATATCCTTATCCGGTATATGACAGATAAAGGCCTGTAAAATTTACTTAGCCTTTATTGTACCAGCAGCTGATCGTATACCTGTCATCATCATAGATATACCAGGTTTCTATCGCCCGCCTTCTATTCATATATTCCATTACTTTAGTACCGTAGATCCCATCACTGACTTTTTTAAGGCATTTATTATACCCTTCCTTTGTCTTAAATCTGCAGCACCAGTATTTTTCTTTCCGCCGTATGCTTTTTTTCATACTCTTTATAACTTTATCTGAATATCTTTTAAAATATATATCATTTAATACATAATAATCCAGATCATTTGAACTGCATTTTGGAAGTTTTGCGATCTTATTTGCTTTACGGTCTTTATACATCTGTTTATCCGTACAGCACAAATAACTATAACAATACTGCATCCCGCCGGGAAGATCCGAATCGGACATACCCTGAATTTCCATGTCTCCAAAAGTAACGTCCAGCTGATAATATTTTCCGTCACATTTTACAATATTCCAGGAATGTTTTCCCCGTCCATATACCGTTCCCTCAACGTATATCGTCTCTATCCCAAGCTGCTGGAGCAGATACTGGGCTGTCCTTGCATATCCGGCGCATACGCTTTTCTTATTTACAAGCACACTGTATATATCCTGACTGTCAGGAACATTCGATTTATACTTTGTCGAATCTATAATATACTCAAAAACAGCTTTAACCTTGTCATATTCCGTAGGCAGCGCGCTTATATCCAAAACAATGTCCGCAGCGGCTTTCTCTATCTTATTCTGCTTTTTCATGCGCTTTTTCCCGGTATATCTGTAGTATGGCTCCAAAATAACATACCCGTCATAAATCGTATATGAATACAGATATTTGCCTTCATAATCTATATAAAACAGCTCAGGATGATCATTTATAACCATATTAATAAGCTTATTTATGGTACCCTTATCCGTAACATTTATCCTGATTTTCTTTTTTTCCAACATTAAGCCGCTTAGGACAGCTTCATACATTTTCCTGTACTTTTCATCAAGCAGGCTGTAATAATAATATTCTGCGGGCGATACATTATAATAAATATTATCTTCCTTAATAAGCGGAATATCCGTATCTGCAGCCTGCGGCGCCGCTGCCTCGGGCGTCTCTGCATTTTTATTCTGATATTTCAAAAAGTCAGTCCCGATGCATGAAGCCTGAGTTAGTATAAAGGTAAATACAAGTATAAGAACCGGTATGATTTGTTTTTTCACTATGATCTCTCCCAAATATTATGTACAGACTTCAAAAAATGCAGACCCCAAAATGTAAACCACATTCCGGCATCTGCATTTATTCTATCTGTCAATTACTTTACAAGATTCTCCTCACGTTCTGCAAGCCACTCATGCAATGTTTCCATGCTGATCTCGGCTGTTAATGCAATATCTTCTTCCGACATGCCCCTGTCATAAAGTTTATATGCCACTTCTTTTGCCTTTTTCAGCTCACCTGCTGAAATTCCTGAATCATAGCCTGAATTATATCCTTTATTGTAAACACCCGTACTTAAGTTACTCACAGAAAGCACCTCCTCACTTATTTCCCGGCTCACACTGATCTTAAATTCATTCTGCAGCGTATCCATCTTTTCTTCATAGCTTAAGTTCATCGAGAACATCTTGCTG
>CANQDW010000083.1 GCA_947593975.1 uncultured Lachnospiraceae bacterium
TGGCGGTAAAAAGAAACGGGCAAAGGAAAGCAAGTATTTCTATAAATAATCCTACGGCCTTATTTTTAAATACCATGCTTCCTATATCGCCTCCGAAAAAGAAGAACAGGATAGTAGATATTATTCCAAGTACGGCGCTGCTTATTATGCATACAGACGATATTCGCTTTACGCCCTTTCCTCCCGGGCTTGCTTCGGAAACTGCGGGAAGCAAAAGTACCGACAGGGAATTGGTGATCGTAGACGGAAATAGTATAAAAGGCATCGCCATTCCCGTAAGCACCCCGTATACGCCAAGAGCCTTTTCGGGATCCATGCCGTATCTTTTTAGCATTATAGGTATCAAAACGGTTTCCATTCCATGTAAAAGCGCGACAAACAGCCTGTTTGCGGTAAGCGGTATGCTTAACTTAAGAAGCCTTTTCATTATCCCGGATGAAACGTTTTTGCATGCCGGATCATTTTCTTGAGATCCTTTCGCGCGTTTGAAATATATAAGTATCATTATTACGCTGTATATCATGGAACAGCTTTCGCCGACAGCTATACCGGTAACTGCTGTTATGCACATAAGCATTCCGTTTCCGCCTGATACAGCCTGCGCCGCTATATATACGAAAATCACCCTTGATACCTGTTCAAGAAACTGCGATATCGCCGGAACCGAGGTTTTGTGCAGTCCGTAGTAACATCCGTTTATACATGATGAAACCGCGCATACCGGAAATGCAAATGACAGCATTTTTAGCGCAGGGATACATTTTGCTTCGCCAAGAAGCCTTACCGATATCACATCTGAGCCAAAATATACAAGACAGGAGAGTATTACGGCAATACATGCGGATAATGATACCGCATACAGCATTGTTTTTTTGATAAATGAAAGATTATCCTTTCTTCCCGCTATCATCTGCGATACCGACGTCTGTATCCCCGCGGCGGACAGCGTAAAACATATACTAAAAACCGGAAATACAAGCTGATATATACCAATAAGCCCTGCATCCAGCATGTTTGAAAGATATATTTTGTATACAAAACCTATTACTTTTGTGATCAAGCCTGTGATCGTAAGTATAAAAGTTCCTTTTATCAGGGTTCTGAACATAATTCTCACTTTTTCTTTCGGTTTTTAAATTATATGATAATAAATACCCCTAAAATACTTTAAAATAAAAATAATATGTGTTAAAATTAGTTTGAAAATTATATTTTAGTCAGTTATGCTGGAGATTTCATATGAAAAACCGAAAAAACTTTTTTACATATATATGCTATACATTGTTTGTATTATGTACACTTATTTATATAGCAGCATATATAGGGATATTTGACAAACTTAATCTTGTCTGCGCAGTATCGGGAGTTGTCTTTGCCGCGGCCGTTATGCTTATGTGCGCAATAGGCTGCCGTTTTCTCGCAATGGTCCTCCATAGGCGCAAAGTACCGGAAAAGCTTGATTATCTTAATACCACGCATAAAAGATATGAATATGTTATAGAAACGATACTTGTCGCGCTTATGTTTCTTGCGGCTCTTGGCATAAGGGTATTGTTATGCAGAAAAGGTATTTTTTCAGAAAGTACGGATATTTTTGAAGAGACATTTATACTTAACAACTTGTTTTTTATTACGGGTTCGCTGTTTATGTATTTTTCAATACGTTTTACGGCGGGACGCCTTGCCGCGTTGTTGGGAACTGCCGCAATGCTTTTCTGGCCGGCATGCATTATTTCGGTATACAGCGATACTTACAGCGGTTTGCTCACTAATATGATATTGTGGGAACTGTTTTTATGGTTCATATTATTTTTTAAAGGTTATACTAAAAAGGGGACCAACAAAAAACTGATATACGTTTCCATAAGCCTTTTGGGAGCGGCGTCAAACCTTACTTTGATCGCGTCGGAATATGCATTTTTATTTATACTGCCGGTTTTTGCATTTATGTTGTTTCGTTATTGGAAGCCTGCGCTATTATATCTGCTTTTTTCGCTTCCGGCATTATGTATAAAGGTAATAGGTATCGTAACCGGCATAATTTCCGGACAAACGGATGAATTTTACGATCTGCTTGATTTTAACATAACGGTATCCGATATAAATCTGTTTAAATTCAGCAGCCATTTCTTTGACCTGAATACATTGCTTTACATTACCGTTTACATGTTTGCGCTTGTCGCTGTCATTATAATGTTTAGGATGGCAAAGAAACCTTTTCAGATATTTATGCTGTATGTTCCTTTTGCGGCTTTTCTCGGCAAAGAGAATTTTATATATATAATGAGCGTATATATATTCCTTGCCGCATATATGGTCCAGCTTATGTACTCGCATATGGTTAAAAAGAGGTGCATTAAATGCAGCCGCATAAATAAAGCAAAACAGGAAGCCGCTGCCGCAGAAGAAATTGAAGGAACGGAAGAGATCGAAGAGATCGAAGAAATCGAAGAGATAGAAGAAATCGAAAAGATAGAGGAAATCGAAGAGACAGAGGAAACCAAAGATACAGGCGAAGCCGAGGAACCGGCGGAACCGGAAACTCCGGCGGAAGATATAGCTGAAGATGAGGAACCGGAGGAATCTGAAGAACCGGATGAACCGGAGGTTCAGGAAGAAGATATACCGGAAGTAAGCATTGAAGATATTATCCCAAGGAACGTTTCGCTGAATGATTATACGATAAATACAAGAAAAGACTACGATCGCCAAACATCTGATGAAATACTTATGATGCTTAAGAAAAGAAAAGACAGGATAAGCAGAAGAGCAAATAAAAACAATGATACTGTAAATTAATAGGAGGAGGTCATAATGGCAAAAATACTTTTTATGGTAGTACCATGTTATAATGAACAGGAGGTAATCACCGAAACTACAAACCGTCTTGCCGAAAAATATAAAGAACTTATAAGCGCCGGTAAGATAGCGCCGGAAAGTAAGGTTTTGTATGTAAACGACGGTTCAAAAGATAATACATGGGAAATGATAAAAGATATTCATAATAAGGATAAAACGTTCCGCGGTCTGTGCCTTTCACGCAACAGAGGCCATCAGAACGCCGTGCTTGCCGGACTTATGCAGGCTAAGGAAGAAGCCGACATGGTTATATCCATGGATGCCGATCTTCAGGATGATATAAATGCCATTGATGAAATGGTTGACCGGTTTAACGAAGGTTATGATATTGTATATGGCGTAAGGGATAAGCGCAGGACCGATACATTTTTTAAAAGATTTACCGCTCAGGCGTATTATAAAATGCTACTGCATATGGGCGTGGACATTGTATATAACCATGCCGATTTCAGACTTATGAGCAAACGCGTCCTTGACAACCTTGAAAATTACAAAGAGGTCAACCTGTTTTTGCGCGGTATTGTGCCTATGCTTGGATTTCCGTCAACAACCGTATATTATGAAAGGCATGAAAGATTTGCCGGCGAATCAAAATATCCGCTTAAAAAGATGCTGCATTTTGCATTCGACGGGGTCACTTCATTAAGCATAAAGCCGATAAGGCTTATTACCACGCTCGGTCTTGTTATATTTATGCTCAGCATCGGTATCCTTATATATTCCGTAGTAATGCATATACTCGGCAATACGTTTGCGGGCTGGAGCAGCATCATGGTATCGGTATGGGCTCTCGGCGGACTCCAGATACTTTCAATAGGCATAATCGGAGAATATATCGGCAAGATATATCTGGAAACCAAGGCGCGTCCGAGATTTATCATCCAGGAATATCTTAACGATGACTGAGCCGTGTACAAACATTATCAGAACAGGTGCATATAATATTTTAAGTAATATTTTATGGGAATGGTGAATTTAATGATTTATCTTGATAATGCTGCAACTACAAAAATGTATGAAGAAGCTGCAGATGCCATGCTGCCGTTTTATACAAAATGTTACTCGAATCCTTCCGAAATATATAATTTTGCATCTGAGAGCAGAAAGGCTGTTAATGATTCAAGGAAATGCATTGCGAATATCATTAATGCAGAACCTTCTGAGATATATTTTACATCAGGCGGAACAGAATCAGACAACTGGGCAATATTCGGCGCCCTTAACCTTATGAGGGAAAAGGGACGGCATATTATCACTACCTGCATTGAACATCATGCCGTGCTGAATACGTGCAGATACTATGAACGTGTCGGATATGAAGTAACTTACGTAAAACCGGATGAAAACGGGATAATAGACCCGCATGACATAGAAGCTGCGATAAGGCCGGATACCGTTCTTATATCAGTCATGATGGCAAATAATGAGATCGGTACTATCCAGCCTGTAAAAGATATCGGAAAGATCGCGGCAGAGCGCAAGATCCTTTTTCATACGGATGCCGTACAGACATTTGGACATATGCCCATTGATGTAAAAGATATGAATATAGATATGTTAAGCGCCAGCGCGCATAAATGCCACGGACCTAAAGGTGTAGGATTCCTTTATATAAAAAACGGAGTCAAGATACCCGCTTTTCATTTCGGCGGCAAGCAGGAGCGCATGCTTAGGGCAGGAACCGAAAACGTTGCCGGGATAGTTGGATTCGGGACAGCCGCCAGCATCATAAACCGGAGGATGAAATACAATACCGAATATATAACTAATCTCAGGAGATATTTTATAAACAGGGTGTTGGGCGAGATAAAATATGTGCGCCTTAACGGGGATATGAAAAACCGGCTCTGCGGAAACGTAAGTTTCTGTTTTGCATACTTAGACGGCGAGGCTATACAGATACAGCTCGATCTGTACGACATATGCTGCGCGACCGGTTCCGCGTGCAATGCGGGCATAAAAGCCGTATCGCATGTCCTTGAAGCCATACAGGTGCCTGAAGAATATATCCATGGTTCCGTAAGGTTTACTATATCCGAATTTAATACTGTCCGGGAAATAGATTATACGGTCGATAAACTTAAGGACATAGTTTCCAGGCTCCGCGGGATGTCTTTGGAATATAAAATTAGCATTGACAAACGATAAGATGCGTTTTTATTGTGGGAGGAACAATAATTTGAAAAAATACTTACTTAAGATCATGCCGGCATATTCATGGTTTATGATAAGCGCTATGTTATTATTTAACTGCGTAACTTACTTTGGCACCCGGATTTTTACCACGGGCCTCAGGCACTATAGCATCGCTTCGCCTTTGGATGAAATGATGCCGTTTATACCGTTTTTTATTGTTTTTTATATATTGGCTTACGTTCAGTGGATCATAGGATATATTGTGATCGGAAGAGCAGAAAAACAGCTGTGCATCCGCATATTTGCAGGAGAATTAATCGCTAAATTTATTGCGCTCATATGTTTTATCGTATTTCCGACAACAATAGAAGGACTTAGGCCGGATGTTTCCTCGCTTTACGGACACGGGATATGGAATGAACTTACCGCGTTTATATATTCGCTTGATGCGCCGGATAATCTGTTTCCGTCCATTCACTGCCTTGAAAGCTGGGTTTGTTTAAGAGGGGCTTTAAAGATAAAAGATATGCCAAAATGGTATACCTGTTCAATGCTTATCATGACTTTGCTGGTATTTGCATCCACTGTACTCGTAAAACAGCATGTCCTTATTGATATAGCAGGCGGAGTCATCGCAGTGGAGATCGGACTTGGCATTGCCGGTAAGATCGCGGCAAAGAATTGATTTAACGAAAGGTTTTATATGAAAAAAGGAAAGATATGGGGTGTCGTTTTTATTGCCCTTGCATTTTTAACCGTATGGGCAGTAATAACCCAGAACAAAAATTTCTCCTTTATACAATTTAAGGATACACTGCTTGCTTCTTCCGCGGTATGGATGTCCGCAGCGGCGCTTGTCATGCTCGGATACATCATATTTGAAGGAGCGGCGATCATATGCATAATAAAAGCGTTCGGATATAAGAAAAGTTTAAGGAAAGGATTTTTATATTCCTCGGCTGACATTTATTTTTCCGCCATTACGCCGTCGGCGTCAGGCGGTCAGCCTGCAAGCGCTTATTTTATGGTAAAAGATAATATACCGGGAGCGGTAGTTACAATATCGCTTATAATAAATCTCATCATGTATACGCTTGCGCTGCTTGTTACCGGTACGGCGGGATTTTTGATAAAGCCGGATATATTTATGGGATTTGGACTTTTCGGAAAGATCCTTATAGCCGCAGGTTATGTTATCTTATTCGCGCTTACCGCTGTTTTTTATATGCTTATTGCCAAACCACGTATCCTTGAAAAGATATGCGAATTTTTTTTGAGGATAGGCATAATATTTCATTTAGTAAAAAATACAGAAAAAATAAAGAAAAAACTTTATAAGATAATGGAAGAGTACAGGCTGTGTGCTGATGTGATGCGCAAGAATAAAATGATGTTTGTCAAAGCATTTTTTCTGAACCTATTGCAGCGGCTGTCGCAGATTTCGGTAACGCTTTTGGTATATATGGCGATAGACGGAAAAACCGCGGCTGCTTTAGATATATGGTTTATGCAGAGTTTCGTTACTATCGGGACTTACAGCGTTCCGATCCCGGGAGGGATGGGCGTTGCCGATTATCTTATGATCGATGGGTTCGGGGCGTTTTTTGACGGCGCTGCGGCGGTAAACCTGGAACTTATAAGCAGAGGTCTTTCGTTTTATGTATGCATGATCATAAGCGCGTTAACGGTTTTTGTCTCATTAATAATGTATACTGTTAGGAAAAGGGAGTTAAAATGATTGGAATATTTGATTATACGGTAATACTTACATATTTATCTTTAGGATTATCCATAATGGGTATAGTCGTTTCGCTGCAGCAGTCGGGACATCCTTATATAGGTATATTCTTTTTGCTGGCATGCGGGCTTTGCGATGCATTTGACGGGAAAATAGCCCGTACAAAAAAGAACAGAACGGACGAAGAGAAAAAATTCGGCATCCAGATCGATTCATTATCCGATCTTGTAGCGTTCGGCGTTCTTCCCGCCTGCATCGGCAATGCAATGATAAGAGTCTGCCCGACCATTTCGGAAATACCGGATTTTAACCCTGCGGCAAATGTGCGTCCGGTAGAGGTCCTGCTGTATGTTATACTCGTATTTTATACGCTTACCACATTAATAAGGCTTGCGTGGTATAACGTTACGGAAGAAGAGCGGCAGAGTATCGAAAGCGGCGCAAGAAAATATTTTACAGGCCTTCCGGTAACTTCGGCAGCGCTTGTTTTTCCGACGGTACTTTTGCTGCAGTACGTAATACCGAAAGATATCACTTTGGTATATTTCGGCGTTATGTTAATAATGGCTTTTCTGTACATATCTAAGTTAAAGATTAAAAAGCCTGAAACTAAAGGGCTTTTAGTAATGATCGCAGTTGGCCTGGCCGAATTTATCGCGCTTATGGTTACTCTTTGCAGAAAGTAGAAAGGCGTATATCTATGAGAACTCCGGTAAAACCTGATAAAAGCGGCGCGCTGTTATCGTTTCTGTACAATAGTGTTTTGGGAAGGTTCATATTAAAGATACCGATATCGCCGCTGTTTTCAAGAATCGCAGGGATCTTTATGGATTCTTTCCCGTCAAAGATTTTGATAAACAGATTCGTAAGCAAATACGATATATCATTAGATGAATGTGAAAATACGGATTTTAGATGTTTTAACGATTGTTTCTGCAGGAAATTCCGCAAAGGCGCAAGAAATATCGACATGGAAGATACCGCGCTTATCGCGCCGTGCGACGGATTCCTAAGTGCTTATAAGATA
>CANQDW010000084.1 GCA_947593975.1 uncultured Lachnospiraceae bacterium
CCTTACCCTTGACATAATTAAAGGTGAAAGTGTTACCAATCATTGACACCTATACACGCATCAAAAAACTTTCCTTTAATAGTACTGGAAAAGAATGAAGATATGTAGTATAATTATGTACATATGTGAGGAGGAGTCCGTATGAAAAACAAAGTATTTGCATGGTTATGCATCATAGCTTTATTTATGGGAATATCCGAACCCGCCATGGCAAGGAAAAAGGTATGCCTTAATAAAACAAAGCTGTCTATGCATGTTGGTGAAAGCGCAAAATTAAAAGTAAAGAACACGGCTAAAAAGGTAAAGTGGAGCAGCAGTAAGAAGAAGGTTGCTTCCGTAAGCAAAAAAGGTGTAGTTAAGGCAAAGAAGAAAGGGAAAACGGATATAACCGCAAAAGCAGGAAAATATAAGCTTGTATGTAAAGTGACTGTAAGTATAAAATCAGCGGCTGATAAGACTGAGACAAAAGATGATCCGCAGTCAGCAAAGAAGCCTTCCGAAACGAAGAAGCCGCAGACAACGAAGAAACCTTCTGAAACGAAGAAGCCGCAGGCAACGAAGAAACCTTCTGTGACCGAGAAACCAAAGACAACGAAAGAACCATCTGAAACGAAGAAACCGGAGGAGACCAAGAAGCCTTCTGTTACAGAAGCGCCGAATATTACGGAGGCGCCGAAGACAACCGAGAAACCGGGTTCGATACTGGATGTGCCGACAGACCCTAATAAGGATGACGGATGGGTGCCGGGCTGGTACTAGACAACATCAATAAAAGATAAAAGAGGAAGATAGATATGAAAAGGAAAAACAGTCGTCTTACTATTGTAGTATATGTTATAGTAGCCGTATTGGTTTTTGTAGCCGTTATGGCAGTTATACAGGGAGTGTCCAAAAAGAATAAGAGTACCGAAGTTCCGGTATATACGCTCCAGCCGGGAAATGATCCGGAAGAAAATACGCAGTCTGGTGAAGACGGTCAGGATACCGATGCGGCGCAGGATGCCGGCAATGAAAACAGTACTGACGAAAGCGGTAAAAATGATACCGGTAAGGATGTCGGCGGCAGCGGCGGAAACAATAACGACAGCAAGTCAGATGATAAAAGCAGCGCGGAAGGTAAGAAACCGGCCGATAATACTGTAGAAGCTACAGCAGGACCAGTCGATTCGTCTTCGGAGGGAAATGACTCTTCAGACGCGCAGGATTCCGGTTCGGAAGATAAGCCGCTGTCCGAATACGATGCTACAGGAGAAGAATACGAGATATCTTTTGATGAATTTCAGTGATCTTGTTTATATCCTTTGCAGCCATTATGCAGATTTTGTTCTCGTCTGAAACGATTTTTCCAAGAAACTGCATAAGGCCTTCGTTCCTGCAAAAATATGCGCTCACAGGCTCGTTTATCAGGATTATTTCTGTGAGCGAAAGCAGGGATTGTATAAATATGCCATAGCCGGGTTTATATATATTTTCGGTTTTGTGGCTGATTATTCCATATGTTTCAAGCATGTTGTTAAGCATGAGATAATTGATTTCATTAGAACCTGAAGTAAAAAAGTACCCGTAATTGAGGAACGATACTTCAGGTTTTTTTCCGTTTATCGTAATTGTTCCGCTATCAGGTTTTATAAGTCCGCATATTATAGAAAGAATAGCCGAAGAAGCGTATTCGGAATCTGTATCGATTGCCAGTATTTCCCCTTCGCTTACGGTAAAGGATATATTGGTAATGCATCCGGGATAACAGATATTATGGGCTTTAATTATATTTTTCATGCAAATTCTCCTTTTTTATATATTGTATGAAGGTAATGCATGTACTTGTGTATGTATAAAATTGATTATCAGACGGAATAATATAGATTGAAAAAAATTTATTTCAGGAGGAACGATATTGTGAAAAAGAAATTATGTTTACTTATGACCCTTGTATGTGTGTCATTTGCTTTAATGGGCTGCGGCAGCAGCAAAGCCGGCAGCGCGGTAACAAAAAGTCCTGCGGATAACGGCAAAACGAGCACGGATATGGATGATAAGGATATGGACGATAATACAAACGGAGCTACGAACGGAACCGCAGGTAAGGATGACGGCTCAGGAAGCGTGACTGAAGATATAGGCGGAGCCGTAGATGATGTGACCGACGGCGTAGGAGATGCGGTAGAAGATATAGGCAGCGGAGTAGACGATGCGGTAGATGATGTCGGAAAAGGCGTGGATGATGCCGTTTCACAGAACAACTGATATGTAAAAAGAACCGGAGGAATACAGATATGCTGTACTGCTCCGGTTCTTAAAATATATGGAATTATTTGTTTTCGTCTTTTTTCTTTGAACCGCCAAAAGGATTCTTAAACGTCATCTTTTTTTTCGGCTCTTTTTCAGCTCTGACCGGTGATTCTTTGGCAGCAAGATATTCGTTGAGCCTGGATACTTCGGCGTCTTTGGGGTCGGGGATGTAACCGGTGCGCTTCATTCCTTTCATAATAAGTTCCTGCGCGATATGGTAGATTACCGCAAATACCGGTACGCCGATGATCATTCCGGCGAATCCGAACAGGCCGCTGAACAGCATGATTGAAAACAGCACCCAGAAACTGCTGAGGTTCGTCATCTCACCAAGGATCTTAGGACCTATTATGTTGCCGTCAATCTGTTGGAGTATGACAATGAATATGATAAACCATATGCATTTGACGGGACTTGCCATAAGTATAATAAAGGCAGCGGGTATACCGCCGATGAAAGGACCGAAAAAAGGGATTATGTTCGTTACGCCTACAAGTACGCTTACAAGCAGCGGATAAGGCATACCCATGATGCTTATGCCTATGAAACATAATAAACCGATTATGGTTGAATCCACGATCCTTCCGGATATGAATCCCATAAACATTTTGTTGGCGAATTTTACTTCTTCTATAATACGGTCCGCAATCTTTTCACGGAAAATGCAGTGTACGAAAATGCGGGACTGCGCTGCAAAGGATGAGCGGCTTCTGAGAAAATATATTGCGACGATGAGGCCGATGAATATATTTTTTATTATTGAAAACGCGCCGAGAAGTCCTCCGGAAAGATTGCTTATAAGCGTCGTTGTGCTTGGGAGCAGTTCATTTTTTATCCACTGCGAAGCTGCATCCGTTACGTTATCCGATATTGTTTCAAAGTAATTTCTTAAAAATTCGTTGTTTTTAAACAGGTTTTCTACCCATGAAGATACCTTGATATAATATGTGTCAAAGTTTTTTGTGATCGTTGTCAGGCTGACTATGAGCTGCGGAAGGACGAGCGACAACAGTATATATATAAGGAATATTCCCAGGCACAGGCTTAAGAATATGCTTATTATCTGGCATATATTTTCAGATTTGGATTTTTCCATTCCGAAACGGTTTGCGCAAATGCTGTTTAAGTGCCTTTCAAAGTAATTGCACATGGGAACTAGCAGATAGGCGAATACGGCGCCGTATATAAAAGGCTTTATAGCCGATATGAGTTTGCCGAGCCCGAGGTTTACGTCTTTTGCGTTATATATTATAAAGAAAAAGAGTATGCTTAACGCAATGGCGAAAAACAGAGCGAATGAAATGGGCAGGAGCTTTTTATTGAAAAGTTTTGGTTTGCTGCTTTCTTTATTTTCCATAGGTATTATCTTCCTTTAATCTTTTTAAATATATTATAATATTTACTATGGGTTGTCAAAAGTATTTTGAGAATATATAATGAAAAGAGCAAGTTTATTTTGGAGGAAATATAAAATGGCACAGATAAAACCATTCCGGTGCATAAGACCGAACAAAGATGTGGCGGATAAAGTAGCGGCGCTTCCGTATGATGTATACAGCAGACAGGAAGCAAAAGAGGTGACTGAAAAGGAACCGTTGTCTTTTCTTAATATCGACAGGGCGGAGACGGGATTTGACGACAGCGTGGATACATATGACCCGAGAGTATATAAGAGAGCTAAGGAACTTCTCGATAAGATGATATCTGACGGCGTGTATGAGAAGGATGATGAGGAAGTTTATTATATATATGAGCAGGTAATGGACGGACGGGCGCAGACGGGGATTGTGGCGTGCGCGTCTGTTGATGATTATATTAACCAGACCATAAAGAAGCATGAGAATACGAGGGCGGATAAGGAGTTAGACAGAATAAAGCATGTGGATGCATGTAATGCGCAGACCGGCCCTATATTTCTTGCTTACCGCTCGAATGATGTGATCAATGATATTTCGGGTAAAGCAAAGAAAGAGGAGCCGATATATGATTTTGTCTCTGACGACGGTATAAGGCACAGGGTCTGGAGATTGGGGAAAACAGAGGATGTTACTGCTGTAGAAAAAGCATTTTCGGATATTGACAGCATATATATTGCCGACGGACACCACAGGGCTGCGTCTGCTGTTAAGGTAAGCCTCATGAGACGGGAGCAGAACCCTGATTATACGGGCAAAGAAGAGTTTAATAAGTTTTTGTCGGTATTGTTTCCGCATGACGAGCTTATGATAATGGATTACAACAGAACGGTAAAAGATCTTAACGGTTTTACCAAGGAAGAATTTATAGACCGCATAAAAGAGAATTTTGATATAATAAGCATTGGGAGCGAACCCGTAAAGAGTACCCAAAAGGGCGAGTTCGTAATGTATCTTGATAATGAGTGGTATGTATTTCGCGCAAATGATAAGCTGCGTATGATAGATGATCCGGTAGGTTCGCTTGATGTATCGCTGCTTCAGGATTATCTTCTGGGACCTGTTCTTGGAATAGGAGATCCAAGGACTGATTCAAGGATAGATTTCATCGGAGGCATAAGAGGACTTTCGGAGCTTAAGAGGCGCGCTGATTCTGATATGAAGGTATCGTTTGCGCTTTACCCTACTTCAATTGATGAGCTTTTTGCGGTAGCGGACGCAGGTATGCTTATGCCGCCGAAGTCTACATGGTTTGAACCGAAACTTAGGAGCGGGCTGTTTATACACAGTCTTTCCTGATTGGAGAGTGAGATATGAGGGAGATTTTCAGCAGTGACAGCAAACTCATGAAAGTTCTTGGGAAGCTGTTTGATATAGGGTATCTTAGTATCGTATTTATAGTATTTTCACTGCCTGTGATCACAATAGGGGCGTCGCTTACGGCTTTGTATTATACGACTGTGAAAGTTATAAGAAGGGACAGAGGATATGTGTTTCAGGAATTTTTCCGTTCGTTCAGGCTGAATTTCCTGAATGCGACGGTTTTGTGGCTCATACAGCTGCTCCTTACCGCAGTCATGATATTTAATGTATCTGTAGTAGTCGCAGATAATGGCGGCGTGGTGAATTTTATGACCGGCGCATATATCGTGATGAGCGTTATCATATATGCGGTAGCGTGTTATGCGTATCCTGTGCTTTCAAGGTTTGAGATGAAAAAAAGACAGATCGTGCGGCTGTCATTATATATGGCGGTTAAGCATATATATTTTACAATACCGTTTATTGCGCTGAGCCTGGGGACAATAGCGGCTATAGTATTTTTGGTGCCGCTGCTCCCGATCGTTCCGCTTGTTGCGCCTGCGCTTGCTTCTCTGCTGTATTCCTATATGATGGAGATAGTATTAAAGAAGTATATGCGTACTGAAAAAACGACTGCGCAGGACGGCGAGGTTATTACACAATGGTATGAGGAATAAATGTGATAAGGGGATGTGTTTATGGCAAATGGGAATCTGTTTGCTTCGTTATCGGAGGATATGCCCGAAGCGATTGATGAAACGGCGGAGCAGATAAGCAAAGAGGTTGATAAAGTATCGAATGATGTTATAAACTGGCTGGATTATGTTAAAAGCCACATACCCGGAGCTATAACGTACATACTTATGGTCATAGTCGCCCTCATCATATTTTTTGTCGGGAAAAAGATCATAAAGCTGCTTATAAAACTTATAAAGAAGAGTTTCGCAAGAACTAACCTGGATGAAGGGGTAAACAGATTCTTAGTTTCAGTGATCAATATCATGCTGCATATTATACTGGTTATAATTATTGCGGGATTTTTAGGGCTTGAAACTACTTCGCTTGCGGCTCTTGTAGGTTCGGCGGGTCTTGCGATCGGACTGTCGCTTCAGGGAAGCCTTGCAAATTTTGCAGGCGGAGTACTTATACTTATACTCAAGCCGTTTGTGCTGGGAGATTATATAGCGGCCGAAGGAGCGGAAGGTACGGTAACGCATATAGATATTTTCTATACAAGGCTCCTTACCATAGATAACAGGCTTGTCGTGATCCCGAACGGAAAACTCAGCAATGCAGTAATAACAAATGTGACTAATGAGCCTGTAAGACGGGTTGAACTTAACATAGGAATAGAATATAAAGAGGATATTGACAAAGTAAAAGATATCCTTAATAAGCTAGCTAAGGATGACGATATGGTACTTTATGACAGAGGAGTTGATATATATGTGGATTCATTCGGGGCGAGCGCCGTTATGATAGGGTTCAGGGTATGGACAAAACAGGAGGATTACTGGCAGGTCAAATGGAATATGCAGGAAAATATCAAAAAAGAATTTGACAGATGCGGCATTTCAATCCCATTCGACCAGCTTGATATCAATATCCGCAATGATTAATCGGAAAGATATTTTTCATTCCTTTCAATCACTTCTTTCATGGCGTCCCTTCCAGGGGCGCCTTTTGTATTGCGTTTTTCGACGCAGGTTTTCATGGATATATTTTCATAGATGTCTTCTTCAAATACGGGACTTATAGCCCTGTATTCGTCAAGCGTCATATCGTCAAGCGATATATTTTTATCTATACAATAAAGTACAAGGCGTCCGACGATTGCATGGGCGTCCCTGAAAGCAACGCCGTGATTGACAAGATAGTCGGCGGCGTCTGTGGCGTTTGTAAATCCGTTCTTTGCGCTTTCTTCCATACGGGCGGCGTTAAAGCGCATTGTTGCGAGCATTCCGTCAAACAGGCTTATGCAGCCTTTTACCGTGTCGATCGCATCAAAAGTAAATTCTTTGTCTTCCTGCATATCCTTATTATAGGCAAGCGGGATCCCTTTAAGGGTCGTAAGCATCGACATAAGCGCTCCGTATACGCGGCCTGTCTTTCCGCGGACAAGTTCGGCAATGTCGGGATTCTTTTTCTGCGGCATGATGCTGCTTCCGGTCGAATATGCGTCGTCAATTTCTACGAATCTGTATTCATTTGAATTCCAAAGTATTATTTCTTCGCTGAACCTTGAAAGATGCATCATTATGATGGACAGATCGTTTAAAAGCTCAACGATATAATCCCTGTCGGATACGGAATCCATGCTGTTTGCGGTTGCGCAGCCGAATCCGAGGAGTTCTGCGCTGTAGTCCCTGTCAAGCGGATAAGTCGTGCCTGCGAGCGCGCCGGCTCCCAGAGGACAGGTGTTCATCCTTTTGTATGTATCGCAAAGGCGCGAACGGTCGCGCTTAAACATTTCAAAATATGCGCCCATATGGTGCGCAAGTGTTACGGGCTGCGCTTTCTGCAGATGTGTAAAACCGGGCATATAGGTTTCCGTGTTGTTTTTCATGATCGTATGTATAGTTGTAAGGAGATGCTTAAGAAGTCCGTCGGTTTCT
>CANQDW010000085.1 GCA_947593975.1 uncultured Lachnospiraceae bacterium
CCTCCATAACGTCCCTTAAAGTATCTGCTTTTGTGTGCATGCTTGATAAACCAAAGAATACACCGCGGCAGTCAGGATCCAGATGAGGTGTCCTTTCTCCGTTAAGATACGGGAGATATATTATTTTATTGCTTCCTACTGGAACATTGTCAATATCTGCATTTATAAGGTCGTATGGGTCGCAGCCCTGTTTTTCTGCTTCCGCAATGTAATCCTGACAGAAGTTGTCGCGGAACCATTTAAGCGAATGTCCGGCTGCCTGGGTAACTCCCATGATATGCCATGCACCGGGTACGGCGCAGCAGAAAGTATGTACACGTCCGCGCGGATCGATGGATATATTGCTTGTATGCGCAAATACAACGCCGCTCGTACCGATCGTGGTGAAAGCTTTGCCGTCTTTAACAACGCCCGTGCCTACTGCTGCGGCAGCATTATCGCCGGCGCCGCCTACTACGCAGGTTTTTGTGGAAAGACCTGTGCGCTGCGACATTTCAGGCGTTATATATCCTGTGATCTCAGGTGATTCATATACTTTTGCCAGCATACTCTTATCTATATCGAGTTTTTCAAGGACTTCATCCGACCAGCATCTGTTGGGTACGTCAAGAAGCTGCATACCTGAAGCGTCCGATACTTCCGTGGCGAATTCTCCGGTAAGGATATATCTTACATAGTCTTTCGGAAGGAGTATATGTCTGCACTTTGCGTAATTTTCAGGCTCGTTGTTGCGCACCCAGAGGATCTTTGAAGCCGTGAAGCCTGTGAGCGCAGGGTTGGCTGTGATCTCGATGAGACGTTCTTTGCCGATCTTTTCCGTTATCTCATCACATTCTTTTGCGGTTCTCTGGTCGCACCATATGATAGACGGCCTGATCACATTGCAGTCTTCGTCGAGCATGACAAGTCCGTGCATCTGTCCGGATATTCCAAGTCCTTTGATATCATCTGCGTTAACGCCTGACTTTTTAACAACGGCGGCTATGGTTTCGATCGCAGCGTCGCGCCAGTCTTCCGGACGCTGTTCTGCCCAGCCGTTATGAGGCGTGTACATAGGATATTCCTTTGAAGCAGATGCGATAACTTCACCGTTTTCATCAAATAAGACGGTCTTGGTAGCTGAAGTTCCAAGGTCAATTCCAATTAAATAGTTCATATTTTTAATTTTTCCTTTCCTGATAAAAATATTCTAAATAGTTCTGAATAGGTAAAGTACTCTCAGAAGTAAAATACTTCCGAGAGTACTGAAAAATTATTGTTATGCGTTTTGCAGAATTATGCAAATGGGTTCTCGGTCTTATAAAGCATTCCCTTAGGCTGGTTGAATCCGATCTCTTCAACGTCAACGCCGATGTATTTGAATACTTCATACAGAGCTTTTCCGAAATGACCGAATGCAACTGCTCCGTGATGCGGGAAGTTCTTCTCAATCAGTACGTGACGGTAGAAACGTCCCATTTCAGGAATCGCGAATACGCCGATACCTCCGAATGAACGTGTCTTAACAGGAAGAACTTCACCCTGCGCGATATAAGCGCGGAGCTTGGTATCTGCCGTGCTCTGCAGACGGAAGAATGTGATGTCTCCCGGTACGATATCTCCTTCGAGAGTTCCGTTCGTAACTTCGATCGGAAGGCTTCTTGCCATGATCATCTGATACTTCATCTCGCAGAAAGAAAGTTTTCCTGAAGCTGTATTTCCGCAATGGAATCCCATGAACGTATCATTAAGCGTATAATCAAATTTGCCTTTGATATCTTCTTCATAGATGTCGGCAGGAACAGAGTTGTTGATATCGAGAAGCGTTACGGTATCTTCGCTTACAACTGTTCCGATGAACTCACTTAAGCATCCGTAAATATCAACTTCACATGATACAGGGATACCCTTTGCCGTAAGACGGCTGTTTACATAACACGGAACGAATCCAAACTGAGTCTGGAATGCCGGCCAGCATTTTCCTGCGATAGCAACATATTTTCTGTAACCTTTGTGCTCCTCGATCCAGTCGAGAAGAGTAAGTTCATACTGTGCAAGTTTTGAAAGGATCTCAGGTTTCTTGTTGCCTGCTCCGAGTTCTTTTTCCATATCGGCAACTACATCAGGGATCCTTGAATCTCCCGCATGGTTGTTAAATGCTTCAAAGAGGTCAAGTTCTGAGTTCTCTTCGATCTCAACGCCAAGGTCATATAACGGCTTGATAGGAGCGTTACATGCAAGGAAGTTGAGAGGACGAGGACCAAAGCTTATGATCTTAAGGTCCTTAAGAGCAGCTACGGCGCGCGCTACAGGAACGAATTCCTTGATCATGTCGGCGCAGCCTTCTGCAGTTCCTACAGGATATTCAGGTATGTAAGCCTTCACATTGCGAAGTTTTAAGTTGTAGCTTGCGTTAAGCATACCGCAGTAAGCGTCGCCGCGTCCCTGGATAAGACCTCCGTCTTTTGAAGTCTCTTCTGCGGCAGCGCAGAACATTACGGGACCGTCAAAATGTTTTGCAAGAAGTGATTCAGATATTTCAGGACCGAAGTTTCCGAGATATACGCAGAGCGCGTTGCATCCTGCCTTTTTAACATCTTCAAGAGCCTGAACCATGTGAATCTCGCTCTCTACTATACATATTGGACATTCATAGATATCATCTGCGCCATATTTTTCCGTGTAAGCCTTAACAAGGGCTTTTCTTCTGTTTACCGATAATGATTCCGGGAAACAGTCACGGCTTACTGCAACAATACCTATTTTTGCTACTGGTGAATTGTTCATTTAATAATACCTTCCTTTCATATTTTATAAATTATTATTTTTGTATACCGCAAATAATATACATAAGCTTATTTTAATTCATGTACGGAAAAAAAGCAATATAAACTTGTCATTTTGGGGGTATATTGATATTATATAATTGATAGAAGTTATTTGTCGGATTTATAATTTGAGCCATATACGGCGGAGAGGAGTAAGATTATGAAAAGAATTGGGTTTTTAACAAGCGGCGGAGACTGCCAGAGTCTTAATGCAACTATGCGCGGAGTTGCGAAAACTTTGTATGAAAAGATTGAAGATGTAGAGATCATAGGCGTGCTTGACGGGTACAAAGGACTTATCTACGGCAACTATAAAAAGCTTAATCCCAGGGATTTCTCGGGAATACTTACCGAAGGCGGAACGATCATAGGAACGTCAAGGCAGCCGTTTAAGCTTATGCGTGAACCTGACGAGAACGGAATGGATAAGGTTAAGGCAATGAAGAACAATTATGCCAAATGGAAACTTGACTGCCTCGTTATACTCGGCGGAAACGGAACGCATAAGACGGCAAACCTTCTCAGTGAAGAAGGACTTAATGTAGTAACCTGTCCGAAGACGATTGATAATGACCTTTACGGAACCGACATGACATTCGGTTTCCAGAGCGCAGTGAACATAGCTACGGCGGCAATAGACAATATCCATACGACGGCTTCGTCACACAGCCGTGTATTCATAGTTGAAGTAATGGGACATACGGTAGGCTGGCTTACGCTTCATGCAGGTATAGCGGGAGGCGCCGATATAGTTCTTATTCCTGAAATACCGTATGATATTGACAAGGTGGTTGACGCTATTAACAGGCGTACCGAACAGGGCAAGAAGTTCTCGATACTGGCTGTTGCAGAGGGAGCCGTATCAAAAGAAGATGCAAAACTCTCCAAAAAGGATATGAAGAAGAAAATGAAGATGTATCCTTCAGTGTCATATATGATCGGCGCGGAGATAGAAGAGAAGACCGGACAGGAAATAAGGATAATGGTTCCGGGACATACGCAGCGAGGCGGCATACCGTGTCCTTATGACAGGGTTATCTCAAGCAGGCTCGGCGCTGCGGCCGCAGAGCTTATCATAAAGGAAAAATACGGATATATGGTCGGAATCAAGAATAATGAGATAGTACCTGTTCCGCTGTCGGAAGTGGCAGGCAAGATAAAAGCGGTTAATCCTGATTCTTCAATTATAAGGGAAGCTAAGAACCTTGGAATCTGTTTTGGAGATTGATATTATTTAACATAACGCTACGGAGGTTGTTTTCAGATGTCTTATACGGCTTTGTACAGAAAATTCCGTCCTGATGACTTAGGAGAAGTAAAAGGGCAGGATCATATTATAAAGACTTTAAAAAATCAGCTTAAGCTGGGCAGGATAGGACATGCTTATCTGTTTACCGGAACAAGGGGAACAGGAAAAACTTCCGTAGCTAAAATCATGGCAAAAGCGGTTAACTGCGAACATCCCACGGAAAACGGCCCGTGTAACGAGTGCGCGATGTGCAGGGCAATCAAGGCGCAGTCGTCGATAAATGTTGTGGAACTTGACGCGGCTTCCAATAACAGCGTGGACAATATAAGAGAGATCATTGACACGGTACAGTATTCGCCTGCCGAAGGGAAATACAGGGTATACATTATCGATGAGGTACATATGCTGTCAACGGGAGCTTTTAACGCGCTTTTAAAGACGCTTGAAGAACCGCCTTCATATGTTATATTTATACTGGCTACCACGGAAGTGAACAAGATCCCGGTCACGATACTTTCCAGATGCCAGAGGTATGATTTCCACAGGATATCCGCGGATGTGATCATGGAACAGCTTGCATTCCTTACCGATAAGGAAGGCGTGGAGGCGGAAGAGAAGGCTTTGAGGTATATTGCAAAATGCGCCGACGGTTCAATGCGCGACGGACTCAGCCTGTTGGACCAGTGCATATCGTTCTATCTCGGGGAAAAACTTACATATGACAGGGTGCTTGATGTGATCGGCGCGGTAGATACGGAAGTATTTGCGAGGATGCTTAAAGCGATATGCGAAGGAGACGTAAAGAAGGCGGTCCTTGTAATAGAAGAGATCGTAATAAGCGGGCGCGAACTGGTATGGTTTGTAAATGAATTTGTATGGTACCTGAGAAACCTATTACTTATATCAGCTTCGGATGAAGACTGCGAAGATATGATAGATATGTCGGCTGACAATATAAAGATCCTTAAGGAACAGGCAGAAAACATATCATCCGACGTTATTATAAGATATATAAGGATACTGTCGGAGCTGTCGGCGTCCATACGTTATTCCGCGCAAAAGAGGGTCCTTGTTGAGATAGCGGTGATCAAGATGTGCAGGCCGCAGATGGAGACGGACCTTACATCGGTTAAAGAGCGTATAAGGAAACTTGAGGAAGGTTATCATGATAATATCTCCGCGGTTTATCGTGAACCTGAAAAGGAGCAGAAAAAAGAGCCTGAAAATAACAAACCTATCCTTTCGGCGGCGCTGTCTGAAGACGTGCGGAAAGTAGCCGAAAACTGGGACGAGATCGTAAGGTCGCTTGATGCGGCGCTTCAGAATACTGTAAGAAAGATGACGCTCAGCATAGGCGGGGAAAATGACGACGAGCTTATGCTCGTAAGTTCAAACAGGGCGTTTACAATGATAGTTGAAAACGAAAGCTCATACAGGGAGCTTTGCGAACATATTAATGATTATGCGCACAAAGATGTAAAGATAACGGTAAAGTATATTGATGAAAAGAATGAGAAGTCGGGAATATATCCCGATATCGCAAAACTGGTGAAAAGTGGCGTAGATATAAGCTACGAATAAATATATAATTTTTTTTATGGAGGAAGTATCATGGCAAGAAAAGGCGGATTTCCCGGAGGTATGCCGGGCAATATGAATAATCTGATGAAGCAGGCCCAGCGTATGCAGCGTCAGATGGAAGAAAAATCAAAAGAGATTGAAAGCAGCGAATGGGAAGGAACTGCAGGCGGCGGAGCCGTAAAGGTGCGCGTATCCGGCAAAAAAGAGATCATATCGGTTAAATTGTCTGAAGAAGTTGTAGACCCCGATGATATAGAGATGCTTGAGGATCTTATTGTGGCGGCAACAAATGAGGCTTTGCGCCAGATGGAGAAAGCCTCGTCACAGGTTATGGAATCACTTACCGGAGGAATGGGACTTCCTTTTTAACCGTTTTTTCGGATTGAATTTCATAATGAGTTTTGAAAACGGCTTCTCGATAAGATAAGTTGCAAGTACGGCCATAATAAGGCCTAATACGACGCTTAAAATGAAATACTGCCACATCCATATCTTATCCCCGGTCTCATTTGGAGGAGTATCTCCGTAATATTCAGGGATGCGGTGTCTTTTGAGCACAATGGCGACAAACTGGTGCCATATATACAGATTGAAAGATATTGTTGAAAAGAACCGTATTATGTGGTTTGAGAATATCTTTCTGTAAAATGACAGTGAAAACGCCGTGGAAAGAATAAATATCATGAACAGTACTGACAGGTAATAACGGTTGTGCAGCTGCCAGCCGTTAATATCCTGCGCGGAACAGAGTTTTTTCATTAATATGACATATACGTATATACAGCTAAGCGAGGTAATTAAGGATATCAGTCCTATATAATTATCCCGCTTGATTTTTTTGCTTATACCGACAAATATCTGCGCGCCGACGAAACCGTTTGCGTATACGCCGAGATAAGAAGGAAGCTGGTGGAGCAGCAGATAGCTGTTGCCCTGTTTCTGCGCATATATGATATATGCGAAAGATATAATATTCATGACAATGTAAGTTACAACAGGCTTTTTCCTGAAACAATACTGGAGCGCAGGGAATATTATATAGAACTGTACTTCAAGCGCTACTGTCCACAGCACGCCGTTTAACAGGGTATATTCATTGGTGTCGGAAAACAGGTTAAATGTAAAGGTAAGATGCGTGATCACATCTTTTGCCATGAAACCTGAAGAATAATAAGCATGTGTAACGATATTGTATATTAGCACGATAATAATGCAGAAAAGATAAGAAGGGATGATTCGGGCAATCCTTTTTTTATAAAAAAGAGAAACCGAAGGAAGCTCATTTCCATATATGCTGTGGCGCGCATAAGGCAGAAACAGGCAGAACCCGCTTAAAAATATCATCATAGTAACCATAATATAGCCGGTCCTCGGGAGAAAATCCAGGTTGATCTCCGATATGTTAAGGAAAGAAAGCGCCGGCGTCTTTATAACAGGCATAAGCCAGCACTGCTGCCACAGATGGAACCATACTACTATAAGGATAGCGAAAGCCCTTATTCCGTCAAGTACGTCAATATGGTATATATCAATATCGTTATTATTATCGGAAATACCGGTTTTATTTTTTTCGGTCTGCTGTTTTTTCGCCGTCATATCTGATCTCCTTTAAAAATCCTTAACAGAATTATTTTAAAAAATAATATTACGAACACATTTATTATAAGTAAATGTAAGTAACAAGTCAAATGTTTTGCATTTTTGAAAAAAATATATATAATACTATTAAATACAGCTTACGATATT
>CANQDW010000086.1 GCA_947593975.1 uncultured Lachnospiraceae bacterium
AAAGGCAGAAAAGACGGTATTGCCATTGGCGAGGCACGCGGCGAATCAAGAGGCAAAATAATCGGCCTTGCGCAGGGAATATCACAGAGCCTGATCAATATTCTTGCCTCTTACGGTAACGTGCCGGATGAATTAAAGAGCGTGATATCAGTACAGAAAGATATCAATGTACTGAACAGCTGGCAGAAAACGGCGCTGAAAGCAGCCGACGTAGCAGAATTCAGGCGTATGACAGGATTATAACTACTTTTTATATCGCACTATTGCAAATAAAGATATTATATGTTACAATGAAAAACGCTTGAACCGCATTTATGCCGGTGTGGCGGAATTGGCAGACGCACATGACTCAAAATCATGCGGAGCGATCCGTGCCGGTTCGAGTCCGGCCACCGGCAGTACAAAACGGGAACTGATAATATAAATTACCAGTACCCGTTTTTATTTATACCCATTTTATAACTATTCAAATATTCTCTGCTCCTCTTCTATCACATATACTAATATCTTCTTATTTATATTGATAATCACTTTTATACCAAAGCTACCGACATTTTTATATATTAAATCTATCATTTAAAAATTTATAAAAAATAGTAAATTGATGCTAAAAAATACTGGAAATTCGTTTCAGGATATGGTAATATATTTTTATTATAGATAGCTAGTTGGATAATTTTGACAAATTCTCAACAAAAAAAACGAAACGCAACTATTACGCATTTCTAAGAAAGGGGTTTTTTAATGTTAATCTCAAAAACAGGAAAACGACTTATGGCTTTTGTTATAGCCATAGCTTTTGTGCTGTCAGGACTTACATATATTCCCAAGACAGCAAGCGCTGAAGAAGCAGCGCCGACAGTAAAAGTTTTAGGCGCTACTCTAAGATTAAGTAAAGACGGGGTAGACAATATCGGTACTCAGTCGATGCGCATTGGAATACAGGTTAATAATGCCGATCAGGCAAAAGACTGTGCTATTAAACTTACTGTAGGCGATAAAGTCCGTATAATTGGAACAAGCAGTACAACTCCTAGTTATGCTGAAGGCGACAATGTACAATACTTTTCTAGTCCTTCTTTATACTCCAAGGACGAAAGCTCTAATACAGTTGTCTATGCAATAACTATTACCGGTATTCCGACAGATAACTTTAACTCAAGTATTGCAATTGAAGGAATAACTGATAATGGCAGTGATGAACCTATAGCAGCTACAGGCGAAAATAAATCTGTTGATACCATTGTATCAGAATTAAAGACTAGATATCCTGCCCTTAATATTGTTATGCTTGGCGGAACTCTGTATACAGGTAACGGTGAAGATAAATTAGCGGCAAAAGATATTCTGGATTATAACCCTGACCTTAGCACCAATCCTGACGGCAGCGGCTGGAATGCAGATAAAACGGAATACACTATACCGCTTAATGAGAATACTGTACAAGATGTAGAAGATGTAAATGATCCTAAAAACACTACGTTTACTTTTAGAGAAGATGGAAGTGTTCACGCAAGTACATTTAAACATTGGGATGGATTTAAAATTTCTCCTGTTGCAGAAATCAGTGACTATACAATTTCTAAAGTAACAATTGCTTATACAGGTGGTACAGGAAACTATATAACGGAAGTTAATTATGGAAATGGTGACACTAAGTTGTATCCGCCAGATTGCGGTTGGCCTCCAAGTAAAGGAGATCAGTTGTCAGGTAACGGTACTATATCATATGATATTGATTCTTCCAAAAAATTAAGTTATATTAAATTTTTCAGTCAAAATGGTACCGATTTACAGGAAGGACAAATTTATTCAGAAGTCACAATAACCAAAGTTACCTTTACTGTAAAACCTGAAGAAATCTCTTCATCTTCTGAAACAGGAGTAGATATATCAGAGACAGCTGCTTTATATGGCAAAGGTACAGTTACCCCACTTAAAGATGGTAATTCAACAGGTGTTATAGGAAAAAATGTTGATGGACTTCGTATTCCTCTGGGTCAGGAAGTAAATCCTGGGGATTCTGTAGCAATAACTGTATATGGAAATGCTTCAACTGGTATGCGTATGTGGCTTTCTGATTCGACAAATAAGAGATGGTCGAATATAGAAAATCCTGCGAACTTTAAAAATACATATACATTTACTGCAGATAATAATATCGAAAACGAATCGGCTGGCAGCGAAGAACCATCTGCCAAATATTTCCTAATTAAAGGTCCTAATGTAAATGCATCTTTTGATACAATTACTATAACAAAAGTTGTTGTTGAAAAAGTTGAAACTCCTATACAAGCTACTTATGAGATAGATCTAAATGATTCATCATCGTATAAACTTGACGGTAATGGAAGTGTCCCTGTCGTTACGCAAAATGAATCTGGCGGTTTAAATTTTAATTGTAATGAAGTTACCGGAGTTATATTCCAAATTCCTGACGATCAACCACATATATATAAATATTGTCAGATAACATACTCTTCTGATAATAATAGCTGGCTATACTTTTATGGTCACAATATGACCGGAACCGGACAAATGGATAGCACTGATATACATGAAGTTACTGCCGGTCTTCCTTCTACTAATAGCGAAGAACAAACTATTACTTATGATATAACGCAAAATATATACTCGCAAGGCAATGACTTTGGTGAAAACTCCATGAAAGCAATAAAAATATTTGCGCCTTGGGGACCTGGTGTAAACTTATACATAAAATCCATCAAATTTTTTGCACAGGATCCTACCTTATACACAAGTGCGCCTGACATATGAACTGTAGGCTCAGGTTCACTGCCTGAGAAATTTGGCGGAAACGACCTTGATTCACCAGTCGGATACACGAATAAAAATACCGCTGCCGAAGGCACCATAGAATACATTGCTTATGAATCAACGGCTATTACCGAAGGAAAAAGCATAACAAGACATGCTAATGTGGTATTGCCTAAAGGTTACACCAATACCAAACAATATCCTGTCTTATATATGCTCCACGGTATATTCAATAATGAAAACACTCTTATTGAAAATAATACCCAGTATGTAATATGGAATGCCATAGAAAGCGGCGCGGCAAAAGAAATGATTGTTGTATTTCCAAATGCATGCGCCAATGAAACGGGTGACGACAGCAATACTCCCGGATTCAACATAGAACACTATAAGGCATATGACAATTTTATAAATGACTTACAGAAGTGCCTGATGCCTTATATAGAAACACATTATTCTGTTGCCAAAGGACGAGAAAATACCGCTATCTGCGGTTTCTCAATGGGCGGACGCGTAACGTTGCAGATAGGTTTTACCCTGCCTGATAAGTTCCGCTACATTGGCGCATTCTGTCCGGCATTCGGAATATTTGAATATGAAAACTATGAAGTGCATGAAGATGGATTATTTAAAGAAGATAACTTTACTCTGCCGGATGAGTATATAAATGACACTCTCGTACTAATAGCCGCCGGTTATAATGACAGTATTGTAAGAACAGAACCAAAACGTTATGCCGACGCTCTCGTAAAGAACAATGTACCTCATCTGTATTATTCGACTTCGGGCGGCGATAAAGCCAATCCCGGTGACGGTGAACACGGACCTGACGTCTACAAACACGGTTTATACCAATTCTTAAAGCGTATTTTTAAATAATATGCGGATTAAATTACAGGACAAATGGAATCTTATATAGAATTTCAAATGTCCTGTAATTTTTTTTATTTTCTTGGTTGACATTTTAAACCCCTGCTTGTATAATTGGTTTACAAAGTAAATCTACTAAAGCGGGTGGCCATTATGGAAGTCAGTAATCAAATGTACAAAAGAACAGATATAGACGTACTTCGCGGGATAAGCATCACGGGAATTGTCCTATATCATATATCTCCTGCTGTATTTCCGGGCGGTTTTCTCGGAGTTGTATTCTTCTTCGTGTTATCAGGATATCTCTTGTCTGACCGGATACTTACCCAATTAAACAATCACAGCTTCAGTATCGCAAACTACTGCAAACGGCGCATACGTAAGATATATCCTCCGCTTTTTACCATAGTAGTTGTCGTATGCAGTTATCTGACCTTAACCGATATAGAAAAATTAAACGGAATATTTACGGAGATACTAAGCATTTTTTCAGGCTTAAACAACTGGTGGCAGATATCAAACGATACCTCGTACTTCTCCCGCTTTGCAGACGTCTCCCCGTTTACGCATATGTGGTTTCTCTCCGTCACCATGCAGTTTTACATATTTATGCCTCCAATTCTTATTCTTTATAACAGATTCCAAAAAAACAGAGCCGGCGGCAGTCTGCGCTTCGTTTTCCTGCTTTTTGCTCTCCTTTCGGCGCTTTTGATGTCATATCTGTATGATCCGGGTAACGGTCCCGAAAGAGTATATTACGGTACGGATACAATGGCATTTTCCTTATTTATCGGAATGTTTGTCGCTGCGGCAGGAAAAAACGCCGCTTCCGCGCCCTGCATCCTTACGCGCAGGAAACATTTTTTCCTTATATCGGCGGGTTTTGCGGTTATTACATTTTTACTTTTTCTGACTGTAAACGGGCAGTCGGCTTATCTGTACCGCGGCGGCATGTTCATAATCAGTTTGTGCTTTGCATTTGTATTATACGTATTTGAAAACAATGAAAAAGCCTTTAAAAATACGCTTCCCATACAGCTGTTATCTTTTATGGGAAGAAAAAGTTATATTATTTACCTCTGGCACTATCCGATCATAACGTTTGTATTTAATTATCTGAAAGGACGATAAATTATGAAAAAGTATATCAAAATCACTCTGCTTATTTTATGCACCATTATCAGCAGCTACGGAATACTCGCTGCTCCGCCTTCCGAACAGGCTAAGCTAAAAAAAGAACTTAAACACAACGAACAGATCCTCAAGCGCTCCTATTCCGCCGTTTATCATGCCTCTCCCACCTCAGGCAGAACACCGTCGGCAAACGCAGATAAAAATCAGGACACAATATCCGTTATCGGCGACTCTGTCTTTCTCGGCGCGGCCGCTTCATTTCAAAAAATATGCAAAAATTCCGTTATAGACGCAAAAATATCACGTCAGGTATACCAGGCCGCAGACATTGCAAAGAAAATGCAGAAAAAGAATAAGCTCGGCAATATCGTTATCATCTCACTTGGCACAAACGGCCCGTTTAACCCGGCAACCGGACAGGCATTGATAGATTATCTGGGGCCTGACAGAACGATATACTGGATCAGCGTATACGGCAAAAAGCTGGATATACAAAAGGACGTAAACAAAACAATCAAAAAACTCGCGAAGAAAAACAGCAATGTACATATTATACCATGGGCTAAATACGGCAAAAAACATTCCGACTGGTTCTACAGCGACGGCATACACCTTAATACAAAAGGTCAGAAAGGATTTGCCGAATATATAGCAAAAAATATAGGCGTCTGAGCAAAAAATTGTGAATTTATCCCATCTAAATTTCTGCTGTCCGTTGACAAAATATGCTGGATATTGTATTCTTTTTAAGAGGTTTGAAAAGTTAATATTATAAGATAATTATGAAAGGAGTTTCAACATGATTTATTCAAAAGAAGTAGAAGAAATGTGTCCGGTTGCTCAGGGCGTTTCACATGGCTGCGCCCCGATTCCGGAAGAAGCAAAATGGGTAAAAGCAAAAGATGTTAAAGACATTTCAGGTTTTACGCATGGAATTGGCTGGTGCGCTCCTCAGCAGGGTGCATGCAAGCTTACGCTCAATGTAAAGGAAGGTATAATTGAAGAGGCTCTTGTTGAGACTATAGGCTGTTCCGGAATGACTCATTCTGCAGCTATGGCATCAGAGATCCTTCCCGGAAGGACAGTGCTCGAGGCTCTGAATACTGACCTTGTCTGCGATGCAATAAACACTGCAATGAGAGAATTATTCCTGCAGATCGTATACGGAAGAAGCCAGTCAGCATTTTCAGAGAATGGTCTTGCAGTTGGCGCAGGTCTTGAAGATCTTGGCAAAGGTCTTCGTTCACAGGTAGGTACAATGTACGGCACCAAAGCAAAAGGACCTCGTTACCTTGAGATGGCTGAAGGTTATGTAACAGGAATTGCTCTTGACGAAGATAATGAAATTATCGGTTATAAGTTTGTCAGCCTTGGAAAGATGACTGACTTCATCAAGAAGGGCGACGATCCTAACACCGCTTATGAAAAAGCAAGCGGTCAGTACGGCAGAGTTGCTGATGCAGTTAAGATTATCGACCCAAGAACAGATGAAGAGATTAAATAATTAAGGAGGAGAGAAAAAATGGCTTTATTTGAATCATATGAAAGAAGAATTGACCAGATTAATAAAGTATTAGGTGATTACGGTATCTCTTCCATTGAAGAGGCTGAAAAGATTACAAAGGACGCCGGACTTAATGTGTATGATATGGTAAAAGGCATACAGCCTATCTGTTTTGAGAATGCATGCTGGGCTTATACCGTAGGCGCCGCTATCGCAATCAAAAAAGGATGTAAGAGAGCTGCCGACGCTGCAGCTGCAATCGGCGAAGGACTTCAGGCTTTCTGTATCCCGGGTTCCGTTGCAGATACACGTAAGGTCGGACTCGGACACGGCAATCTTGGAAAGATGCTTTTGGAAGAAGATACCGAATGTTTCTGCTTCTTAGCAGGACATGAATCATTTGCCGCAGCAGAAGGAGCTATCGGTATAGCAGAGAAAGCTAACAAAGTTCGTAAAAAACCTCTCAGGGTTATACTTAACGGACTTGGAAAAGATGCTGCTCAGATCATATCACGTATAAACGGATTTACATTTGTTGAAACTGAATACGATCCATACACCAATGAGGTAAAAGAAGTATTCCGCAAATGCTACTCCAAAGATGCAGACAGCCCTCGCGCTAAAGTAAACTGCTACGGAGCTAACGATGTATGCGAAGGCGTTGCTATAATGTGGAAAGAAGGCGTTGACGTATCCATAACAGGAAACTCAACCAACCCTACACGTTTCCAGCAC
>CANQDW010000087.1 GCA_947593975.1 uncultured Lachnospiraceae bacterium
ATCGTTTGCCGGTCTTTGTATAGGAGTAAACGAGTATATATTTTCTCCTTTCGGCAGTACTACGATTCCTCCCGGATGCTGTCCGGTAGTCCTTCTTACGCCTGTACAGCCCTTCGCAATCCTTTCTATCTCAACCCTTCTTTTTTTAATGCCTCTTTCCTCATAATATTTCATTACATAGCCAAACGCCGTTTTTTCGGCAAGCGTACCTATCTTTCCCGCCCTGAATGTATTGCCTTCTCCAAAAAGCACTTCCGTATATTTGTGCGCGCTGCTCTGGTATTCGCCTGAAAAGTTAAGGTCGATATCGGGTTCTTTATCCCCCTTAAACCCTAAAAACGTCTCAAACGGAATATTATGGCCGTCCTTTTTAAGCATGGCGCCGCATACGGGACATTTCTTATCCGGCATATCAAATCCCGACCGGTCTATAAACGCCTTTACTTCATCCGAATCAAAATCGGAATATCTGCAGCTTTCGCAGTAGTAATGCGCGGGCAGAGGATTAACCTCCGTAATCCCCGACATAGTCGCCGCAAACGAAGAACCTACGGAACCTCTTGAACCAACAAGATATCCGTCTTCGTTTGATTTTGATACAAGGCGCTGCGCAATTATGTACATAACCGAATATCCGTTATTTATAATGGAATCAAGCTCTTTTTTCAGCCTGCTCTCAACGATATCCGGAAGCTTATCCCCATACATCATATGCGCCCTGTCAAAACATATCTTTCTCAGATCGCTGTCAGAGTTTTCAAATACCGGAGGACATTTATCCGGTCTTACGGGGCTTATTTCCTCGATCATGTCTGCGATAAGATTCGTATTGTTTATCACGACGTCATACGCCTTATCCTTTCCAAGGTAAGAAAACTCCGCAAGCATCTCGTCCGTAGTATGAAAATAAAGAGGCGGCTGCATATCGGCGTCTTCAAAACCTTTTCCCGCCATTATTATCCTTCTGTATATCTCATCTTCCGGATCAAGGAAATGCACATCGCACGTAGCGCACACGGGTTTGCCGTACTGTTCTCCCAATCCTGTTATACGCATATTGAGATTTTTCAGGTCGTCCTCATTCATCCCGTATTTTCTGTCGCGCAACATAAACCCATTATTGCCAAGCGGCTGTATCTCAAGATAATCATAGAAATTTACTATCCTTGCAATCTCTTCGTCGTTCTCCCCGCGAATAAGCGCCTGATATAATTCCCCGGCCTCGCATGCGGAACCTATTATAAGCCCCTCGCTGCACTCCCTTAAAAGGCTTTTAGGTATTTTAGGCTGCTTATTAAAATAATTTATATGTGATTCCGACACAAGCCTGTACATATTTACCCTTCCGGCATCATTTTTAGCAAGCATTATAATATGATGCGACGGGGTCCTTTTAATGTATTCTTCATTTTTATAGGCATATTCGTTAATTTCCTTAAGCGTATGCATATTCTTTTCTTTAAGCAGCCCGCACAGCTTAAGGAATATGCCTGCTGTAGCCTCGGCGTCATTTACCGCCCTGTGATGTCCCGAAAGCACTACCCCAAGCGCCTTCGATACGCTTTTTAAATTAAAGGTTTTGATCGCGGGGATAAGAAGCCTTGACATTGCCAGTGTGTCCGCCCAGGTAAAATCAGTATCAATTCCCAGTTCGCCCGCTTTTCGCATTATAAAATTGACGTCAAAATCCGCATTGTGCGCAACAAGCACGCAGCCTTTGCAGAAATCTAAGAATTTGGGCAGGACGTCTTCAATCGTATCCGCGCCCTCAAGCATCGAATCGTTAATATGCGTAAGTTCTTCTATCTCATATGGTATCGCAACAAGCGGATTGACAAATTCAGAAAACCTTTCCGTTATCACTCCGTTTTCAATCTTTACCGCGCCTATCTCAATTATCCTGTGCTTATAAGGATTAAGCCCGGTAGTTTCTATATCAAAAACGACATACGAATCTTTAAGTTTTTGTCCCCGTTCGTTTCGTACCACAGGCTTTTCATCATCAACAAGGTATCCTTCAAGTCCGTATATAAGTTTAAAATCCTTTGCCGCCTCATTTGAACTTTTAATGCTTTTTACGGCTTTCATTGCCACAGGGAACGCCTGCACCACGCCATGGTCTGTTATTGCAAGCGCCTTATGTCCCCACTTTACGGCCTTTGCGATAAGGCTTTCCGGAGAAGCCACCGCGTCCATGTCGCTCATGGTAGTATGGCAGTGAAGCTCCACCCTTTTTTGTCCGCATGTATCGACACGGACTTTTTTATTTGAAAAAGGCTCGATACTTTTTATGCCTCTTATATTTGAGACCGTAACTTCCCTGTCAAAACTGTCTGTCACGGCCGATCCCTTTATGCACAAAAACTTACCGTCTTTAATATCATCTTTTATGTATTCATAATCGGAATGTTTGATAAAAATTTTTACGGCTATTGTATCCGTATAATCAGTAACATTTAATGTAACAATATGCTTGCCACCGTTTATATCGCGTATAGCAGACGAATCAACGCAGCCTTTTATCACTACTTCCCCGAATCCATCGGTAATATCGCATATCTTTATAACATCCCCGTCGCAGTCATAGCCGAATATAATATCCGGATCGGCTGCTTTTTTAGGTTTATATCTGCTTTTATCATAATTTTTTTTGTAATTGTTGTTATTATTTTTTTTATAAGTCCCCGTTTTGGCAGCCGGCTTCTTTTCAGTACGAGGAGGTGTTTTCGGCGTCTTTTCGGCTTCTTTATCGGCAGGCTTTTTATCTTCATAGATTTCATACAGTGCGGTTTCTTCTGTATCTATGATGCTTTCATGCCGCATATCGGGCGCAAATTCAATTGAAATGAGTATATCTTTATCAAAACGCGACCAGAAAAGCTCATGGATCCATTTGCACATTTCGCGTTCCCTGAATCTTGTAACAAAATTATCCGGCGCGACGATACTTAATAAATTTCTTTTATCATTTGCTGTGATCTGCGAAAAAGACAGTATATGATAATCAAGCATGTCGGAATATCTGGCTTCTTCAAAAATGCTGTCTTTATACACTGATAATATCTTTGAAAGAGAAAAATCCCCCGGAAGAGAAAAATGCACTGATACCAGAACAGTATCGGCTATACTGCTAAATATCTGCTTATACAGCTGTTCTTCAAGTTTTGCCACCATTATGTATTCTATGATCTTAGGGCTGTCAATATTCACAAGTACTTTCCTTTTTTCCCTGAATACGCGTATCTTTACCAGCTCAACATTATTAAATAAAGCTGTCAGCTCTTTATCCAAATTAAAGTTCTCAAAACTTTCAAGCAATAACATATGCTGCTCCTTTGCTGTACTTATACTATATCTGCAAGTTCGGACATAAGTTCGTCAAGAAGCCTTTCCTCCGGGACTTTTTTTATTATCTCGCCTTTTCTGAATATGAGTCCTTCTCCTTTGCCTCCTGCTATTCCCAGATCGGCTTCTTTTGCTTCGCCCGGTCCGTTTACAACGCATCCCATAACCGCTACTTTTATGTCTTTGTCCGTATTAATGTTTTTCACCCGCTCTTCCACCTTGCCCGCAAGCGATATTATATCGATATTGGTGCGTCCGCATGTCGGGCATGAGATAACGGTAATGCCGCCGCTCCTTAATTCCATTGTCCGTAAAATTATTTTTGCCGCCTCTATCTCCTTTACCGGATCGGCCGTAAGCGAAACGCGTATCGTATTTCCAATTCCGGCCTCCAGTATAAGCGCTATCCCTATCGCGGATTTTATACTGCCTGACATAACAGTCCCCGCCTCCGTGATGCCTACATGCACGGGATAATTCATTTTTTCCGCTATAAGTTTATGCGCGGCGGTACTCATAAGTACGTCTGAAGATTTGATGCTTACCACAAGATTGTCATAGCCAAGCTTTTCTATTATCGACAGCTTGTCCATCGCGCTTTCCACAATGCCTTCCGCGGTAACCGAGCCGTACTTTTCAATGATGCTTTTCTCAAGAGAGCCGCTGTTTACCCCGACCCTGATAGGGATATTCCTTTCTTTCGCCTTATCCACAACGGCCTTTATCCGTTCATAAGAACCGATATTCCCGGGATTGATCCTTATCTTGTCCGCGCCGTTTTCGATAGCTGCTATCGCAAGCCTGTAATCAAAATGTATATCCGCGATAAGCGGTATCGCGATATTCTTTTTTATTTCCTTAAGCGCAGAGGCCGCCTCCATTGTCGGCACGGTACAGCGCACAAGTTCGCAGCCGGCATTTGTAAGCCTATGGATCTGTTCTACGGTACTTTTTACATCTTCTGTTTTTGTATTTGTCATAGACTGTATCCTTATAGGATTATCCCCTCCCAAAAGGACTCCGCCCACAGACACAACTTTCGTATTATCTCTATGCATGCCGCTTACCTCCTAACCTGTTATAAGCTTTGAAATATCATTAAACATCACAAATACCATAAGGACCATGAGAAGAGCAAATCCTACCATTGTCACAAGGCCCTCTTTTTCAGGCGCGATAGGCTTGCGCCTTATTACCTCGACTATCATGAACAGAAGCCTTCCGCCGTCAAGCGCAGGTATAGGCAGAAGGTTCATAACGCCAAGGTTAGCCGACAACAGTATTGAAAAATACATAAGCGTGATAATGACTGTAGATAATCCGAATCCTTTGGATTCGTCTACAATGTCGTCCACCATTCCTACAATGCCCACGGGACCTGATATCTCATCGGCGCCTATTTTTCCCGTAACAAGCATCCTAAGGCTCTCTATTGTAGTTACGATCCAGTATTTGACTTCATATACCGAATATTTAACAACCTGCCATGCGTTCCCTTTAACTCTCGGAGCGCCGTGCGTAAATCCTATTTTATATGAATACTGCACTTCATCTTTCTTAGCGGAATCCCCTTTTGCAAGTCCGTCCGCCGCCGATTCAACGGGAACAAGCTGCGGCTGTATCTCCATACTGATCTTTTCGCCGTTTCTTTTGACTGTCAGCTTAACAGTATCATTTTCTTTTAAAGGATGAAATGTAAGATACGAACTTATTTCCCTGTCTATATGAATCTTTTTATTGTTGATCCTTACTATTTCATCGCCTTCTTTGATCCCCGCTTCCTCCGCAGGGGTACCGCTTTGCACCGCCACGACAACAGGCTTATCATATCCTGATACCGAAATGATTATGATCGACAGTACAAACGCAAGTATAAAATTAAAAAACGGACCGGCAAATACTATAGACATCCTGGAATACACATTTTTTTTGCAGAATGCCTTATCTGATTCCACAACATCATCTTCACCGAGCATAATGCACGAACCGCCAAACGGAAGTATCTTTACCGAATACTTTGTCCTATGCTCCCATCCTTCAGTAGTTTCGCACACTTTCGACGATGCAAAAAATTTGACCCTCATACCGTTTTCGGTTTTTACAAACGTCACAAGCCTGGGGCCCATACCAAGCGAAAACTCGGTAACTTCCACTCCGTTTGCGCGAGCTAAAAGAAAATGTCCAAGTTCATGTATGATCACTATGACACTGAAAATAAAAAGAGCTATTATAATATTCATAACGATTTCCTTCCTATCCTATTCTTTCATATATTTCCCGTTCGACACTTAAGATCGTATCAATATCCGGGTCTGCTATAACATTATGCGATTCCATCATTTCTTTTATCGTCTTTGTTATATCTAAAAATCCCATTTTGCGGTTCAAAAATTTCGCCACGGCGTATTCATTGGCGGCATTATATACAGTCGGCATGCTCCCGCCTGCCTTGCCGGCCGCAGCTGCAAGCGCAATACCTTCAAATGTATCCGTATCCGGTTTCTCAAAATCTATGTGCCCAAGCGCATAAAAATCAAGCCTGTCTCCCGCAAGGAATACCCTGTCGGGATAATAAAGCGCATATTGGATCGGAAGTTTCATATCCGGCGTGCCAAGTTGCGCGATAACGGCGCCGTCATTAAACTCAACCATAGAATGTATAACGCTCTGCGGCTGTACAACAACCTGTATATTATCTATATCCATATCAAACAGCCATGCCGCTTCAAGTATCTCAAGTCCTTTATTTACCATTGTAGCAGAATCTATGGTGATTTTTCTGCCCATACTCCAGTTTGGATGTTTAAGCGCATCCTCTACTTTGATATCCCGAAGTTCCTCTTTCTTTTTCCCTCTGAAAGGCCCGCCTGAAGCTGTAAGTATCAGCTTTGATACCTGCCCTCTTTTTTCGCCGTTAAGCGACTGGAATATTGCCGAATGTTCGCTGTCAACAGGCAGCAATTTTACATTTTTTTCTTTTACGAGCGGTATTATTATATGTCCCGCCGTAACAAGCGTCTCTTTATTTGCAAGAGCGATATCCTTTCCGGCTTTTATCGCCTCGATCACAGGCCTTATCCCAATCATGCCAACCACGGCGCAGACTGCGATATCCGCGTCATTTTCGGCAGCGCAGGAAATAAGTCCGTCCATCCCGCATACTACTTTGGCAATCCCTTTAAACCGGTCTTTATTTTCAAAGGCGGTTTTTTCATCATATATACATACAACATCCGGTCCAAATTCCTTAGCCTGTTCAAGAAGCATATCTGCATTTTTGTTCGCAGCAAGAGCCTTAACCTCAAAATCCCCGGGATTTGCCCGTATCACATCAAGCGTCTGCGTACCTATTGAACCTGTCGAACCAAGAATAGTAAGTTTTTTCAAATGCGTATCCTCCAAATATCAAATAAAATCCATATTAAAACCGTACAAAGGCGCAAACGTCATTATACAATATATCACAGGCGCAACAAACAAAAGACTGTCAAATCTGTCCATTATGCCGCCGTGTCCGGGAATTAGCTTTCCGTAATCCTTAATGCCGCAATTGCGCTTTACTGCGGAAGCCGCAAGGTCTCCTATC
>CANQDW010000088.1 GCA_947593975.1 uncultured Lachnospiraceae bacterium
CGCGCAGAGGGCGGGCATCGCGTCGCCGTCGACCTCGTTTCCCTGCTCGTCCACGAAGAGCACGCGGTCGGCGTCGCCGTCGTGGGCGAAGCCGCAGCACGCGCCCGTCTGCGCCACGAGCTCGCGGAGCGGCTCCAAATGCGTGGAGCCGCAGTTCACGTTGATGTCGACGCCGGTGTAGCGGGTGTTCGTGGCAAACACCTCGGCGCCGAGGTCGCGAAGGGCCGCGGGGGTGGTCTTGCAGGCGGCGCCGTGCGCGCAGTCGACCGCGATCGTCATGCCCTCGAGGTCGCCCTCGATGGTGTCGATCGCGTGCGCCACGTAGCGCTGGCGGGCGTGCTCCACCTTCACCGGCTTGCCCACGCCGTCGCCCACGGGACGATCCTCCGGCCGCGAGACGCCGTGGTTCAAGTAGTCCTCGATCTCGTCCTCCACGGCGTCGGAGAGCTTCTTGCCGTCGCCTGAGAAGAGCTTAATGCCGTTGAACTCGGAGTACTTACAAGCACGCCCGGCGAGGACGGTAAGATACATATAACGCTTGACGTGGCTTCGGAGTGTATACAGAAGCGGGTATTAAGATATGACAGGCAGGGAGATAACCATTATGATACGATATCGGCATTTATAAAGAGCATGAGAGGTTCGGATCCTGATGCGGCGGTATATTATCTGGCGCGTATGCTTAATGCGGGTGAAGATGTGGCGTTTATTGCAAGAAGGATAATGATATGCGCGGCTGAAGACGTGTCAAATGCAGACCCGAATGCGCTTGTTGTGGCAGTGGCCGCATCGCAGGCGGTAGAGAGACTCGGTATGCCTGAAGGAAGGATTGTGCTTGCGCAGGCAGCGGCGTATGTGGCGTGCGCTCCAAAAAGCAATTCGGCAATAATGGCAATAGATGAGGCAATGAGCACAGCGTCGCAGGATAATAATGTATCCATACCGCCGTATCTTATGGATTCGCATTACAGCGGCGCGAAAAAACTTGGACACGGTATAGGTTATAAATATGCGCACAGTTATGAAAACCATTATGTAAAGCAGCAGTATCTGCCCGATGAACATGCGGATAAAATATTTTACGAGCCTTCGGATAACGGCTATGAAAGAGTGCAGAAAGAATATCTGAAAAAAACCAAACGGAGAGAGGAATAAAGATTTACTCTTCTGTATTTTCGGAGTCTTCGGCATCGTCCTTCTCAGGAGTAAAGTCATATTTCATATCTTTTGCTTTGGCTTTAAGAACTCTGTACATGAGTATGTATCCGTAGCATATGACAGGTATGATAAGAGTTGCATACACGCACGCTTTAAAAAGCTGCGGCGTATAAGGCGATGTAAATATTGCGGATATAAGCGTTGCTATATATATGAGTAAAAGAAGGACTGCTCCCGTTATGGCAAGTATTTTTTTCATATATGTACCTCCGGTTTGATATAGTATTTTTTTAATATTAACAAAAGTTGGATATTGTTTCAATAACAAATAATAAGCCCCATGCATCTGAGTATGCATGAGGCTTATTTATAGGGGAGGATTAAGTATTAAAACTTCATCCTTAGTGTTACGCCATGCGTGTAAGAGGGGGTCGCACTCCATGACGTGTTCCGTAAGACTGAATATTCAGTTTCTTATCGGCTTGTTAATATTATTTACCGTTTTTGGCATTATATACACATCAGAGAAAAATTTTTTTGAACAACCGCTTTTGAATAAAAAATCTTCACGTCCACATAATAATAGAAATTGGACATGGAGGTAATTTTATGAATTATTTAAAAATAACGGATGTACATGGAAGAGAAATCCTCGATTCACGCGGTAATCCTACCGTGGAGGCAGAAGTAACGGTCGATGATCATTATGTTGGAAGGGCGAGCGTGCCAAGCGGAGCGTCTACCGGAAAATACGAAGCGTCGGAACTGAGAGATACTCAGGATAAACGTTATAACGGAAAAGGCGTACGGCAGGCCGTTAAGAACATCAACACGGAGATAAAGAAAAGCCTTGTCGGGCATAATGCGCTTGAACAGGCGTTGATTGACCATGTAATGTGCAGCCTTGACGGAACCGAAAATAAGGAACGGCTCGGAGCCAATGCAATACTTGCGGTATCGATAGCGTGCGCGAAAGCGGCAGCCGAGGCGCTTGGTATGCCTTTATATATGTATCTCGGAGGCGCAAGGTCTCATAAAATGCCGGTTCCCATGATGAATATCCTTAACGGGGGACGCCATGCCGCAAACGGGATAGATTTCCAGGAATTTATGATCATGCCGGTGGGCGCGGATACATTTGCCGAAGGCTTAAGAATGGGGACTGAGGTATACCATGCCCTTAAAAAGATACTAAGCGACCACAAAAAGGCCGTGGCAGTAGGCGACGAGGGAGGATTTGCCCCTGATCTAAAAGATTCTTTTGAGGTATTTGAATATCTTACAAATGCAGTAAAGGCGGCAGGATATGAGCCCGGAAAAGATATTGTGTTTGCAATGGATGCGGCGGCAAGCGAGCTTTATAAACCGGATTCGGGAATGTATCATTTCCCAAATGAACAAAAGGGAGATTCGGTGGAAAAAGGAGTAACCCGTACCGCTGATGAGATGATAGAACTGTATGAGAAGTTATGTGAGAAATATCCGGTTAAATCTATAGAAGACGGACTTAATGAGGAGGACTGGGACGGCTGGAAAAAGCTTACGGTAAAACTTGGAGATAAGGTACAGCTTGTGGGAGATGATCTGTTCGTGACCAACTCGAAGCGTCTGGTAAAAGGCATAGGAAATAAATGCGCCAATGCTGTACTTGTAAAGCTGAACCAGATAGGTACCGTTACCGAGGCGATAGAAACCGTGAGGACAGCGCATGACGCGGGATTTAGGACTATAATTTCACATCGTTCAGGGGAAACAGAAGATACGACTATAGCGGATATGGCGGTTGCGCTTAATGCGGGTCAGATAAAAACAGGCGCGCCATGCCGCACAGACAGGGTTGCAAAGTACAATATGCTTCTTAGGATAGAGGAGGAACTTCATTACAGCGCGAGCTATAGATCGCCTTTTTAAGACAGGAAAAATTTGAAAAGTTGCGATTTCTTTTGCGAAATATATTGAAAAGTCAACAATACGGCGTTATAATTAGTTTGAAAAGTTGAACGGAGGTTCTTTTATGCTATATCGTAAAATAGAAGCGCTTATTGAAGAACACCTGAAATCGGACTCTGAAAAAGTCCTTTTGATCGACGGCGCGCGTCAGGTTGGCAAGACATATATAATTCGTTATGCCGGTAAGAAAATATTTGAAAATTTTATTGAGATAAACATGGTTGAGGATTCTCTGGGCAGCCGTCTTTTTGCAAATACGAAAACCGTTGAGGACTTTTATCTCCAGGTAAGCATGATCGCAGGAAACAAAATGAAAGAAAAAGAAGACACCCTTATTTTTATTGATGAAATCCAGGCGTATCCGCATTTGCTTACCCTGCTTAAATTTTTGTCGCAGGATAATAAGTTTACCTATATTGCAAGCGGTTCGATGCTCGGTGTTGCCCTTTCGCAGACAACCTCTGTTCCGATGGGAAGCATCCGTAAGGTCAGGATGTTTCCTCTTGATTTTGAAGAATTTCTTTACGCCAATGGAATGAATGAAATTGCCATTTTATCTATGCAAAAGAAGTTTGAACGTCTGGAAGCGCTTGATGAACCTATGCACAATAAAATGATGGACTTGTTCAGTAAGTTTTTGCTTGTCGGAGGTATGCCTGACGCAGTAAATTCTTATCTTGCCGAAAAGAATATACGGTCTGTCCGGGAGATCCAAGGCGAAATTCACGATTATTATGCAGTCGATGCTTCAAAATACGATGAAGAAAACAAGCTTAAGATCCGCAGGATTTACGACCTTATCCCTTCTAATATGGAAAACAGGAAAAAGCGTGTGATTGCGCAGAATATTGAAAATAAAAAAGGCAAAACTTTTAACGATTACGCTGATGAATTTGAATATCTCATTGCTTCGGGGATAGCGCTCAATGTTCAGGCAATTTCAAATCCTGTTTTCCCATTGATTGAATCCGCGGGTAAAAATTTGCTGAAACTGTATCTGAATGATGCCGGTATTCTCACAGGCATACTATACGGCAGCAATATTCGCGCCGTTCTTGATGATGAAAGGAGCATAAACCTCGGTTCTGTTTATGAAACCGTTGTTGCAAGCGAGTTGATCGCTCACGGCCATAAGCTGTTTTATTATGATAACCGGAGCAAAGGCGAAGTCGATTATCTTATTGATGATTATGACAGCCTTTCGGTTGTGCCTATTGAGGTAAAATCTGGCAAGGATTACGCCGTTCACAGCGCGCTGAATACATTTGTAAAAAATGAGGATTATCACATAAAAAAAGCGTTTGTTGTTTCTAACAAAAGAACAGTTGAGCAAAAGGGAAAAATAATTTATATTCCGATTTACTATATCATGTTCTTTTAGCCTTTTGAATAATACATAAACACATCTTCAAGATCCCTGCCGTTTACGTTCTTTATAAAGTTATCGGGAGAATCAGCCGCTATAAGCTCGCCTTTATTGATGATAAGTATTTTATCGGCTATGCTTTCGACATCGCTTACTACGTGAGTCGATATGATTATTATTTTATTTCTTGCAAGTTCTGATATATATTTACGGAAATTGATCCTTTCTTTTGGGTCAAGACCGGCTGTCGGTTCGTCAAGGAGCAGGATGCGCGGATTTCCAAGCAGCGCCTGCGCAAGCATGACACGCTGTTTCATCCCTCCTGAAAAACCGCCTATTTTTTTATCTGCGGCTTCTGACAGGTTAACGATCCCAAGGAGTTCATCTATCTGCTTTTTTGCGGCTTTTTTTGGAAGACCTTTAAGTTCTGCGATATAAAACAGGAACGAGCGCGCGGAAAACTGCTCGTAGAACCCCTGCTGCTGAGGCATATAGCCTATGCAGCTTCTGTACGCGGCGCCGAGTTTAAGTATATCTGTTCCGTCATAGCTTATTGTTCCCGTATCTCTTTTTATATTGTCCGTTATCAGGTTCATAAGCGTGCTTTTGCCGGCTCCGTTAGAACCGAGCAGACCATATATTCCATTGTCAAATGTATAGCTGAAATCCTTAAGCGCAGTCTTCTTTCCATATGATTTTGAAACGTTTTTTATTTCGAGCATTTATCCCACCACTTTATTTGTTTTATCTGGTTATAAAGATAATATTGGAAATATATTCAATAGTCAATAGCGCGGAACGGAAAAATTTATTGACAGCATATAAGCATAATATTATAATAATATTAAATAGTTTGCAATACCAAATAGTATTAAAAAATATGGAGGGAGATTACGATGAAAAAACATTTATTGATGTGGATGCTTCTTGCCGCTATGCTTTTGCTTGTTTCATGCAAAAGTAAAAAATACGAGCAGGCAGAATACGGAGATTCTTATGTGCCTGAACAGGACGCGCAGACGTTTACGGTAGTAAAATCGGGAGCGTATACCGATAAAGGGTTCTATGCGGTAAACGCAGGAAGCGGAAATATAGATTTTATCGACTGCGCGAACAAAAAAGCAGCTCCGCTTTGCAGCAGGCCCGAATGTAAGCATAATGATGCTTCATGCGGCGCGCATTTCAATAACCTGACGGATGTGATCGCCTATGACGGTTATATATATGCCGTCGCGCAGAGCGAAAGCGACATGATGGCAACTTCGCTGTACAGACTGAGCCCTGACGGGAGCGAAAGGACTGAACTTAGGGAATTGTTCAGGGCAGAGGAAGAAAATGACGCTTCCTGCAGCTATGAGCTGATAATTCACAGGGGATGCGGATACATGGTTATCAACTGGCAGGAAAACAACCGTTCAAATAAAAGAAAGCAGTCTTTATACCGAGTGCCGCTTACCGGAGAAGAAAGGACGGAGCTGTTTAGCTTTGAGGGATACGAACCGCTTATACATATATTATTTGCAGATGCGGATAATATATATTTTAACGCAAGCTGCTATGATGAAGCTGATTATGCCGAGCTGACAGACAATGATTACAGTCTGGATATCATGACTGATGAGATAACGGAGATAAAAGAACCGGACGGATATTCAATGCTTGCGGGAATAGATCGCAGGATATATTCAATGCTAAGGGGCGATGAGAATATTAAAGTGTTCTCGATGGATGAGAACGGAGAAGATGTAAAGGAAATGTATACTTATGACGGCGCTATGCCGATGATATTCAGAGACAGGAAATATCTTTACTGGGATAATGAACTGTATGCTTCTGAAAATCCGGATATGCCGCGAAAGATCATGATAATGGATTATGACGGAAATACCGCGCGCGAGGTAGAAGGTATTGAAATCAGCAAAAATATCGTATGGTCCGATATGGAAAAGATATTGCTTTGCGACAGTAATACCGGGCAGTACAGCATTTACGACATTGAAACCGGAAACGAGATAATGACAGATACTTATCAGGCAGGGGAAGAGTGAGCCGTATACAGCCATGGGAGAGTTAAAAAGAATCGTCGGAAGAAAAAAATATGCATTTATCGTAATTGCTCTGTGCGTTGTCAATATACTGCTGTTCCAATATTTCCAGCTCGATACGGTAATGATGCTTAACGATCCTGAATATCATGACGGTATCCTTGCTTTATGGGAACAGGAAAGAGAAGATAAGATACGTGAATTTTACGAAAGGCCTGACGACATAAGAGAACAGAAGGACGCCATGCTCAGAGCGGCACTCATAAAACAGCATAAGATTGTTTTCGGGAAACGGCGTAGCTTTCGGGCTATGCCGTTTCTCCGT
>CANQDW010000089.1 GCA_947593975.1 uncultured Lachnospiraceae bacterium
GCATTACAAGCGCAATCGTTATTATAAAAAGGACCGACGCCATTCCCACGACATAGCACAGCATCTTTGACGCCTTCGCCGCCGCCGACAGACACTCTATCATGCGCTTATCGTTTGCCGCGGGCTGCGTTATCGCCGCGCCGGCCTGCATCACGAGCGAATACACGAGAAACCTTATCATAGGCGCGCCGCATATCACGACGATCATTATAAGCCCCGATACCCCCACGGCATTTTTAATAAGTATCCCCGCGCCGTATACCGACTCCGTAACCTGCCCTAAAGTGTTTCCTATTCCCGGGACCGACGACAGCGCCTTTCCGACTATCCCCCTTTTCATGCCGTCCGCCGCAGGAAGCACCATGCTCTGTATAAGTCCTATCCCCGCCACAAGCGTAAACAGCCCTTTAAGCCCCCATGAGATCATGTTTTCCACAAGATTTATGAGCTTTGAAAAGAAGTCTTCCGAAAGGAGCGGATTCAGCATGGAAAATATAAAATACATATTTACCGCGGGAAGAAATACCTTTGCGATGCACACGTCCACAAGCCCTATGACGCCGAGCGCGGACTGATAAAAGACAACCGCGGTGCTGCTGCCGGTTATATATGTGACCGTAAGGAAAAACGACGGTATGAGCGCCTGCATAAACGCCATGAGATTATCAAGTATATCCCCCGCTATATCGGAAAGCCCGGTAAACGTTACCGAAAGCAGCATAAACATAAGCATGTACGTGACATAAAATCCCGTTTCGGACACTTGTTTGCTCTTAAGCGACCTGGAAAAATTGATAAATACCGAGGCTATGATTATGATGACGAGCATCTCCGCAAACAATCCTTTTACTCCCGCGATCTCATTGTTTAATACGCCCGCAATATTGTTAAAGACTCCCTGAAACGAAAATTTTCCCTCTCCGTCAAGGATCATGTCCACATACCGGCTGAAACTTTCATTATTGTCGGTTATGTCCCTTAACACCTCGTCTACCGCCCCGAAGTCCACATTATAATCATCCACTCATCATATCCCCCTGCTTAATTGTTTATGAATGAAAATATAGTATTAAGAAGCGCCTCGATTATCGGGGTGCTTATAAGAAGTATGCTGAGTTTCCCGATAAGCTCTATCTGGGACGCTATCGACGAATAACCCGCGTCCCTGCTTACTCCCGACGCAAATTCCGCTATGTATGCTATGCCAAGCATCTTTATGAGTATTTCCATATAGCTTGGCCCGATCGATATATAATCCGCGCACTTATTTATGATATCGAGTATCCCGGAAAATTTCCTTATCCCGAGATACATAAGGAGGATACTCCCCGCCATCCCGATATAGATCCCGTATTCGCTTTTTATGCTTTTTGCAAAAACCGCCGCAAGTATCGTCACTATCCCTATCGCGCATATCTTGATCATAACGAAAACAACTCCTGAATCGTCTCAAACAGTTCCGCTATATACGGAACGATCCACAAAAGAACAAGTATAAGCCCCGCAAGGCTTGTGATAAAAGCCTGTTCTTCACGCCCCGAATGTTTGAGCACCTGGCTTAATACCGATACCAGTATACCCACAGCCGCTATTTTAAATATCAAACTTATCGACATACCGCACTAACCTCATACCATAAGTATTGTTATAAATACTCCCGCCGTCACGCCAAGAAGCCTGCACAGCCTTACCCGCTCGTTTATATTCTTCTCAAGCAGCGAAAGCCTGTTCTTAATATGATCGATATACATATTAATCCTTCCAAGCTCGCTCTCTCTGTCATTTTTCCCAAGTTCATTTCCGAACCTAAGGAATTCCTCCCTATCCTCAGCCGAAAGGAACCTCGGCGCATCAAAAAGCCCCGCGCCCGTTTCCCATATAATCCCCGTGCCCGCGTCCGGATCATTTTCTGAAAGCATCTCCGATACATAGCCGAAAAAATCAGACCAGAGTTCGCCGCTTACATATATCCTTGCGCATATCTCCCTTAACGGGGTATTGCAGTAGCGTATCTCGGATTCAAATACCATAAGGCACCGGCTTAACGATGAAAGCGCTTTTATCTCCCTTTTTGCCCGGTCCGCAAAAATACATCCTATGGCTGCCGCCGATATGATAATAAGCGCCATCCCAAACAATTTAATCTCTGTCATTTATCCGCATCCCTTTCCCATCATGCACAGATATCTTTCTCTTCCCATATCTGTCCTGCTTTAATATCACATATCTTCCGAATATGCCCGTCATATGCGTGCTGTCTTTTATATCCTCGATCCCGTCCCCGTGAAGCGTTGCGATGACCGCGCAGCCGCATGAAGCGGCATAAAAGACCGCCTCCATATCTTCTTTCGTCCCTATCTCGTCGACGGCAATAACTTCCGGCGACATTGAGCGCACAAGCATCATCATCCCTTCCGCCTTCGGGCATCCGTCGATCACATCCGTCCTCATCCCCACGTCGTTTTGCGGGATACCGTGGTAACACGCGGCAATCTCCGAACGCTCGTCCACAACTCCGACATTTTTTCCGCGCCTTACGCCGCATCCGTCCGACACCTGCCTTACTATATCTCTTAAAAGCGTTGTTTTTCCCGCTCCCGGAGGCGAGATGATAAGCGTATGCATCATCCTGTCGCCCGAAAAAAGATAAGGCATAACATCGTCCGCGCAGCCGCGCCTTTCACCCGCGGCCCTGATATTTATAAAGGATACGTATTTCATACTTTTTATTTTCGAATCCGCAGTTACCGTTTTTCCCGCTATACCTACCCTATGGCCTCCGGCAATGGTTATATATCCGCGGCGCATCTCTTCTTCAAACGCATACGTTGAAAATCCGCTCAGCGCAAGAAATGTATTCTTTATATCATTCTCATTTACAACGTAAGCTTCCCTTATATTTTCGGTAAGCCTCTTTTTTTCCGAAACAAAATATTCCCGTCCGCCGTATTTTATCATAAGCGGCCTAAAAGGCCTGAGCCGTATCTCCTGAAGCAGCGTATGGTCAATATCAAGGCCTCTTATCAAGACTCCGGGCATATCTCTTAAAATCCTGCATATTTCATCAAGTTTGTCCATGCCAAATACCTCCGATACTCTAATATATGTCCCAAAATCCGGGATATGACTAAAATGAGGTGTTGCGGTTTGCCAAAAAAAGATGTACTATAACATACAGATACAGATCAGTCTGATCCCGGAGGAAAACATATGCGTTACGGACTTATAGGCGAAAAGCTCGGACACAGCTACTCAAAAGAGATACACGAGAGCATAGCTGATTATGAATATGAGATACATCCCGTATCAAAAGATGATTTTGATTCTTTCATGAGAAAAAAGCCGTTTGAGGCAATAAATGTGACAATCCCATATAAAGAAAAGGTCATCCCTTATCTGGACGGCCTTGATGAAAACGCGCGCTCTATAGGCGCCGTAAATACTATTGTAAATGAAAACGGAAAATATATAGGACACAACACAGACTTCGACGGATTTTTATATACGGTCAAAAAATGCGGCATAACCGTCGCCGGAAAAAAGGCGCTCGTGCTCGGAAAAGGCGGCGCGTCAAAAGCTATCATAGCCGCGTTAAGATCTCTTGGCGCAAAAAGCATAATAACCGTATATTATAAGCAGGCCCCGGGCTGTCTTACTTACGAAGAATGTAAAAGGCTTAATCCGGATGCCGACATTATTGTAAATACTACTCCTGTAGGAATGTTTCCCGACAACGATTCGTCGCCAATAGATATTACCGATTATCCGTCCTGCTTTGCGGTCCTTGACGTAATATACAATCCCCTGCATACAAAACTCTTAAAACAGGCTGAAAGCCTGGGCATCACATGCAGCGGGGGACTTCCCATGCTCGTTGCGCAGGCTGTCTATGCTTCCGAATATTTCAGAAAAATCAAATTGTACGATAACGAAAAAGATTACGGCATCCTTATCGATGATCTGACCGAAAAGATATCACGGCTTCTGTCCTAACTTGGATATTATCATCTGCTCGGCGGCGCGTCCCGAAAAGCCTCCGTTTGAAAGGCTCCATCTGTTGGCTTCCCTAAGCAGTTCTTCTTCGGATATATTAAGTTCGGGGTATTTCTTTGCGATTCCCCTTACTATGTTATCAAACTCTTTCTTTTCCGGTCTTCCGTAATATATCGTAAGCCCGAATCTTCTCGCAAGCGACAGTTTCTCCTGCATAGTGTCGCTCACATGCAGCTCGTCGTCCATGTCAGCTCTGTCTTTCCATGTTTCCTTTATAAGATGCCTGCGGTTTGACGTTGCATATATGAGCACGTTATCGGGCCTGTTTTCAAGCCCTCCTTCAATTATCGCTTTAAGGTATTTGTACTCTATCTCGAATTCCTCAAAAGACAGATCGTCCATAAATATTATGAATCTGTAATTCCTGTCCTTTATCATCTCAAGCACCGCAGACAGATCCTTAAACTGATGCTTATATATCTCTATCATCCTCAGCCCGTCATCATAATACCTGTTTAGTATCGCCTTGATACTCGTAGATTTGCCGGTACCGCTGTCGCCGCACAAAAGCACGTTGTTTGCGCGTCTTTTATGTACAAACGCTTCCGTATTTTCTATAAGTTTTTTCTTCTGCGTCTCATAACCTATGAGGTCCGAAAGTTCAGCCGAAGACGTATTCGTTATCGGTACGATCTCTACGTTCCCATCGTTATTTTTTATCCTAAACGCCTTGTTTAGACCGTACATCCCCACGCCGTATTTCCTGTAAAAATCAGTCACTATATTATATAGATCATCCGGCGTAAGCACTGCCTTAAGGCTGTCCGAAAGCATTTTTACTTTATCGCTCACGCTTTTATTAAACCTTCTCTCGGGCTTTATAAGCGAATGGTAATTGGTAATGCGTGAGAAACAGTCTATGCCGAGTTCTTCCTCTATTTCCGAAAAATCATATTTTAGTATATTCTGAAAATGCACAAGATCATTTTTTACGAAATCATTTACCGTTCCTTCCTGGGCTTCTGATTTCTCACAGGTGATCGTAAAAGGATTCTCGCCCGATGCAAGTATATACGCGATATAGTTCTGCCACAGATTACCGTCAAACCCATAATCCGTAGCTACATCCAAAAGATTGTTGATCTGCGTATATATCCTGAGTATAAGCTCTTCCTTGTCATAATCTTTTTTATGAAAATCCCTGAATATATCGCGCATTGCGGCAAGTATACCTTCACTCGCCGACTTACGGTATATGATAAGCCTGTCAATATCCCTGTACATATTATTTCCCCGCTTTCTTTACATTTTATCCGGCGCCGAAAAACCGAGAAGATCTATACACTGCTCTAAAACGCCCTTTACGAGCAAAAGGAGCGCAAGGAACGATTCTTTTCTTTCCTCATTTTCCTCAGACAATATCTTATTATCATGGTAAAAACCGTTAAATGCCTCCGACAATTCATATATATACTGGCATATCTTATGAGGCGCGTTATCTTTATAGGCGCTCATTATGCAGTCCTGGAATTTCGACAGGCACAGATATATATCCGTCTCGCTCTTTTTTGCGGCGGGAAGTATCTTCATCTCTTTTGTGATATCGCCGCCCGTTTCCTTATATTTTGCAAGCACAGATTTGATGCGCACTATAACGTATAATATATAAGGTCCGGTATTTCCCTCAAAAGAGATAAACCTGTCCACATCAAATACGTAATCCTTGGAAGCCTGATTCGACAGATCCCCGTATTTCAGCGCGGAAAGCCCTATTTTTGCCGCGATCTCCCGCGCTTCGGACTCGTCCATATTTCTGTTTTCCATTATCCTGTCATACACCGCGTCATCTATTTCCGCGATCAGCTTTTCAAGACGGAGCACGCCGCCGTCCCTCGTCTTAAACGGCTTTCCGTCTTTTCCGTTCATAGTTCCGAAACCTACGAACACAAGGTCAGTATCATCATTTACAAGTCCTGTTTTTCTTGCGCATCTGAATACCTGCTCAAAATGCAGCGACTGCCTTTTATCTACAACATATATGATCCTGTCGGCATTAAACAGGCGTATTCTTTCTATGATCGTTGCAAGGTCGGTAGTTCCATAATTGGTCGCTCCGTTTGATTTAAGAAGTATGCACGGCGGTATCTCCTTCGTATCGCTCTCTTCCTTAACATCGACCACGATAGCCCCGTCGCTTTCATATGCATAGCCTTTTTCCTTCATCATCTCTACCATCTCGGGAATGTAGCCCTTCACGTCGCTTTCCTTTTTCCACAGGTCAAACGAAACATTAAGCTTATCATAATTTTTCTTTATATCCGGAATGGATACGTCTATGATGTGCTTCCACAGAGCGATATAACCTCTTTTTCCGTTCTGAAAGTCAGCCGTTGCCTGCTGCGCTTTGGCAAGATATTCAGGATTTTCCTTTGAATATGCGCTCGCGCACGGATATATCTCCTCAAGCTCGCTCATTGTAAACGGAGGCTCAGCCGGATATTCTCCCGTATAGCTTTCATCAAAATACGGAAGATCCGGTTGTCTTTTTTCAAGTTCGGTTATTATAAGACCTATCTGAAGCCCCCAGTCTCCGAGATGGACGTCCCCTATTACGTCATGTCCCACGTAACGCGCGATC
>CANQDW010000090.1 GCA_947593975.1 uncultured Lachnospiraceae bacterium
ATTGCTCATTGACATAATGTTATTAATATCATATAATTTAATTGGTATATATAATATGATATTAATAAAAACTAAAAAGGCTAGTGAAAGATATTATAAATAAAAATTATAGAATATATTATTTAGGTAAAGGAGTAAAAGAAGGTAAATCGGCTGATGTTACTAGCCAAGGTTCTACAAAACATGGTGTTGCAGTTGGGACAAGCCGAAGTGAGGAAAATATTCTTAAGACAATGACAATATCAGCAAATTAATAACTATATCTGCAATCATTTAAAATATTATATAGTAGTATATACATATTGTTGATTGCAGATATCAGGTGATTTTATTTGGGAGAAAACAATGCAGAAGATTTTATTTGTATTTGCAGAATTTTTTAGGAGTTTTAGAAAAAATCTGTTTAAAAATGTATTGCTTGCGCTTATGTTTTCAATAAGTTTAGTTATGACCGTACTTATGAGCTCATATTATTTAGACTTGGGAGAACTGGATAAAGATCTTCCCAAATATCAGAAAGACGGTATATGGTATGGAGTGGGAACGCCAAATGAGGTTATAGGCGATACGGAAAGCTATAATACAGTAAAAGGCTGCAGAAATCTGATGAATTATTATGAAGCGCTCCATGATCTAAAGGATCACCCGCTTATTTCAATACATACAGGACAGAATGTGTTTGCCAGGGAAGATGACATTAAGCGGTTATTCGGTGATGTAAGCTATAAAGGATTTTTAGGAAAAGATCATCCGCAGGCTTTCATGGCAGATTTTGGAGAAAGTTCATGCAGCGTGCTGGAAATGAAGACGATTATGCTTGAAGATCATGCGTATGAGCTCTTTGATCTTAAAACAGAGCAGGGTGAGGGTCTATCAAAAGAGAATCTGACAATAGAAAATTCTTCGGATTCTATTCCCATTGTACTTGGAAATGAATATAAAGGGCTTATTTCGGTAGGCGATGAACTGGACGTTAATATTTATGATTATGTTTATTCGTGCAGGGTGGCCGGGATATTGGAAAAAGGCTCAATGGTTCCGGAAAACGGATCAGAGATACACGATATGATATTGCTGGATTCGTATATACTGTTCCCTTATATGGTAAGGGTGTCTAATGATCCCGACGAACCTGCGGAACTTGCCAAATATGCATTTTTAGATGCGCTCGCCATAGATTTTAACACTTCTAAGGTATTTACGGGAAGCAATAGCGAAATACGGGAAACAGTATCGTCATACAGAAATATAAGTGAAGAATTTGATATGCCCCAGGTTGAAATATATGCCGCTTCAATGGGGCTGAGGCTGATGAATAAAGAATCTGAAGGCAGGGTAAGGATCATGCTCATCCTGACGATAATATTATTGTGCTTTACGTTTTATGGGCTTTTTGTCGCCCTGTATGACAGACTGCAGTCCAATAAGAGGACATACGGGATATATCTTGTAAACGGCTGCCCGATAAGCGCAATAATCCTGTCATATCTGCTTGAGATCGCAGTTATCATGCTTCCGGCAGTGCTCATATGCAGATATGTATTTTCAGAGGAAAATATTGAATTTATAAATAGGAATGTAATATTGAGCGCTGTATATGGTTTTGCGGGACTGGCGTTTTTGATCGGAACCATATTTATTATATTTATCATGCACGGCGTCGATACGGAACATCTGATACGGCGTAAAGAATAAAAATAAAGGGAGATTAGGATGAAAAAGTATAATGCATTTGTTTTGATAACGGTTATGGTACTTGTGATCGCGGGCTGCGGAAAGGATTACAAGAAGCTGATCGATAATCACGAGGCTGCCGCAATGAGCGAGAAGGGCATGTGGGAAGAAAGGTATCTGGAAGCTGTGTCAAAATGGGATAATGAAAATGAAGGCGGAATGGTTCTTACATTATCGGTAAACGTAAACCGGGATATGACAGAGCAGGAAATGCTTGAAGTTTTGGATTATTATGATCTGAAATCCCATTATATGTATAGGGAAAATGAGAATTTTGACGGCACTGTTACCAATTATGCCGTGTTTTATAAAGGCGATACGGATGAAGAGCTTATGAAAGTTAAATATGTAGATGGAAACAAAGTGGAATATACCGAGGAAGAAGAATATGAATTTGCATCGCCGGCTTTTTATAATACGGGGAGCGAATATAATTATTAGGGAGGAATTTCATGAAGATTTTTGGGAAAAAGATTCCAAAAGGGAATATCCTTCTGTTTTTAAGCTTTACGACTATTTCTATATGCACGATCCTTGTAATATCCGCAATGCGCGCGGAAAAAAATAATTATCTGAGTAAAAACGCTATGTATTCCGGACATCAGAAAGGATTTTCGGTTGCATATTCCGAAAATGAAAAAGAGTGGGAGGAAGTTATACCGCAGCTCGCGGAAGAATATAATGATTTTGCCGTATATGTTCCGGTAGATGATAAGGATAAGATCATAAGAGGAGTGTATATAAAGGGAAAGATAAAAATACCGCCTATGGCTGAAGGAGAGTACTTTGACGAACTGTCTTCATGGTCGGATAAGCCTTATGCGGTATTGGGAAAAGAGTATGAAAAAGACGTTTTTATTAAAAACGGCATAAAATATTACAATTATAACGATAAAGATTATGAAGTGCTTGGGATAATGGGAACAAAGGAAGAAAACAGGCTGAACCATATGATGCTCATAGATTTCAGGTCGGCGGCAGAGATTGCGGGGATCAACACGGAATACATACTTGATGCTAAAAAGGAATCAGATCTTATAAATGTCGGGGAAGATATCTATATGCATTTTTCTTTGCCTGCCGAGGTATTCATAAACTTGAACAAACCGGAAGAAACTTCATGGGTAACAAGGCTGTTTGCCGGCGATACGATCATGGATACGATGCAGGTAATGGTTCTTATAAGCTTTTTGCTTAGTACGGTCATTGTAACGCTCATATGGCTTGGGTTCCGCAGGCAGCTGCTGTTTGCGTATGAGCTGTGCGGGTATAGCCCGTATGCCGAATTCACAGAGCTGGCGAAAAGATTTTATCTGAATGCCGGGGTAAGCTTTGCGGCGGGATTATGTATAATATTTGCGCTGACTGATATCATAGTACAGTCAGATATCGTCTTTACGGATATTTTAAAGGCGTTCGGAATTACGGTCGGTATGGGAACGCTTATATTGCTGTTCTGTTACGTCGTTTACGGCAGGCGCAAAGCCCTATTGCAAAGGTACGAATATTAGTATATAACATATTATGTAGAAGTATGCAGGATTAACCAATACTGCACGGAAGGAAGCAAAACAGTGCTTAAAATATCTATTTGTGATGATGAAGCAGGAGAGAGGAAAAAGATTGCGGATAATCTTCGGATTTTCGCAGAGACACATTGTGAGCATGGTATTGAATCTGACGTATATTCGTCTGCGTTTGAAATGCTGGAAGCATTTGATAAATCAGGCGGCCCTGATATTGCGCTTTTGGATATCTGTATGCCCGGTATGCTGGGAACGGAATTGGCGCGGGATATTCTCCGCTTCAGTGAAAATACGGACATTGTCTTTCTGACGACCAGCTCGGATTATGCGGTTGATGCTTTTTCCATACATGCCGCAGACTATATCTGCAAGCCTTACACGCAGGAACAGTTTGACGCGGCATTAGAACGGGTCATTGCCATGCGTGAGCAAAAAACATGGATCCTTTTGCGCTGCGAGGGGGGATTGCACCGTATTGCTCTGGAAGATATTTTGTACATAGAAACCAGAGACAAACGACGCGTGTTTACACTTGCCACAGGGAAAAAACTTTCTGCGTGGTTATTATCAACGCAGCTTCAGGAAAGTATTATGTGCAAAAAAGGCATGGCAATGTGTGGAAAATCTTATATTGTCAATTTAAATCATGTCCGCTGTTTTTCCGGTACGGATCTGCTTATGGATGACGAGACACTTATTCCTGTTCCAAGGCGGTGCCGCTCTGAGCTAAAGCAGGCGTATTTTGATTTCTATTTAAAGGAGGCAGTAAACTGATGTCTGTGATTCAAATAATCACAATCGCCTTTTTTGTCAGTTTGTTGTTTTTTGCAACGCATCTGACGGCAGGACTTTTGCTGCAGGAGAGAAAATACTCGGTAAAAAAGATGGCGTTTATGTGGGGGTCGGCAGGTATATTCCTTTTTCTGGAGGTGTGTTTCAGCTTTATTTTTCTTTCAAAGCCATGGAGGATGCCTATTGCTTTAGTGCTTTCGTATCTATACTTTTGGGGGATTTTTATATATGTGTCAGCGGACGGATTTTGGAAGAAATGCTATCTTTGGATAACATATGGCTGCGTTTTCTGCGTTTCGCTGTCTATTTCATTTTATGGCTGTTACTTGCTTGTGCCGAATAGTTCGGATACTTTTGTGTATTTTATACGGGGTGTGATCTATAGTATCATTTGTCTTGTGATTTTCTTTGCGTATCATAAATACGGCAGACCGATCATCCGCGAGGTCAGCGGATTTCGTGCAAAAAACTGGATATCGCTAAGTATCGTCTCCATAATATATTTTTTCACATTCGTGATACTTCTGTCAAAAATCAGCGCAGATAATGAGATCAAGTCAGACACTTTACTCCTTTTCTTTCTGCTTGCGTGTTCTTTTGCCGCAGCCAGCATCCTGATAATCGGCAGCATCTATCAGATGCGAAAGGAAGCAAGGGACGAATTGGTAAAGCAAAACGTTGAGTACCTGATATCCTATGTGAAGAATACAAGGAAAACCGAGCAGGAGAACAGACGGATCCGTCACGATATGCGGCATCACGACGAGCGTATTGCGGCTATGGCTAAGGAGGGCAACACAGAAGGGATCTTAGCGTATTTGGGGCAGAACAAGGAAGCATCAGAGAGTTTTCCCGCATGGTGTCCGAACGTCACAGTCAACGGCATCCTGGGTTCTTACGCGGGAAAGGCAAAAGAGGCCGGCGTGGAATATATTGCTCAAGCGGATACCCCGGCACAGTCGGGAGTTGCCGATGTAGATTTTGTGGCGATACTTGCCAACCTTCTGGAAAATGCGCTGAACGCTTGCGTTGCAAAGAAAAGTTCCGGTCCTATAAAAGTCCATATCAGAAACGTAGGGAATAAAACGGTGATTGCCGTCAGTAATCCCTGCAGTACGGGTATGAAGTTAGAAAACGGACTGCCGGCTGAGCGAGGTATTGGAATTGACAGTATCATTTCCTCATCTAACAGGTATCAGGGGGAGATTAACTATAAAATTCAAGAAGGCATTTGTACTGCCTGTATAATTCTAAATCCGTGACCAATTTCGGAATCAAAACGACCAAATCTGATATTTTTCCCTATTTTTATTGCCGTATTATATTTTATAAATATAAGCAGAAACTTAATGCAAAATAAAAAAATAAAAAATTAGGAGGAATTATTTATGAACGCTTGTGACAACAACAGACCCTGCCCATGTACTTATGACTGCCCGCGTCATGGTAAATGCTGCGCCTGTGTTGCGCACCACCGTGACAACAATGAGGGTGTTCCGGGCTGCTTCTTTTCAAAAGAAGCGGAGGCAACTTATGACAGGAGTATTGAAAACCTGGCAAGGGATAAAGGTCTTCTATAATTGCAGAAAGGAATTTTGATATGAAATGGCCTTGGAAAAAGAGAACGCTTTCCTTTGATGAAGCTGCAAAATTCAACTGGGAATTGGATACGAATGCCGAATTGAGACAAAAGATGGATGAACTTGCAAAACAATATACAAATCTGAGCGAAAAAGAATACCGAAGAAAGCTCCTTATGTTATTTCGGGAAAATGGTCTGGTTATTGATTCAAATCAGCTGGATATGCTGCTGCTTCTGCGACATAAAACAGATCAGATGCTGTTGAGACAAGAGGCGAATCATGACGAAGAAACGATGTAGGTTTTACCCGGTTTGCATAATACTTAAAGAACAATGAAGGAGATTAGAAATGCGAAAAATAATCACATTATTTATGACGGTCATCTCATGAAAAAAACGATAAAATATTTGGAAAATAAAAATAGAAGTGATACAATTGAATAAGAGATCCAGCCTTTACCGGTTTTTGCCGATCCTTCTTCTATGTCTGCTTTTTGGCGGCTGTGCAGAAAGCGGCGGGAAAGGCGAGACGATAACCGGTATACGGCAGCTGGACGGACAAGCAATCGGCGTTATGACCGTGAATAGTTTTGAAAAAGAAAGTAAGGTGCAAATTGATGTTCTCAACAGAAAAAATATTTCATGTAAAGGAAGCCGGATCTACGGTGAAAACGGAAGT
>CANQDW010000091.1 GCA_947593975.1 uncultured Lachnospiraceae bacterium
GACAGCGTATCTACGGAACTTACGCCGATGGTAGCTACAGCAAGGAGCATCAAAAAGGAACATCCGGACTGCAAGGTTGTATTTATCGGTCCATGCGCCGCAAAGAAACTCGAAGCCTCGCGAAGGACTGTCCGCAGCGATGTGGATTTTGTTATCACATTTGAAGAACTTGCCGCAATATTCAGGGCAAGGAACATAGACTTTAACAATTATGAAAAAGGCCGCGCAATGCACAACGCAACCGGCGCCGGACGCGGTTATGCCGTAGCTGGCGGAGTTGCAAATGCAATAACGGCATGTATCAACGAATATTATCCGGGCACTCCCGTACATATTGAACATGCGGAAGGCCTGCGCGACTGCAAAAAGATCCTGATGCTTGCCAAGGCCGGCAAAATGGACGGATGCCTTATCGAAGGCATGGGATGTCCCGGAGGCTGCATAGCCGGAGCCGGTACGATCGCTCCGATAAAAGAAGCCAAGTCGGCAGTTGAAAAGACGGTACGTGAATCTTCCGAACACATACCGCCCAAAGATCTTGTTGATATCAAACTTGACTGATCGATAAAATAAAAATATATCTATGGTGCCGGGGACGCAGTTTCCCCGGCATTATCTGCGGATGAAACATTAACTTCAACCATCGTATTATCCGATACGATAAGGTTTGAAGGTATATTATCGTATTTCACGGATACATAGCACTGCCCTTCCCGCACATTAGACAGATCTATATATGCTCCCGCATTCTCGCTCGTGTAGGAACTTACCTGCTCGTCTGTACCGTTTAACACAAGCGAAATCCCTGTACTCTGGGACGGGAATGACGCCGTAAGCCCGGCTCTTAAATTTCTCATCTCAATGTCGTCAAGCGATATGAGTATACTGTTAGAAACAAGCTTTTTCATCTTAACCCGTATAGATATATTTTCTTCCTCGCTTACGAGCTTAACGCCCGCGGGAAGGCATGATGCAATATCGACATTAACTTCGTAATTTTCGCCGGCTCCGTTAATATCAACCGGTATTTCTAACGCTTCCAGCTTCGAAAGTCTCTTGTTGCTTCCTCCTACGGTAACAACCTCAGGGGTAAATTCATATTCGCCGTCGTATACGTATCCCGCCTCCGGCGTGCCGCTTACATTGATAACAACCGGCAGCGTCTTTGTATTATATATCGTTACGCCCACATGTATATCCGATATGCGGACGTCTCCGTTATAAAACGTATAATATGAGGAATCCAGTTCATTTCCGTCCTTATCATATGCGACGGGGACGAGCTGGCTTGCAAAATTCCTTTTGGCGCCGCTCACATCCACGAGTACTTTTACGGAATCTACCTGGTCTATCTTTGATTTTCCGCCCGACAGCATCAGCATATTAGGCTTTACTTCATAATCCCCCACATAGTATCCTTCCGCGGCATCGCCCACCGCTTCAACCGTAACCTGCATATTCTTTTTAGCTATGTCTTCCAGTTTAACTACAAGCATCTTATTGCCGCTGTCAATCTCTACATTGTCAGTTTTATTGCATACTACGTTTATATCCGCGGCATATACCGGGGAAAGTTTGGAAAGATCCGCCGTAGCCGTAAAGTCGCTAAGGCTCAGGTTCTTTATCACGCTCGCCTTTCCGCGTACAGTAAAATCCACGGTATTTCCCTCAACCACCTCGTATACCTGATCAAGGGAATATATCGCCGAATTATTGATAACTTCCACGTCAAGCCCCTTAAATGTCTTGCTCGTAACCGGGTCTGCCACATTAACGATAATAAGCCAGGCCACCACGGCTATTGCAAGCGACAGAGCTTTATACAGAAAATTATTCATAAGCACTGTTTTAATAAAATTCTTAATATTATCCAGCACGTTCTTCTTCATGCCGCGGTGTCCTCTCCTTTCTGCGCCAGAATCCCTTTTTCGCATCTTCGAAAGCCCCGCTGATCTCCATAAGGACCTCTTTCAGTTCCTCTTTACATATATTTCTTTTTATCCCGCCGTTTTCGGCAATCGATACATCGCCCGTTTCTTCTGATACTACAATAGTAACACTGTCCGAAACTTCACTTATCCCTACGGCGGCGCGGTGCCTTGTTCCAAGTTCTTTGCTAAGCTCACGGTTATCCGACAAAGGCAGATAACATGTTGCCGAAAGTATGCGGTTATCCCTTATTATAACGGCGCCGTCGTGCAGCGGCGTATTGTGTTCAAATATATTTATAAGCAGCTGCAGGGATATTTTCGCATCCATGCTTATGCCCGATCTTTCGATATCTTTAAGTTTAATATCCCTCTCCATAACTATAAGCGCGCCTGTTTTTAAGCGGCTCATCTCAAATACCGCCTTTACGATACAATTTATCGAACGCTCTGACAGCTTGGTATCTTCATCATCAGACGAAAACCACGACGCCAGCGCATTTTTCCGCCCGAGCTGTTCCAATGCGCTCCTGAGTTCCGGCTGAAACACGATTACTATAGCGATAATTCCGACGCTTATCGCATTCCTGAATATCCACAGTATCACATCCATATGGAGCAGTATGGCGACAGCACAAAATACAAGGAGAAATATAATGCCTTTAACAAGCATCCACGCCCTTGTATTCTTAAGCCACATTATGATCTGATATATCGCAAAAGCAATTATTATGACTTCAACAACATCTATAACAGTAAGATGCGGAAGCGACAGCTGCATCAGATATTTGTAGACAAAATCTTTGATCATCTCCATACAGATACTGCTCCCATTCTTTAATCCTTCTTAGACAGATTCTGGTCTACATTAAAAACTTCAGATATATTTGCGGTATTGCCGTTTGGATTCTGCGCATGTATTGTTTTAACCTGTTTGTCCGGCGCGGATACCGACAGTTTCGGGACCGCCTTTACATAATAATAATATTCGTCGTCTTCAAACTGAATATGCTTAGTACCCGAATAATCAAGCGACATCCTGAAAAACGACGCTATATACGCAATAACTATGCTTGCTGCGGAACCGGTAAGTATCTCTATCCTCGTGTCCGCATTTTCTACAAACGCCGACACTACCAAAAAAGCTACTACATTTATAAGCGATGCGATAAGTATCGCGATATTGGCCGCATGTTTTATCTTCTGTCTCCTTATTATATACGTCACCAGTATGACTGCCGCAAATATGATCATTGAAACAAACATATACATATTGCTTTTCAGATTATCGACTATTATATTAAAGAAATTCACGGTGTTTGACACGCTGTTTCCTGCCGAAACCCCGGCAGTGCTTATTATCTCGCTGAATACAAAATATACAAATATCCCTATGATATTTGATATTATCGAAACCGGTCCGAAAAATATACCGCATATAAGAGGCGACACATACGGGATGTTAAGCGCATAAAGCACAGGCACAGCCATTATCACATATACCTGTCCGGGCGCATATCTTATATACATAAAATATATGAGCAGATACATAACAACAACCACACACGCCAGAACAGGCGATACGCTGTATGTATGCAGCACGGTAAATACCGTTGCGAAAATAACAAATACCGCGTCGGGCGTGAGCGCCGATATTACCGAAAGCCCCGCTACGATAAAAACATTCTCTATCGCATTATTATACCCCATCTCGGCATTTATAATTGAAAATACAGCAAACGCCGCGGCAAATTTAAGCACCATTTTTATATATATCCCGTATTTCTCGTACAGCTGCTTAAGCGACTCCTTAAAATCCAAAAGTTTGAGAATCATCATTATCCCTCCGTAATACCAGTTTCGTCAGACTGGTAATTTTTGCGCAGATACTGCAGGTATCTGAAATATTTCCTTACGCGGTTTCTGGCCCTGTTATATCTGACCGCATACACGACAAGCGATATAAATGCATATATTATAAGAAGCGCGATATACGCTCCCGCCGCCCACATGATAATGCTCCTGTACGGCAGTCCAAATGTATTCCCTATGATATATTCCATATTATACATAGCAATAAGGCCAAGGATAAGAATGTATGCAAACGTAATGCATATAAGTGATTTTATCATATTAAGCCTTACGTAATCATTTTTATAAAACTTTACGATATTAAGGTCCTGCCTGCCGCAGCCTCTTTCATAATCCGCCATGCAAAACATTATCTTAATCTTCTTTTTGCTAAGCATGTATCTCCTCCACAATACGTATTCTATATTATTTTACCATCCATGGATGATGTTATCAATATTTTTTAGCACTTAAATGCTTTTTATCAGATGTTCAATAAGTACTTTTACGCCTAACAGTATCAAAACCGCCCCTCCCGCGATCTCTGCCTTTGATTTGTATTTTACGCCGAATACGCTTCCTATCTTTACGCCAAGGCAGGTTATCGCAAATGTTATTATCCCGATAAGCCCGGCCCCGAAAAGCGTATTGATGTATTCCGGCATATCATATAATATCTTTACCGGGACGCATACGAATGTTATCCCGACCGCAAGGGCGTCAATACTCGTTACGACAGCCATTATGAACATGATCTTAAAATCTGTTGACGCGTCGGCTTCTTCATCGTCCGATACGGCTTCTTTTATCATATTGATACCTATAAGCACAAGCAGTATAAATGCGATCCAGTGGTCTATATCAACAATATACGATGCGAACCGCACTCCGGCAAAATAACCGATAATGGGCATAAGCGCCTGAAAACTCCCAAACCACAACCCGCAGACAGCCGCCTTTCTTACGGTAATCTGTTTCATCGCAAGTCCTTTGCATACGGATACCGCAAAAGCATCCATCGCAAGTCCCACGGCAAGTACAATAAGTTCTGCTAATCCCATAACTGTCTCCTCATTCCTTACTTAATATTAAGTATACCACATATTTGTTTATTGTTAAACCATCCCCGTTCATGTATAATAAATAATAATAACGCATCATATGGAGGTTTTTATGCAAAAAGATTCTGAATACTGCATAACGGCAGGCGAATTTGCGAAATTATGCAACACAACCAGGGATACACTTCGATATTATGACAAAACCGGAATCCTGATTCCAAAAAAAAATAAAATAAACGGATATAAATATTACAGTCCGTCCCAGATCACCTCTTTTTTGTTCATTAACTTTTTCAGGACTGTAGGATGTCCCGTAAAAGACCTGAAAAAATATATTGACGAAGACAGCACGGACAGTTTCCATACTTTCTTAAATTATCAGTATGAGTCGCTTCTGCGCACAAAAGAAGATCTTGAGCATAAAATAGCGATCATATCAAAAGGACTGGAGATCATGAACCACATGAACAGGTTTGTCGACGGCGTTACCGTTATGGAACACTTTGATAAGCCTCTCAGTATATTTGTCACCGACGTAAAGTCCTCGCCCGCCACAACTTCCGGCGAGATCATAACGGATCTGACATACCATATAAACCTATGCAAACAGCATGACGTAAGCGCCTTTCCGCTCGGAGGGATTATCGGTTTTAACGATCTGAAAAACGGCGCATATACATACAAGCAGATATTCAGTTTAGCTTCAGGCTCGCCTGCGGGAGACGGCGCATATACCCTTCCGTCAAAAGATATTGTGTGCTGCGTAATGAAAGATTCCACAGGTGACGACCGCAGGCTTTACTCCGGGATAATCAGTTATATAGAGGAGCATAACCTTACGGTAAAATCCGATCTTTTTTCATTAAGCCTTATGAATATGATCGACATACACGACAAAAGGAGGTATATGAAGTATATATTTGTCTGCGTTTGACACTAAAGTGCATAAGTGCTAATATTAAAATATTTACTGTATACAACATATCATGGAAGGAGTAAACCAATGTTACAATTAAATGAGAATTATCTTAACCTCAAACAAAACTATCTTTTCTCAGAGGTTGCGCACAGGACGAACGACTACATAGCGGCGCATCCCGACAAACCGGTAATACGCCTCGGGATCGGCGACGTTACCAAACCTCTCACCAAATCTGCAATCGAAGCGCTCCATGAGGGAACGGAACATATGGCGGCACCTGAAACATTTAAGGGATACGGTCCCGAACAGGGCTACGATTTTATGAGAAATGCCGTCGTATCTTACTACAAAAGAAGCGGCGTCTGCATAGATTTAAAGGAAGTATTCATATCCGACGGCGCAAAAAGCGATACCGGCAATATAACCGACCTAT
>CANQDW010000092.1 GCA_947593975.1 uncultured Lachnospiraceae bacterium
AATACTGTATCCTTTATGGAAGAAAACCGGGTGAATATACACATGTTATAAAAGACGTGACAGATACCACATATACAGTCGGTAATCTGCTTAACGGATATAAATATTATTTTGCTGTTGTAGCCGTAAATGATTACGGAATAAGCGAAATATGGAATGAACGCTCTGAGACGCCTGAAAGTTATGACGGAAGCGTAGATGCGGATACGGATGAAAACCTTCCTTTGATAGACCTTTCAGCCCTTTCAAATGAATACAATAAATATTATGTGCCGCCGGCAGTTAATCCTCCGGCAAATACCCCTGATAACGGAACAAACAAACTTACCGGGGATACATCAGGCGCGCAGGCAAAGACGGCAAAACCGGGCAGGGTTACCGTAAAAAAGGCAAAAGCAAAAGGCAGAAAACTTATACTTACATGGAAAAAACAGAAGAAAGCTGACGGGTATATCATCCAGGTATCCCAAAAGAAGAAATTTAATAAGATCAAAAAGAAAGTTACGATTAAGAAAGCATTAAAATCGTCTTGTACGATAAAGCTTGCAAAGGGAAAATATTATATAAGGGTATGCGCATATAAAAAAGACGGAAAAAAGAAAATATGCGGAAAATGGAGTAAGACCCTTAAAAAACAGATTAAATAATAAGGAGACAAATTATGGAGAAACAGGCATTTAATCCATATCTGCCTTCATGGGAATATACGCCTGACTGTGAACCATATGTATTTGGCGACAGAGTATATTCATACGGTTCGCATGACAGGTTTAATTCACAGATGTATTGTCTGAATGACTATGTATGTTATTCGGCCCCGGTAGATAATCTGGCAGATTGGAGATATGAAGGAGTAATATATAGGGCGGTGGACGACCCGCTGAATCGAGAAGGTAAAGCGTGTCTGTACGCGCCCGATGTAACGCAGGGGCCTGACGGAAGATATTATCTGTATTATTGCCTTGATAAATATCAGATAGTATCGGTCGCAGTATGCGATACGCCGGCAGGGAAATATGAATTTTACGGTTATGTACATCATAAGGACGGAATAAATCTCGGTGAACGCGACGGTGATGAACCGCAGTTTGACCCAGCAGTTCTTACGGAAGGCGACGTTACATATCTGTACGGAGGTTTCTGCAGCAGGGGAGATGCTTCAAGGAGCGGTACGAGAGTGACGGTACTTGACAAAGATATGCTTACGATAATTGAGGAGCCTGTCACTATACTTGCAAGCGAGCCTTATGCAGAGGATCCGGAGTATAAGAAACATGCATTTTTTGAGGCGTCGTCAATAAGGAAAGCGGGAGATACATATTATTTTGTATATTCATCGATACTCATGTATGAACTCTGTTACGCAACAAGTAAGTCGCCAACGAAGGATTTCGTATACCGCGGAACTATCATTGCCAATAACGATATGAATATCGATACATATAAGAGAGCGGATATGCCCGCTTATTACGGCGGCAATAACCATGGCAGCATAGTTCAGATTAAAGATAAATGGTATGTATTTTATCACAGGCATACAAACGGTTCTAATTTCAGCAGACAGGACTGCATTGAGGAGATTAAGATACTTGATGACGGCACGATACCTCAAGTTGAGATGACCTCGTGCGGAGCTAACGGCGGTCCGCTTCGCGGAAAGGGCGAATATCCGGCATACATTGCATGTAACCTGTTTTGTGATGAAGAGTCTGTGTACACAGGCTGGGAATGGATGGGAGCTCAGTTCCCTAAGATAACCCAGGACGGACGCGACGGAGATGAAGAGCAGGGATATATATGCAATATGAAAGACGGGGCAACTGCAGGATTTAAATATTTTGACTGCAGGGGAATAAAATCGATCACTCTAAAAGTAAGAGGATACGGCAGCGGAGCTTTTGAGATAATGACAGAGATAGACGGCGATGTACTTGCCGTGCTTCCTGTAAAATATACAAACGTATGGGAGAGTTATTCATCGGATATCGATATCCCTGATGGGATCAATGCCATATATATAAAGTATACGGGACAGGGTTCCGTAAGTCTTGCTTCGTTTGAACTCGCATAGTTTATATAAGAAGAGCCTTCAAACCGATAGTCGTTTTCTGATCGGTATGAGGGTTCTTTTTGTTTGCATATATATGTTTTCGATGTTAGAATATAAGTCGTATAAACCGGCAGGAGGTTGTATGTGGTGAAGTTTTATTGTTTAAAAAAGCATAGATTATTGTTATTTTTGCTGGCCGCAGTTTTTATTTTGGTTTCATCGGATACTGCGTATTCTAAAACTAAGAAAAATGACGTTATTGTTCCGCCGTACTGGGAAAAGGCCCGCACAGGCTATATATATACCGGCGATTCAAGGATAAGAAGGCTTAACCTGACCATAGGAATGGATGAACTGTGCGATACCTGGGTGGTATGTAAAAGCGGGATGGGTTATAACTGGTTTGTAAAAGAAGGGCTGCCGCAAATAAACAAGATCATGGAGAAAGAGGATTATATTGATGAATGGGTAATTATATCAGGCTGGGGAGTCAACGACCTGTGGGATATAGATACGTATATAAATAAATATAACAGTCTTATTAAAACTAAATGGAAGAAGTGTAAGCTGTATCTGATGTCTGTAAATCCCGTAAATGGAAATATGACGGCAAAATACAGAAGCATATCGTACTTTAATAGTAAATTGAAAAAATTTACGGAAGCCAGGAAAATAAAAAATATATATTATGCCGATACATACTCCGTAATGATGAAAAAAGGCTTTGCAACCATTGACGGGCTTCATTATACCGAATCAACCAACAGATTAATTTATAAAACAATAAGCGGTATTCTTGCTGATAATTATAAAGTCACGTACAAAAGCAGTCCCATAGCAATCCCTAAAGATTACGCGGACAGCATGATGTCAGGCAGTATGTTTGCAAAGATCATAAGGTACAACGAGAGCAGATATTATGAATAAGGAATATTTATAAAAATAGGAAGGCGCCGTGAGAATGCAATAAGCGGCGCCTTCCAGGGGTTATCTAAAAATGTTACTTTTTAGCTAGTTGGTTACTTTAGTTACTTTGATTTTTGAAATTACGAGACCTGTGATTTGTTTTTGATGTGATGGCTTGATTGTAATACTGTCACAATCTTGATTTGCTGTTGGAGTAAGCCCTTGAATGATTCCGGAAAACGGTTTGCCGGGTCCGTCAGTTATTGGATCTAACCATAAATCTGAGGCGCTAAAACCTCCGCTACCTGCATTGCCTTTAGGAGTAATCCATACTCTAAAGTTACCTATAATATTTTTTGGATCTTGATAACTAGGGCTATCGGAATCACCCCAGCTTGGTCCTGATATTTCAATATTTACAGTTTCACCAACTTTAACTGTTTCAGGAAGTGGAATATGGACTTCGGTCATATTGTTAATACCATTAGGGGAAACTTCCAAATATCCTGTTTCGGGATTAACTTTTCCGCCTTCGGCAGTAGATAAGTCAACTAAACCTGGTTCTACAGGAGCAGGAGTGTCTCCATAATATTTAACAGTAATTTTTGTTATAGCAAAACTAACCGGGGAAGAAGTTGCTGACCAGGGCATTTTCAATCCTAAATATTTACCTTCAGCTGTCGCTTTTAAAGTATATTTAGTATTGATTTTAGCCGGATCAACCCAATCAGATGCCTGAGCATTACCAGAGAGATCAGAGTCTAAACGTAAACGCATCTTTTCCGGGAGCTCGCCTTCTATAGTTACATCAATAGTTTGACCCTTAGCAATTCCTTTAATAGGTATCATAAAAGCGCCTGTTATATTTTCTGCTTTTACCGATTTAGAATCAGCATCGTAAGTTATACCAGTGCTATCTATTTTTTTATCACCATTTGCATTGGAACACCTAGATAAATCAAGGGTTTCTTCTATATCTTCCATTGGATCGCTCGTATAACCATCTAAATCCTCAGTTGTTAAACTAGTACCGTCATTTTTTGTAAGGGTTCCATTTTTTATAGTGATGCCAAGATCGGGATACTGTGCCTGCAGCACGTTCACAATACCCATTACATTTCTTGCTTCAGTATCAGATTTAATCTCAGAAGAGGCTGCTTCTATAGCATCAGCATAACCTGTTATACGAATAGTTTCATAGAAAGATTGCTCAGGAATGCCTGTAATTACAACAGCAAACACAACGCTGTTATCAGTTTTTGAATAAACGCCGTCAAGCTGCTTGTTTATTGGATAACTATCAACAGGTTCACCGACTTCTTTTGTTGAAACAACATAGTTTTTACCAAGAAGAGAGAGTCTTACGGAACAGGACTGAGCTTTATCAGCGTTATCTACTTTGATTGCAATGCGCATAGCCTGTGTGCCTTCTTGGTTGTCGCCTGTATTCAGCCTTAAAGTTGCTCCAAGTACGGTTACCATTGGCTGCTCAGCAGCATTTGCCGCTTTTGGTGCATAAATAAGACAGGACAATAACATAGCCATAGACATTATGCATGTCATAAGCCTTTTTCCATTGTTTGAAATTTTCATTATTTTTTTACCTCCAATCCGGGAAACGAATATTTTGTGTTTCCGGGTTTCCCACATATAATTGTTTTGTCAAAACATCCAACCAATACTTATAATAAAAATATATTACCATATGATTAAATTAATTTCCAGTATTTTTTATAACAATTTTTAAATTTTTATTGTTTTTACATTGTAATTTGACTATATATGATTGCAATTTGGTTAAACAAAAGAATTAGTATGATATTTAAAATAATTATTGACATTTTATAAACTGAATTGTATAATCTTAAGTGTCAAAACTAACAACCATTTACTTTATAAGATTAATTTATAATTTTATGAAAGGATGGATGTTATGAAAAGAGAATATCAGGTTCCTGAGGTTACCGTACTGATGTTTGAGCAGGAAGATATTATTACTTCCAGTGGTCTTACCGGTAAAGCGGCAGATATGGAATCTATAGTAGATTGGGAAACGCTTTTGGGTTTAAATGATTAACGTTATATTTTAGAGATTTTAAGAGCTTTTGCATATAAATTGTGTAGAAGCTCTTTTTTTATGAAAAAATTGTTGCATTACAAAACGATATGTGTTACAATAAGTGCGTGAAGAATTTATGCATGGGATTCCCCAACTTCAAATACGAGGGGGAATGGTGTATTGGCAGAAAAGAAGGACGAAATTAATACGAATGAAGAAGAAAGGAAAAAGACATTTCAGGAACTCACAATAAAAGATAATTTTATGTTTACTGCCGTGATGTCAGATAAGGAGAACTGCCGGAAGCTGCTAAGCATGGTGCTCGGCTTTCCGGTAACTGTTGTTTCCGTGGAGTATGAGTACAGCATAATATATAATCCGGATTACAAGGGGATACGCCTTGATGTGCTTGCAGTTGACGATGACGGTTCGCAGTATAATGTTGAGGTCCAGACAGTAAACAGAAAGATTGAAAAGAGGAGCAGGTACTACCACAGCCAGCTTGACATGAAACTTCTTAGTCGCGGAAAAGAGTATAGTATACTTCCTGATGCGTACGTAATATTTATATGTGATTATGACCCTGTGGGCGTAAAAAAGTATAAGTATACATTTAACCATACATGCATGGAAGCACCCGGATATACGCTTGAGGACGGGAGCCATACGATATTTCTTAGTACCAAGGGCGAAAATGACAGCGACGTACCGGAGGAACTTGTAAGCTTCCTGAAATATGTTGCGGCAGACCTTGACGAAAGTTTAGATGATTTTGAAGACGACTATGTAAGGCAGCTGCAGGAAAGTGTTGTCGGCATAAAAAAAGACAGAGGAATGGAGGGCGGATATATGCTGCTTGAAGAGATGTTGAATGACGAGAGGACTGCCGGGATAAAGAAAGGCAGAGCCGAGGGCATAGCCATTGGCAGGAAAGAAGGCAGGACCGAGGGCATAGTTATGGGCAGAAAAGAGCTCGGGTCGGTAAAATATACCCCATAGAGTGGACACGATAAGAAAAAGGGGTCCCCAAAAATGGACATATAGTGAAAGGTATAAAGC
>CANQDW010000093.1 GCA_947593975.1 uncultured Lachnospiraceae bacterium
TAAAAGCAGATTACTTTATCATAGCTAACGGAAACAATCCGTCGCAGATAACGGCAATGACAGATGAAGTTGAAGAAAGTCTTGCAAAGCTCGGACATGCTCCAATAAGCATAGAAGGTATCAGAAACACTTCGTGGGTCCTTATGGATTACGGCGATGTGATCATTCATGTCTTTTCAAAAGAAGACAGGGAATTTTACGATCTTGAAAGAATATGGGCAGACTGCGCCTGCGTTGACATAGATAGTCTGTAAATCTGTAACCGGCAGGCGCGCTGCCATTAATTAAAATTGTCTGTACAAAGCGACTACTTTTCCAAGGATCCTGCAGTCGTTAACTATGATAGGATCCATAAAATCATTCTCAGGCTGAAGCCTTATATGGTCGTTTTCCTTATAGAAAGTCTTAACAGTTGCACTGTCATCGATAAGCGCCGCTACCATGTCGCCGTTATTGGCATCGTTCTGGATACGAACGATCACTCTGTCGCCGTCAAGTATGCCTGCGTTGATCATGCTTTCCCCACGGACATAAAGCATAAACATCTCGCCGGAAGGAAGGTTATCTGAAAGAACCGGGAAATAACCTTCGATATTCTCTGTCGCGAGGATAGGCGTTCCCGCGGTGATCGTACCTACTATAGGGACATTAACCATATCGCGTCTTGTAAGGTTAAACTCATCGTCAATGATCTCTATCGCGCGCGGTTTGGTAGGATCCCTTCTTATGTAACCGTTCTTTTCAAGAGTTTCAAGATGCGCATGAACGGAAGAAGTTGACTTTAAATTGACTGCCGTGCATATCTCGCGTACTGCGGGCGGATAACCGTGGTGCAGTATCTGTTCCTTGATATACTCAAGGATCTCCTGCTGCTTGGCGCTGATTCGTCCGTTGCTCATATACATACCTCCCCATAAAATATAAACTATTATAACACATACGAACACATGTGTCAAACAAATGTTCTGTAGACAATTTGTCACAAAATTAGTATAATGATTCAGTCATATATTTTAAGGGGGAAACATGATGAAAAATTTTTTTAAAAGGCTGAAAGAGGAGAAGGATTTAAGATTTGATCTGTTTATAGGCATATGGAGCGCGGTCATAATATTGATAATAGCAGTGGTCGCGGTCAATGCTATCGTATATTTTGTCGGAAACGGGGGAAAAGACATTATCCCGAATGAAACAGAGGCGCCGGAGAGTACTGCGGCAGCCACTGCGCCCGCGTCGCCCGAACCTACCGAAGCGCCTACCGAAGAACCTACGAGGCGTCCTTCATATGAAAATCTTGATATTGACGACGATGACGATTACACTGACGATGACGACGATTCTTTGACAAAAACAGTATACGCTACGACTACGGTAAACGTAAGGAGCCAGGCGAGCACTTCATCTTCATCTTACGGAAAACTTTCGGAAGGCGAATCCGTACAGCGTATCGAGAAAATGTCAAACGGCTGGTCGAAAATAAAATATAACGGAAAAGAAGCATATGTAAAATCAGATTATCTGTCCGAGACAAGACAGGTTTCGTCCGACACAACGTCTGCTCCGAAGGCGACGTCTGCGCCGAAAGCAACATCCGCGCCTAAAGCAAAAGCTACCAAGGCGCCTAAGAAAAATAAAGCAAAAACTACAAAGACTCCTGAGGAAAAAACAACACATGAACCTGAAGCAGCACAAAAGCCTTCAGGAGACAGTATTGTGCAGTCAACACGCGTGCCTGACGCAGATGTAACGCAGGAGCCGCAGGCCACAGAGCCTCCTGCAGACACACAGGCGCCGGAGGCCACGAACGATCCGCAGTCCGCGCAATAAGTTTACACACATAACAAAGGAGATACCGGTATGGCTGCATTAACGCCAATGATGGAACAATACCTTGAAACAAAAAAAGAATATTCCGACTGTATTTTGTTTTACCGTCTCGGTGATTTTTATGAAATGTTTTTTGACGATGCAAAAATATGTTCAAAAGAACTTGAACTTACGCTGACAGGCAAAAGCTGCGGTATGGAAGAGAGGGCACCCATGTGTGGTGTCCCGTTTCATTCAGTTGACTCATATCTGGACAGGATGGTAAAGAAAGGATATAAAGTAGCCATATGCGAACAGGTGGAAGATCCGAAAGAAGCGAAGGGAATAGTTAAACGTGAAGTTGTAAGGATAGTAACGCCCGGCACCAATTTAGACAGCAAATCGCTTGACGAGTCAAGAAACAATTATCTTATGTGCATCGTATACGTATCTGATTCGTTCGGAATATCGATCGCGGACGTATCTACCGGCGATTATTACATTACGGAGATAGATTCCGTTGACAGGGTGCTTGACGAGATCAATAAATTTTCCCCGGCCGAGATCATATGCAACGATACGTTTTTTGTATGCGGAGCGGACATAAACGACCTTAAAGAAAGGCTCCATATAGCAATATCGGGTCTTGCGGACTGGTATTTTGAAGACGAGAACTGTAAAAAATGCCTGTTTGAGCACTTTGGCGTCATATCGCTTAATGCTTTGGGGCTTGATTCCTATACTACCGGGATAAGCGCCGCGGGAGGGCTTTTGCAGTATCTTCTTACTACGCAGAAAACATCTCTTGCGCATATAAATACGATCAAACCGTATGTATCGTCGGAATATATGTTCCTTGACAGAGCTACCAGACGGAACCTTGAACTTACGGAAACGATGCGCGAGAAAAATAAACACGGTTCCCTTTTGTGGGTGCTTGACAAAACCAAAACAGCAATGGGAGCGCGCTGCCTTCGTTCATATGTCGAACAGCCGCTTATAAGCTTAAGGTCAATAGAAAAAAGGCTTGACGCAGTATCGGAATTTATTGAAAATATGGTGTCGCGTGAAGAGATAAGGGAATATCTTTCATCTGTATACGATCTTGAAAGGCTTATAACAAAAGTAAGTTATAAAAGCATTAACCCGAGGGACATGACAGCGCTCAAAAATTCGCTTTCCATGCTCCCGCACATTAAATACCTTATCGGCAATATGAACAGCGCGCTTATTAAAGAACAGCACAAAAACCTTGATACGCTGGAAGATATATATTCATGGATAAATGAAGCTATATGTGAAGAACCGGCGGTTGCGCTGCACGACGGAAATATAATAAAAAGCGGATGTAACGAAGAAGTAGACAGGCTGCGTACCGCTAAGGTTGACGGCAAGAAATGGCTTGCGCAGCTTGAAGAAAAAGAACGCCTGAATACGGGTATCAAGAATCTCAAGATAAAATATAACAGGGTATTCGGATATTATTTTGAAGTTACCAATTCATATAAAGAACTTGTGCCAAAGGAATGGATAAGGAAACAGACGCTTGCAAATGCGGAAAGATATATGACGCCTGAATTAAAAGAACTTGAAAATACGATACTCGGCGCCGAGGACAGGCTTTACAGCCTGGAGTATGATCTTTTCTGCGAACTGCGCGATAAAATATTTACACAGATGCACAGGATACAGAATACAGCAAAATCCGTTGCGGTTATCGATGTGATATCAACGCTTGCGCTCGTTGCGGAACAGAACAATTATTCGCGTCCGAAGATAAACGAAAGCGGACGTATTGAGATAAAAGAGGGAAGGCATCCCGTGATCGAAAAGATCATGTCGGGCTATCTTTTTGTTGCAAATGATACATATCTGGATAATAAAGACAACAGGGTATGCATAATCACAGGGCCTAATATGGCAGGAAAGTCAACATATATGCGTCAGACCGCGCTCATAGTCCTCATGGCGCAGATAGGTTCGTTCGTACCCGCCGACTATGCCGATATAGGGATATGCGACAGGATATTTACAAGGGTCGGCGCATCTGACGACCTTGCTTCGGGACAGAGCACTTTTATGGTAGAGATGACGGAGGTAGCCAACATCCTAAGGAATGCAACTAAAAAAAGCCTTATCATACTTGACGAGATAGGAAGAGGCACGAGCACTTATGACGGGCTTGCTATAGCCTGGGCAGTGGTAGAGCATATAAGCAATACCAAGCTTATCGGCGCAAAGACGCTTTTTGCAACGCATTATCACGAACTTACCGAACTTGAAGATAAACTCCAGGGAGTGAAAAATTATTGTATCGCGGTAAAAGAACAAAACGACGATATAGTTTTCCTTCGTAAGATCATACGCGGAGGCGCGGACAGAAGTTACGGAATACAGGTGGCAAAACTTGCGGGGCTTCCGCAGTCGGTGCTCACGCGGGCCGACGAACTTGTTGCGGAGCTTGTGTATAAAGAGAACGCAAAAAAGCCGAGTAAGATATTTGCTGAGGAAAACAAAGAGTCCGAAATATCCGGAATGGCAAACCAGATATCGATATTTGATATCATCAATAAAACGGAAGGATTCGACGATATCATACTGGAAATACACGATATGGACCTTTCAAGGCTTACGCCGATAGATGCGCTTAACCTTTTATACAAATACCAGACTGAAATGAAGGAGAAATTTTAATGGCTGCAATAAAAGTACTTGATGAATATACCATTAATAAGATTGCTGCCGGGGAAGTTGTGGAAAAACCTCTTGCAGTTGTAAAGGAGCTTGTGGAAAATGCCATTGACGCTGGTTCCTCTCTTATAACCGTGGAAATTAAAAACGGAGGCATCGATTTCGTAAGGATAACGGATAACGGAACAGGCATAGCGGCAGGTGAGATAGAAAAGGCATTTGAACGCCACGCAACAAGCAAGATAACGGCGATAGATGACCTAAATACGCTAAAGAGCCTCGGGTTCAGGGGTGAAGCCCTTGCAAGCATCGCCGCCGTATCAAGAGTCGAGTGCATAACGAAGACGGCAGACAGCCTTACCGGGATTAATTACACGATAGAGGGAGGAGTTACACAGGATATAAAAGAAATAGGGTGCCCGTTAGGAACGACATTCGTTGTAAGGGACCTTTTTTATAACGTGCCCGCAAGAAGAAAATTCCTAAAAACACCGGTGACCGAAGGGAGTTATATAACGGAACTCGTTGAAAAGATAGCGATGTCCCATCCGGACATAGCGTTTAAATATATAAATAACGGACAGGTTAAGCTTCAGACCAAAGGAAATAACAGCCTTAAAGATGTGATATACAGCATATACGGGCGCGACATAACGGCAAATCTGCTGGAATTTTCGCTTAAGTCCGATATAATGAACGTTTCGGGGATGATCGGAAGGCCCGTGATCTCCAGGGGGATAAGAAACTATATAAGCTGTTTTATAAATGGCAGATATATCAAAAATAATATTCTGTATAAGGCTGTAGAAGAAGGCTACAGCGGCTATAAGATGACGCACAGGTTTCCGTTTGCGGTACTTAACTTTGAGATTGAAAGCAGCCTTATGGATGTAAACGTGCATCCTTCCAAAATGGAAGTGCGTTTTGGCGAATCCGACAGGATCTTTTCGCTTCTTTGCAATGGGATAAGAAATACACTTAAGGCGGGAGATATAATACCTGATGTAAAGATCGAAAAACCGGCTGCGCAGCCTGAAATTGCCGCAAAAAAAGAAATAAAGGCGCCGGAGCCGTTTGAAACAAACCGTATAAATAACATAAAAAAATATGATAATGACGGCGCAGAGGTTAAATACGTAAAAGAAAACGATACTAAATATACTTCAAAAAAAATCGCGCCTATCCAGGATACACTTTTTGACATAAGCGGGATGGAGCATGAGGAAAAGAAAAATTACCGC
>CANQDW010000094.1 GCA_947593975.1 uncultured Lachnospiraceae bacterium
TGACACTTGACGGGGAACTCGCAGAGTATAAGCGGTTTGTGAACAGTGAGGAGATAGTTGATGAAAGCGTAGATCCTTATATCGGCGGTTCCATTGCCGTTATAGGCACTACAGGCGGTACAAATCATCTTACGGATGCGCCCGATGCACAAAGCCGCATCAGGATCAAAAAACGCGGACACACATCAATCAGCTTCGATAAACCGCAGTACCTTGTCAAGACAATAACCGATGATGAACTTGAAAATCCCGTTGACCTGCTTGGAATGGGCGAAGGCGACGAATGGATCTTAAACGGCAGTCTGGCAGATAAGAGTATGATACGGAATTACTTAAGTTACCGCATCGCATCTGAGATAGGCGGAAGCGCCATGTCGCCTGACAGCAAATATTGTGAAGTGCTTTTGGCGACGAAAGAAGGTTACGAATACGAGGGCGTCTATCTGCTTATGGAGACCATAGCGCGGGGAGAGAACCGTGTAAATATAGATCAATTTAAGCAAAAAAACAGTTATACAAGTTATATAGTAAGAAGAGACCGCTTCACCAATTTTGATGTCATGCTTGATACGTATGGTCGTTTAAGCGGTATATCGCAGGAGTGGATAGGCGTAAAATATCCGTCTGAACGCAGGCTTACCGACGAGGCAAAAAAATTTATCGAAGAAGATTTCTCACATATTGAAAGAGTGATATATTCAGACAACGCCGATTTGTTTAAGGTTTATGATAAGTATATAGATATAGACTCTTTTGTGGATTATTATCTGATAAATGAATTTTTCGGAAATTATGACGCCGGAGAACATTCCACATATATGTACAAGAATTCCGGAGGCAAGCTTTATATCGGACCTGTTTGGGATTTTGACCAAGGTATGAACAATTACTTTCAGGATGAAATGGAAGTTGAGACGATGGCGTTTCAGACAAAACCGTTTTTTGAGCAGCTCTGTAAGGACGAGAGATTTATAACATGCTTAAAGGAACGCTACGCCGTTTTGCGCGACGGCATATTGTCGGAAAAGCATGTTTTCGGAATAATAGACGAGGCAAAAGCTTATTTAAAATCAGCTCAGGTACGCGAGTGGTACCGCTGGGCACAGGATTATGAAGACGGTTCGTTTTCAAGAGCGGGAAATTATTATCTTCTCGATTATGAAAAAGACGGGGTCATAATAAGCCGTTTTAATGATAAGTATGAACAGGAGCTTTATAATATACGGACATACCTTCATAAGCATGGCAATATAATCCAGACAGAACTCACAAAGCTTTACGAACTTGCGGAGTATAATACTTCAATAAAGAATGAGAATGAACTGTTTCTCTTGATAATAATGACATTATTTTTGGTACCGTCATTTCTTATCAATCGAAAAGGTTAGAGTGATAACGCCATATGCAGTATGGAGGATCAAAGTAGCGGGAGGTTTGGCGCGTTATGGAACATGTTGTTGTAAGTCCTGAAATGGTAGCGGAGCGGCACTATTTTCTGGAAATGATACAGTCGCCCTTATATATTTGGGCGATAAGGATAGTGCTTATCGCAGCGCTTATCGCGGCACTCGTAATTTATAAAAAAATGAAGAGAAAGAATGAGGAGTAGATATGCTTTTTTCAAGTGTTGTATTTTTGTTCTATTTTCTTCCTATTGTATTTTTGCTTTATTATATACTCTCATTTTCGCGGATGCTGCAAAATGTTCTGCTTTTGGCGGCAAGCCTTGTGTTTTACGCGTGGGGAGAGCCTGTATATGTGTTTTTGATGATCTATTCCATTCTGATAAATTCACTTATAGGTTACGGTGTAGATAACACAGAGGGAATATATAAGAAATTTTTGTTATGGCTGTCAGTTGCTCTTAATGTTGCGGCATTGTTTATATTCAAATATCTGAGCTTTGTCCTTGACAGTCTTGGACTGTTTGACAGCGGCGCGCTGCCGCGTTTTGAACTTCCGCTGCCGATAGGTATTTCGTTCTTTACCTTTCAGGCGCTTTCATATGTCGTTGATGTATACCGCGGCACGACTAAGGCGGAAAACCCTTTTTATGTCGGACTTTACATAGCGTTTTTTCCGCAGCTTATCGCAGGACCTATTATCCAGTATAATACGGTTGCCGATCAGATACGCAATCGTAAGGAAAGTTTTGATAAGATCGCGCTTGGGCTTTGCCGTTTTACCACGGGACTTGGCAAAAAGGTGCTGCTTTCAAACTGTTTTGCGGCGATTGCAGACAATGTCTTCCAGTGGTCCGCAATCGGTACTGACAGGATGCCTGTGCCCGTGATGCTGGCATGGCTTGGAAGTATTTCATATACGCTTCAGATCTACTTTGACTTTTCCGCCTATTCGGATATGGCTATAGGGTTGGGACTCTGCTTTGGCTTTAAGTTCGGTGAAAACTTTAATTATCCGTATATAGCGACATCCGTGTCGGATTTTTGGAAGAGATGGCACATATCGCTTACTGACTGGTTTCGCGAGTATGTATATTTTCCGCTTGGCGGAAGCCGTGTGAATAATCAGGACTATATGGTCAGGAATATATTTATTGTATGGCTCTTAACGGGAATATGGCATGGGGCAAACTGGACATTTATATTCTGGGGTCTGTATTATTTTGTATTCCAGCTTGCCGAAAGATTTTTTGAGTACCCGAAGAAGATGAAGAGCAGCTTCATAAAACATTTTTACACGCTTATGGTGGTAAATGCGGCATGGGTAGTTTTCAGGGCAAACGACTTGTATCAGGCGGGACGCTTTTTTATGAATATGTTCGGAGTCAACAATAATGGATTTTACAGCGAACTGGCGGTAATGCTCATACGTGAAAACTGGGTGTTCATTGTACTCGGAATTTTGTTTTCAACGCCCATTGCGCGGAATATGAATAATATTCTGTACAAAAAACCCAATTCGGCAGTAAATATGGTATATACGATAATTTACCCGATAGGGATGCTGCTGCTGTTGATCGTGAGCGTAAGCTATCTTGCAAGCGGAACGTACAATCCGTTTATATACTTTAACTTCTAGGCTTTTTGAACGGGGGTGGTATGAATGAATAAATATATGTTGAAAAAACGTATTTTTGCAATAGTGTTTATGGCTGCGGTATTTGGATTTGCGGCGGTGAACTTTTACTATAGTTATGAACCCCTTAAGGAATGTCTTAACAGCGACGGGGCATCCGTTTCGGCTCTTGATGCGGCGATTACGGAGAATATGCACCGTAAAATGGATTTTATAGAGACCTATGCGTATGTACAGGTATTACTGGACAAGCGGGAATGTAATAATTTCAGTTATATCAAGGATGAAGAAGGATTTCTGCATTACGCGTCATTTTTCCGCGAGGAAGACACGAGGCTTTTTGAGTATTCGCTTAGAATAAAACGGCTGCAGGATTATGTCGCTCAAAGCGGTACAAAAGTATTGTTTGTAGTACCGCCCGGAAAGTATAACAAAAAGTATACTAAGCTTCGTACAGGCATGCCTGTAAATGATCCCGGTTACATAGTTGATGAGATGATGTTTTATTTGAACCGTTTAGGAGTGGAAACTCTTGACTTAGGTGAATATATCCCTAATGAAGAGATTTCTTATGAAGATACTTTTTTTAAGACTGACCATCACTGGACTATTCCGGCGGCGTTTTGTGCCACAAAGGAAATCGTAAATAAATTTAAAGAAAGTTTTGATGAAGATTTGGATCCTGACGGATATTATATGAATATTGACAATTATGATATGGTTACATATAAATCGGGAATGTTGGGTTCTATGGGCAGGAAAACAGGCGTAAACTTTTGTGAAATAGAAGATTTTACGGCGTTATGGCCTCATTTTGAAGGGCAGTTTACACGTGAATGTATGATGGAAAGCGGCAGGACTGCACATTATGACGGCGGTTTTACACAAACGCTTATGGATACAAAAGTATTGACAGATAAAACGGATATATATTCAGACTCGCAGTATTCTCTGTATCTTAACGGTCTGAGAGTTTATGAGAGTATTGTCAATGAAGAAAATCCGGAAGGATGCAGCATATTTATGATACGCGACTCTTATTTTTCCCCGGTCATGGCGTTTATGATGCCGATGTGCGGACGCATAGATGCCATATGGTCATTGGAGGAGACAAGAGAGCTTGATATAGAAACTTATTTGAAGGAGAATACTTTTGATTATGTCATAATCGAAGTATATCCGTATAATATAAACAGCAGCGCATTTAACTTTTTTAAAGAAGAAACTAACACAGATAACAAGCCGGCAGGAGGGATCGAATGAGAGAATTTTTACACAGCAGCAAAGGAAAAGTATGGTTCCTGATAAATATGTTTTTCACGATAATATATCTGGTATGGCGTATATTTTTTACCATTCCGTTTGAATATGGCATCGTGTCTGTCGTGGCAGGTATCTCGCTTTTAATAGTCGAGGCGCTCGGTATGGTCGAGGCGTTTGTCCATTATGCCAATATGTCGTCGGTAAAAGGATATGCGCTTCCGCAGGTGGACGAGGCGCTTTTTCCGCATGTTGACGTATTTATAGCTACATACAGCGAGGAACCGTCGCTTCTTTATAAGACGATAAACGGATGCAAACATATGGAGTACCCTGATAAGAGCAAGGTGCATATTTATTTGTGCGATGATAACAGAAGACCCGAGATGCGCGCGCTTGCGGCACAGATGGGAATTAATTATCTTGACCGCCCCGATAATAAGGGCGCTAAGGCAGGTAATCTGAATAATGCGCTTGCACATTCAAATTCGCCTTATATAGTTACGCTTGATGCGGATATGATACCGAAGAGCGACTTTCTGATGAAGCTTGTACCGTACTTTGTCGATGCGGAGATAAAAAACGAAGGACGCAAGGAAGAAGATAAGATCAAGCTTGGATTTATCCAGTCGCCGCAGTGCTTTTACAATCCTGACCTTTTCCAGTTTAATCTGTTTTCCGAGGGAAGGATACCTAATGAACAGGATTACTTCTACAAAGATATTCAGGTGGCAAGGACAAAGACCAACAGTGTTATTTACGGCGGTTCAAACACCATATTGAGCAGGGAGGCATTGGAAAAGATAGGAGGATTTTACACGAATGCCATAACCGAGGACTTTGCGACAGGTATTCTCATTGAGAAAGAGGGATATGTAAGCCTTGGCGTGGGAGAACCGCTTGCGTCGGGTATGTCTGCAACTGATCTTCAGGGACTTATCCAGCAGCGTATAAGATGGGCGAGAGGCGTTATAGCTACAGGAAGGAAAATGCACATGACCAGATACAGCCCGAATTGGGATTCCCTGCGGACGCACGCCGTGCCCGCCTGGTTCGACGACGCCAAGCTC
>CANQDW010000095.1 GCA_947593975.1 uncultured Lachnospiraceae bacterium
GTGTCGGTAAGGAACTCGCCGCGGTATCCGATAAGACCGCGCGAAGGTATGAGGAACTCAAGCCTTGTATATCCTGCGCCAAGAGGGATCATCTGCTGGAGTTCTCCTTTTCTGGCGCTTAACTTTTCGATTACCGGACCCTGAAATTCATCGGGTATATCTATATAAGCCCTCTCTATAGGCTCAAGAAGCTTGCCCTTTTCGTCTTTTTTATAAAGTACCTCGGCTTTGCTTACCGCGAATTCATAACCTTCCCTGCGCATATTTTCGATAAGCACCGACAGATGCAGCTCGCCGCGGCCTGATACTTTGAATACTTCTGTAGAATCAGTCTCTTCAACACGCAGGCTTACGTCTGTATTTAACATCTTAAAAAGCCTGTCGCGCAGATGCCTTGAAGTGACATATTTTCCTTCCTGTCCCGCAAAAGGGCTGTCATTTACGATAAAGTCCATTGATATGGTGGGTTCGGATATCTTCTGGAAAGGTATCGCTTTCGGCGAATCCGGCGAGCATATAGTATCCCCGATATGAAGGTCTGCTATTCCCGATACCGCGACTATGGAGCCTATGGTCGCTTCATCTACCTCGATACGTTTAAGACCGTCAAATTCATATAATTTGTTTATCTTTACGCGCTCGGTCTTATCGGGGTCATGCGCGTTTGTAATGACCGCTTCCTGGTTTATGCGGATCGTGCCGTTGTCTACTTTTCCGATTCCGATACGTCCTACGTAATCATTGTAGTCGATAGTGCTTATGAGTATCTGCGTTCCGGCGTCGGGGTCTCCGCACGGAGCCGGTATATAATCTATGATCGCCTTAAAGAGATCGGTCATGTCATCTTTCGGCTCGTTATGATCTGCGGAAGCATAACCGCCCTTTGCCGATGCGAATATAAACGGGCAGTCAAGCTGGGCTTCGTCGGCGTCAAGATCGATAAACAGTTCCAAAACTTCGTCTACTACTTCATCCGGACGCGCGTCGGGCCTGTCTATCTTATTTATGCATACGATTACCGGAAGCGAAAGTTCAAGCGCTTTTTTAAGTACGAATTTGGTCTGAGGCATAACTCCCTCATATGCGTCCACAACAAGTACGACGCCGTTTACCATTTTAAGAACGCGCTCTACCTCGCCGCCAAAATCAGCGTGTCCCGGCGTGTCGATGATATTTATCTTGATATTGTCATAAAAAACGGCGGTATTTTTTGAAAGGATCGTGATCCCGCGCTCGCGCTCAAGATCGCCTGAATCCATGACGCGTTTTTGTACCTGCTGTCCCGCGCGGAATACGCCGCTTTGTTTGAGCAGCTCGTCCACGAGCGTGGTCTTGCCGTGGTCTACATGCGCGATAATGGCAATGTTTCTTATATCATCTCTTGTTTTAAGCATTGATCTTCACTCCAGGATAAATATTTGTGTTTGACAACACAATTACCAATTATAGACCCGCGGGGGAGAAATTTCAAGAAAATTATTGCTTAAGAATATATGTATTATAAAGTTGATAATTTAAAAAAATTTTAGTATACTGTAATCAATAAATATGTAAAAGCAGGTTGCGGGATATGATAATGTACATAATCAGGCATGGGCAGACGCAGTGGAATGTCGAAAAGAAACTCCAGGGCTGGACTGATATCCCATTAAATGATGAAGGAAGAAGAATGGCGCATGCCGTAAAAGACGCCCTTAAAGATACGGAATTTGCGGAGATATACACAAGCCCGCTTGTACGCGCGTACGAGACGGCGGATATCATAAGGGACGGAAGGGATATACCGGTAAATATCGAAAGAGATATTATCGAAATACCGTTTGGAGATATTGAAGGCAAAGTATATAGGGCGTATGACGTGGATGCGGACAGTAATATATATAATTTTTTTCATCATCCGGACAGCTATATACCGTCTTCCGGCGGCGAGACGATAGCGTCGTTAAAAAAGCGCGTGGGAAATTTTATACAGAAAATGGCAAAAAGAGAGGAAACCGAGGGCATGAACGTACTTGTATGCTCGCACGGGGCGGCGATAAGCGCCATGCTTTCATACATTAAGGATACGCCGGAGCGGGATTTCTGGAAGAACGGGGTGCCCGGCAACTGCGGGTGTTTGCTTATCGAAGCCGGCGGCGGAAAATTAAAGATCATTGAAGAAAACCATAGATTTAACTAAAGGGGGAAATGTAATGAAGGAAGTTGAAAAGTATGTCAGGAGCATACCTGATTTTCCGGAGGAAGGAATAATATTCAGGGATATCACAAGCGTGCTGCAGGATGCCGAAGGTTTAAAAGCCGCGATTGACAATATGCTTGAGATCCTTTGCGATACTGATTTTGATGTGGTCGTAGGCCCGGAATCGAGAGGATTTGTATTCGGTATGCCCGTAGCTTACGAGCTTAATAAAGGCTTTGTGATGGTACGCAAAAAAGGCAAGCTTCCGTGTGAGACGATAGAAGCGGAATATGATCTGGAGTACGGAACGGCTGTTGTCGAGATGCATAAGGATTCTATTAAGCCGGGACAGAGGGTTGTTATCGTAGACGACCTTATCGCCACGGGCGGAACGATTGAAGCGATAGTAAAGATGATAGAAAGCCTTGGGGGCGTTGTCGTAAAGATCGTATTCCTTATGGAGCTTCGCGGTCTTTGCGGAAGGGACAGGCTTAAAGGATATGACGTTGAATCCGTGATATCTTATGACGGAAAATAATATAGTGGAGAGAGACTGATGATCGGAATAATCGGAGCTATGGAAGAAGAGGTTGCGCAGATAAAAACCTCAATGGAAGAGGCCAAGGTATATGAGAGAGCCTCAATGGAGTTTGTAAGCGGATGTATTCATGGAAGAAAGGTCGTGGTAGTAAAGTCCGGGATAGGAAAGGTTAATGCGGCTGTATGCGCGCAGATACTTGCTGATGTATTTAAAGCGGATGCGATAATAAATACCGGTATAGCCGGTTCGCTAAACGCCGATATAGATATCGGCGACATAGTGCTTTCGGAGGATGCGCTCCAGCACGATATGGACGCCGTATCCTTCGGCTATGAACCCGGTCAGATACCGGGAATGGATACATTTTCGTTTGCGGCGGATAAAAAGCTTATAGAGCTCGCGAAGAAATGCTGCAGGGAAGTATGCACCGATATAAACGTATTCTGCGGACGTATTGTCAGCGGCGATAAGTTTGTATCGGACAGCCGTACGAAGGAGAAGATACATGATATGTTTGGGGGATTATGTACGGAAATGGAAGGAGCGGCGATAGCGCAGACTGCGTATCTCAATAAAATACCGTTTCTTATTATAAGGGCAATATCAGATAAAGCTGATGATACGGCACACCTTGACTATCCGACATTTGAAAAGAAGGCTATAAAGAATTCTGTAAAACTATTAAATGCTATTATTGCAGAGTATTAAAAAGAAACCCGAGACAAAATAATTTCCAAAATATGGTTTACAAATTCCAAAATTTGGAATATAATACAGTATACCATATTAAAAGTACATTTTTTAGAAGAAGGGAGTTTGGATTTATGCCGGATAAAGTTTTTACTAATAATCAGGTAGTTATTTCAGGTGAAGTGGTGAGCGAGTTTGTATTCAGTCATGAAGTATACGGGGAGGGCTTTTACATACTTGAGCTTTCAGTGCCGAGGCTTAGCGACGCATATGATATTATTCCGCTTATGATATCCGAAAGGCTTATTGATACAAAGCAGGATTACAGAGGATGCTTTCTTGAAGCCACGGGTCAGTTCAGGTCGTATAACCGCCACGAGGAGACGAAAAACAGGCTGGTACTGTCAGTGTTTGTAAGGGAAGTTAATATAATCCGTACAGAGACGGAGGATGAAGAGATCCAGAAACCTAACCAGATATTTTTGGACGGTTATATATGTAAGCCTCCTATTTACAGGAAGACGCCTTTGGGACGCGAGATAGCGGATGTGCTCCTTGCTGTAAACAGGCCGTACGGAAAATCGGACTATATACCATGTATATGCTGGGGCAGGAACGCCAGGTATGCGGAAACCTTTAACGTTGGCAGCCATGTGCAGATATGGGGACGTATACAGAGCCGCGAATACCAGAAAAAGATTAGTGAGGACGAAGTTGAAAAGAGAGTAGCGTACGAAGTTTCGGTAAGCAAGCTTGAGTGTGTGACAGAAGAAGCTTCCGAGTGCTGATTTGCATTTCCTGAAATGATGTGATAGAATGGCTTTGTTTTTAAGCAGGAGGAGATCATGGATAATCGCGTTATACAGGTTATATATGGCGAAGGACAGGGGAAAACGTCAGCGGCCGTGGGCAAAAGCATACAGGCTGCGAGCGCAGGGCAGAGCGTTATATTTATCAGGTTTTTGAAAGGAAACGGTACTTATGAGTACAAATGCCTTGAGAGGCTTGAACCCGATATTAAGGTATTCTGTTTTGAAAAAGAGACTGACAGTTACGATAAACTGGATGAATCCCGCAGGGAAGAAGAGCTGCAGAATATCATGAACGGATTTCACTTCGCAAACAAAGTCGCAGAGACAGGGGAATGCGATATGCTTGTTTTGGACGAGGCGCTTGGAATGCTTGACCTTGGCATGATAAGCATACAGGATATATACAGGCTTATTGAAAGATGCGGGGACCATACAAGCCTTGTCATGACGGGAAAGTATATACCGAAGGAGCTTTTGCAGCATATAGATGTCGTTTCGGAAATAAAGCTTATAAAAAATGAGGCTTGACAAATAAAACGGCAGATGTTAATTTAGTTACATTATAAGATAATATTTTATGATAGAGGCGCGTGTTTTATGAGTAGCGGTCCGGATGTATCCGGGTGCAGGCGAAGGATCGTGAAAGGAAAAGACGCCGAAGGTCGGAAAGCCCTGGCGTTTTCAGATCTGGGCATATGGTTAAGAGCTATATGACTGTCATCATTATTTGATGGAGTGCTATCAGGCGGATTATGTAAAATACGGAACCGGCACTTTGTGTCGGTTCTTGCTTGTGTTAAGAGTTGATTTAAAGGAGGAAATTAATAATGTCTGTTTTTGAAGGAGCAGGCGTTGCGTGCACGTCGCTGTACTGCGTCGGAGGCTTCGGCACATACGGTTCGTCCGACTTT
>CANQDW010000096.1 GCA_947593975.1 uncultured Lachnospiraceae bacterium
TTGCAGATTCCCTTTAAAATCAAGGTTTTTATTAAAATTTAGCAATAAAAAACAGGTAGTTTTTGACACTACCTTAACGCAGAAAGAGGAACTATATATGAAAAAACCATTTGTAACAAAGGAACAGGTCGATGAGATAGTTAAAACATATCCGACGCCGTTTCATATCTATGACGAAAAAGGAATAAGGGAAAATGCAAGGAAATTAAAAGAAGCATTTTCATGGAATAAGGGATTTCGGGAATATTTTGCGGTAAAAGCTACCCCTAATCCATTTATTTTGAAAATATTACAGGAGGAAGGCTGCGGGGTTGACTGCTCTTCGATGACAGAGCTTATGCTTTCAGAGGCAGTAGGATTTAAAGGAAGCGACATTATGTTTTCTTCGAATGTAACTCCGGCCGCAGAATATAAAAAAGCGTACGACCTCGGAGCATATATCAATCTTGACGATTATACGCATATTGAATTTCTGGAGCAGGCAGCGGGTATTCCGGAAACTATATGCTGCAGATATAATCCGGGCGGTGTGTTTTCGCTTGGAACGCATATCATGGATAATCCGGGGGACGCCAAATACGGACTTACCAAAGAACAGATGATAGACGCCTATAAGAAGCTTATGGCAAAGGGAGCAAAGAATTTTGGTATTCATGCTTTCCTTGCGAGCAATACCGTAAATAATGATTATTATCCTACGCTTGCAGGTATATTATTTGAACTTGCGGCAGAGCTGAAAGAGAAGACTTCGGCCCATATTTCATTTATCAATCTTTCGGGCGGAGTGGGAATCCCTTATACGCCTGATAAGGAGCCTAATGATATTATGGTTATAGGCGAGGGAGTAAGAAAAGCATATGAGAAGATAATGGTGCCTGCCGGAATGGGAGATGTCGCCATATTTACAGAGCTTGGAAGATATATGCTCGGACCATACGGAGGACTTGTGGCAACCGCAATACATGAAAAGCATATATATAAAGAATATATAGGGCTTGACGCATGCGCCGCCAACCTTATGAGGCCTGCTATGTACGGAGCTTACCATCATATAACCGTTCTCGGAAAAGAAAACGAACCGTGCACCCATAAGTATGATGTTACCGGTTCGCTGTGTGAGAATAATGATAAATTTGCGATAGACAGGATGCTCCCGAAAGTTGATATGGGCGATTATATGTTCATACATGATGCGGGCGCGCACGGTTATGCGATGGGATATAACTACAACGGAAAACTTAAGTCCGCGGAGCTGCTCCTTAAAGAAGACGGAAGCGTGCAGCTTATAAGAAGGGCGGAAACGGCAAAAGATTATTTTGCAACATTTGATTTCTGCGATATACTTAAAGATATGAAATATTGATAGTATATTTGACGAAAAATAAATAATGACCTAAAAAAGGTGCGGCTGCCCCGGTGCGGCGGCACCTTTCGCACAACTGCAGAAGATATGAATAAAATATATAATAATGTGGTTTGCGGAGCGTGGCAGGATGAGGAGAGTAGCAAGGCTTGTAAGATTGTCATATGCTCATGAAAGAGGGATATACGGGCAGGGGATAGTTGCCGCAGTTGTTGACTCAGGCATTGCTGTACACGGAGATTTTTTGAACAATCCTTATCCCGAAAACCCTTATGCGAAAAGCGGCAGCCGTTTGATTGCAGCGGCTGATATGGTAAACGGGAGAAAAGATTTTTATGATGATAATGGACATGGGACGCATGTTGCGGGTATAATAGGAGGAAGCGGACATATTTATACCGGAATGGCTCCGATGTGCGGACTTGTCAGCGTTAAAGTATTGGATCATATGGGAAACGGCAAACTCAGCAATGTAATGGCGGGATTGCAGTGGATACTGGATAATGGCAGGAGATATAATATAAGGATCGTAAATATATCGGTGGGCACGCCTGCAAAAAATATATTTAATGAGGATTCAAAACTTGTAAAAAAGGTTGAGGAATTGTGGAATGCGGGGTATGTTGTACTTGCCGCCTCCGGAAATAACGGTCCGCATGACAGCAGCATAGGGGCGCCGGGCATAAGCAGGAAGATCATTACCGTGGGAGCCGCGGATGACGGCAGCGCGGTTATGAGCGAAAACGGGATGATGAGAAATTATTCCGGGAGAGGACCTACGCAATCCTGTATCAAAAAGCCTGATATTGTAGCTCCGGGAAGCGGGATATATTCCTGCGGCAATGCGGCGGGAGGCAGAAAATATGTGGTAAAAAGCGGGACTTCAATGTCTACGCCTGTTGTGTCGGGAGCCATAGCGCTTCTTTTATCAAAATATCCCGATATGACCAATCAGGAAGTTAAGATACGGCTTAGGGAAACTGCGGTTGATCTTGGAATGCCCCATAGCAGACAGGGCTGGGGGATGTTAGACGTCGCAAGACTTTTAGGAGATTATTTTTGATGAAAAATATTATAAGGGAATTCAGGCAGTTATATAAGATAAATTACAGGAATATAGTTCTGTTTGAACTGGTATACAGAATGGTTTTTGTTGTACTCTACAGCAAGATATCGGTAAAGCTTATTGATTATATTCTTGGCATGTGCGGTTACAGTTATATCAATGTAAAAAACATAGGGGAATTTATGGCAAATCCGCTGACATACCCTGTTTTGATCGCTATCATCATTATTGCAGTAATATTTGCGGGATTTGAAATGAATGTGCTTTATACCGGATACAGGGCGGCGGTACATGGACAAAAACTGAAATTCATAACCCTGATAGTGAGCGCGTTTAAAAGAACGGCATATATGCTTTTGCCGTCCAACATATCTGTATTCGCGCTTGCAGGAGGTCTTTTTTATCTTTGCCAGAGTTTTGTGCTGTGCCGGCTTATCGGCACTGAAACCCGGATCGCGGATATTAAAAACGAGCTTTTCGGCATTAAGCTGTTTGCGGCGCTTTTTATATTGATCGTGGCGGTTATTATCGGTTTTATAATAGTGAATATGTATGCGGTATGCTACAATGCGTTTCTGAATAAAAGGGGCAGGGAGGCATTTAAGCAGGGAAAGGTATTTTTCAAAAAAAGATTCATACGTGTAGTTCCCGCATATGTTTTTGCCACGGTACTTTATACAGCGGTTTATTATATTGTGTATGCGGTAATGGTAGTAATAATGTCCTGCCTGGTCGTGCTGTTTGCAAGGGATAATCTTGAAATGGCGCTTATACAGGTGATCGGCAGATATATAGATTCCATACTTCTTTATTTTGTGAGTATTGCATCGGTAATGCTGTATTCGGGAATATCTGTGTATGCATTTTATAAATACGAGCCCGCAGAAGACGATGAATTATTCTGCCCCGTTGAGGTAGAGAAAAATTCGGCATGGAATAAAAGAATACTTATTATCATATCCGCAGTGATACTTATCGGGACAATATACAATGCGGCGGATGTAATAAGAAATGGAAATCTTTCCGCAAAAAATACTTTTGGAGGAATAACCATAACATCGCACAGGGGTTATTCGGACGAGGCTCCCGAGAATACCTTACCTGCGCTTAAGCTTGCGATTGACAGCCTTGCCGACTTTGTGGAAATAGACGTCCGTCAGACTAAGGATGGGGAGATTGTGCTTTTGCACGACGCAAATCTGTATAGAACAACGGGAAAGAACGAATATGTGTGGAACATGGATTATTCGGATATACTTAAGCTTGACGCAGGTTCCGGCTTCGCAAGGAAATATGCCGGCACAAAGATACCCACTTTGAGAGAGGCGCTGCAGTTATGCAAAAGCAAAATAAATCTTAATATTGAAATTAAAGAGGGCAAAAAGGACTCTGACTTTGTAAAAAATATAATGGCGATCGTCGATGAAATGGACATGGACGAGCAGTGCATGTTTTCATCCACCAGTTACAAATACCTTAAAGAAGTAAAAGGCTGCAATATGGATATATATACAGGATATATCGTATCGGCGGCATACGGCGATTATTTTAATGATGAAAATATTGATTTTTTCAGCGTCAATTCTTCATATCTTACACAGGACAGCGTAAACCGCGCGCACAGCTATGGTAAAGGCGTATATGCGTGGACAGTAAATGATAATGTGGAAATGAACAGGATGAAAAGGATAGGTATTGACGGAATCATTACCGATGCGCCGATATATGCCAGAGAAGTGCTGTACGGAAGCAAAAAAACGCAGTCCCTTGTGTCGTATATAAGGATGCTGCTTTATTAAAATATAAGGCTGCATTTGAAAATATTTCCCGTATTTCAAAAAAGTTCTTGCATTACATTCATGTATGTGTTACACTAATAAAAAGCATACGTTCTATGTGATTGATTCTATGATATTTCTTTTATCCGAATATTTTTCAGAAACTCTATGCTTTTATTTCATGATAATAAGCAGGAGCGGCTGAACATATCCTCCTGCAGGTTAATACTTATACGGGAGGTATATGATATTTGAGTAAGAAAAAGACTGCGAACAAAAAGTATAAGGACACGCTGTTCCGTATGCTTTTTAAAGGGAAAAAGGAGCTGCTGTCGCTGTATAACGCGCTTAACGGCTCCCACTATACCAATGAGAAGGCGCTTACTGTCACCACGCTTGAGAACGTAGTATATATGGGGATGAAAAATGATGTCTCCTTTATAATAGGTAACACCATAAACCTATATGAGCACCAAAGCACGGTAAACCCGAACATGCCTCTAAGGCACCTTATATATTTTGCAAAACAGATAAGCTCCTGTTTGGATGATTCCATATATTCATCCAAGCTTTTAAAAATACCTGCACCGAAGTTTGTTGTATTCTATAACGGGGTCAAAAAGCAGCCCGAAAGGCAGATACTAAAACTTTCAGACGCATACATGGTAAAAGAAGACGAGCCGTGGCTGGAGCTTAAGGTGCTGTTCATTAACATAAATGCAGGCATGAGCGAAGATCTCAAGAAAGCGTGCAGGACCTTATACGGGTACTGCTATTTCACAGACTTGGTGCGCAGGTACAGAAAAAACATGCCGCTTAATAAGGCTGTGGATAAGGCAGTGGACATATGCATAGAACGCGGAGTTTTAAAGAAATTTTTTACAAAAATAAAAACGGAGATGACAGGTATGCCAATATCAATA
>CANQDW010000097.1 GCA_947593975.1 uncultured Lachnospiraceae bacterium
TTAAAATCATTATACCTCAAGGAACCAATACTCTTTTTATTTATTTTTGATCAACTGACAATATCTTTACTCCAACTAGCCTTGGTTATTCCTTTGCCTTGCTGACAATATTATAATAAGCATTAGATGTAATTCTGTATACAATGACATAAAATATTCCAAATACCGCAAAACTTATAAGCGCCGTTACCACAAACAGCGGCACATTATTGATATTAAACATGAGCAGCAGTTCCCGTATCACAGGAAATGCAAATATCAGATGACATGCAGCAAATACAAGCGGTATAAAAAATACCAGAAGGAGCTGTGAATTAATATTCTTTCGTATTTCCCGGCCTGTCATGCCGACTTTTTTCATAATTTCAAAACGCATACAGTCTTCGTAACCTTCCGAAATCTGCTTGTAATAAATAATAAGCACCGTTGCAAATATAAAAACTATGCTAAGTATTATGCCCATATAAAACAGTCCTCCATAAAGGCTGTAAAAAGCTTCCCTGCCTTCTTCTTTATCATCATAGTAAAATGACACGATATCATACGTATCCCTAAGACTTCCTCCGTCTTTAAACATATCCCTTAACCGTGAATACATCTTATTTTTGCCCTGCCTCCTTTATCCACATTAAAACCATAATCAAAACTTATATTGTAACCGGAATCATAACGGGCATTATTTATATCCTGCACCACAAGCGCAATATACGGAATAGCCGTCACCATGCTGACGGAACTGTTCATATCAAATCTGTCCAGCTGTTTTTTTATTTTATAAGTATCTCCATTGTTAAATCCTATAGTTTCATAATCGTATTTTGTAATATTTGTATACATCAGCGCCTCATCATCTTTTAATACCTCATTTACCCCTGATATTCTTTTATAATCCGAAAGGTTTACAATAATAAGGCCTACTGCTTCAGAAGAAACGGCATTAAATTTTTCAGGAGGTTTTATATCTACAGTATCTCCCGCAAGAACTCCGGATGCGTCAATGTAACGGTATCCATATACGTCATCACAGGAAATTCCCTGCTTTTTTGTAACTTTTTCAATATCCTTTTTCAGGCTATCTATACGCATATCAGAAATACTATCCTGATACGCAAAACAGAAGCTCATATTACATTCCCTGGGATATCTGCTGTTAAGCGAATCCTCCTCTCCGACGACCATGCATAATGTGGAAGAAACAATAACAAGCACCATAGTCGCAAGGATACATATAGAAGCCAGCCCCGCCCCGTTTCGTTTCATACGGTATGCCATCTGCGATACTGATACAAAATGGTTCGGTTTGTAATAATAATTCTTTTTTTTCTGCAGTATGCGGCAGAAAAGAACCGAGCCCGAAATCATAATAAAATATGTGCCTGCTATAACAAGCAGCACCGCCACAAAAAACATTGTCAGAGCCTGCAGGGGATTTTTAATCGAAATGGCAAGATAATAAGCCGCAATAAGTACCGCTGCCCCCAGTATACCGATAAACCAGTTGCCTTTAGGCGGTTTCTCTCCGGTTGATTCGCTTTTAAGAAGCATTACCGCACTCGTAAATTTAACCTGCCTTAATGAATTAAGAAACAGCAGCACAAATATAAGCCCGAATATTGTTACGCTTCTTATAACTGCCGTGCCTGATATATAAAGATTATAATTAAGCTTTGATTTTATAATATTTATCAGCCCAAGTTCTGCAAGTTTGGATATAACAATACCCGATATAAGCCCTGCGCCTATTGATATTACCGATATGATCAGATATTCCCAAAACAGCATCCTGCCAATATTTCCTTTTCCCATTCCGAGAATATTATAAAGGCCGAATTCCCTGCGCCTGCGCCTCATAATGAACGAATTGGTATAAAACAGGAAAATACACGAAAATAATGCTATAACCCTGCCTCCGAATTTAAGCATCTCCTGCAGCGTAACGCCGCCCCTCAGATTAGTTACCGTATCAGAGAACTGCAAAAATACGATTATATAATACATTGTAATCATCCCCGCGCAGGTGAGTATGTATGGAAAATACATCAGCCTGTTTTTACGTATGCCTAAGAACGCAAGTTTTGGATAAAACCCTGCCTTCATCTTTTCTCACCCCCTGTTGCAATCATTGTAAGAGTATCTGAAATCTTCTGGTAAAGTATATCGTCAGTATCATTACCACGGTATATCTGATGATATACCTCGCCGTCTTTAATGAACAATATCCTGTTAGCCATACTTGCCGCCTTAACAGAATGTGTAACCATAAGTATTGTCTGTCCGCTTTTATTTACTTCGCCAAACAACCTCAAAAGTTCATCAGAAGATTTGGAATCCAGCGCTCCCGTCGGTTCATCCGCAAGAATCAGTTTCGGATTAGTGATCATTGCCCTTGCAACAGCGCCTCTCTGTTTTTGTCCGCCCGAAACTTCATACGGATATTTTTTAAGAAGCCCTGCAATTCCAAGTTCATTCGCAATAGGCATAAGCCTCTCATTCATTTCCTTATACGATTTGCCTGCAAGCACAAGCGGAAGATATATATTGTCTTCTATGGTAAATGTGTCAAGCAGATTAAATTCCTGAAATACAAATCCCAGATTCTTACGTCTGAAAGCTGCCATCTGCGATTCTTTTATATCCGATAAATTCCTTCCTTCAAGTACTACTTCACCTGACGTAGGTTTATCTATTGCCGCAAGAATATTAAGAAGCGTGGTTTTTCCTGAACCGGATTCTCCCATAATAGCTACATACTCTCCCTGCTCTACTGAAAAATTTACATTTTTTAATGCCTCTACTTTATTGCCCTGGGAGCGTGTGGAATATATTTTTCTAAGTCCTTTTACCTCCAAAATCGTCATAATTATCTTTCCTCCAATCTTTTTATTATGCTATGCTGATAGTATTGTAACAAAAAAAAGAAATGCAATACCATAGATTCGGCTTACATTTCTTTAGGAAAATCTTACAGTTTCGTAAGGTTGGAGGGGATTTAGAATTTTCCCAGAAATTTTTATATCTTGTCAAATGCCCTTGGTTTGGGAATTAGAAATGCTTTCAGAAAACATAACTTTTTATAGGTTTTCGCATTTTCTCATTGAGCGTGTGTAAAAACTGTGTAAAACGGTGTTTTTTTTGTGTACATTTCCGTGTACAAATAACAGGCTATGATGCTTTGATTTTACTGGCTTTTTCGCCATTTCGCGCAGCATCAATCTTGTCCATTTCGTCTCGCATCCGTTTGTCGTCCACATGGTTGTAAACTTTCATGGTAAGTGCCAGATTCTGATGCCCCATAATCTCCTGCAATGTCCTCTGATCCATACCCTGTTCTGCCATACGGGTACAGGCGGTGTGCCGGAGTATATGGGTAGAAATATTCGGCAGCAGTTCCGGTTCCGTATCTGCCTTGATCGCATTTGCAATCTTTACTGCATTGCATTCATATACAATACGGTGGATCAACATATCCATTCTACCGGCAGTTAGCAACTGCCCATCTTCCCGCAAGAATACAAAATCACTGTAACCGTCTACCATATGGTTTTCCAGCAAACCGGCTTTCTGCATCTGCGCTTTCTGCATTTTCAATGCCTGTAATGCTTTCTGACTTAAAGGAACCCTGCGGATACTCTTGATTGTTTTTGGCTCTGTGGCTTGGAAACAAAGTTTACCATCTTCATCCACCTCATAGATAAGCTGATGGTCAATCTTGATGAACCGCTTATGAAAATCCACATCTGACCAAGTAAGTCCGATTCCTTCTCCACATCGGCATCCTGTTTCAAGGAAAAACACAAACAGGTTATAGTACCAGCTTAATTCCTGTCTGTTTTCTAAAAAATCCAGAAATTCCTTCTGCTGTTCCATAGTCAAGGCATCCCTCTTATTGCTGTAAATACCCAGTTCCTTCGTACACCCTTTTGCGTAATTCCGTCTTACCATATCTTCTGATTCCGCATAGTTGAACATTGCATTCAAAACCTTGTGGAGCAGGATAATACTACCATTTCCGGCCCCGTTTTCCTGCATTGCCTGATAGGTATCCAATATATGCGTCCTGCGTATCTTCCCAATGGGCATATTTGCCATCGGTAACTGACGCATATTCTTATTCCAGATACCGGTATAGTTCTGCGCAGTTCTTATCTTAACTTTCTTACGCCTTGTCTGCATATTTACATAATGCTCAAACAGCTCATTTAATGTCATACTGCCGGCAATGTTAGAAATCATATCTCTGTTATTTTCCTCAATTGCCACTATCTTAGTGCGTAAAGCATCCTCCTGTCTCTTGCCTTTTGGATACGGATCGGTCTCCACAAGCCGCCAACTGTATACAGCCTGATATTTTCCACTGCAATCCAGATAACGATACATATACCGTCCGTCTGCTCTCTGACTCTCTCCTTTCCGTAAGATACGACCTTTTTTATCTCTTCTTTTCTCTGACATATTGTCCCGCTCCTTTCAATAAGGAACTCCAATACGATAAAATCATTATACCGCCTGAAAACTCCTTTTGCCACAGGAAATTTGTAATAATGAACGCTAAGCGTTACGATTAATGGATTTTCCTTTATTTGTTCTCCAAATTGATGATCATAAGTAACCTTAGATTGCATCGGCTTTATCAACATACTTTTCAAACAACTTTCTTTTAATCTGCGGTCTGTTGCCATTCCACAAAATATAAGATGCATTTTCGTTTTCAGCAATCAGCTTACGAAGTTTTGTTCTTCCTATCCGGAAATATAATGCTGCTTCTTCAACGGAAAGGGTATACTTTTCCCATAGGGGAATATTAGAAACCGCATTTATGTCCTGCTTTTCGTTTTTTAATCCGACAATCTCCTTTTCATTATTCATGTTTTCGCTCCTTTTCCTAACCATAAAATCTTTGTTGCTTGTAAGTCTATTTTATGATTTTAGGGCTTTAGAGCATAGATATGTGTTCGGTTACAAAGTGACAGTGAAAGGGTTACAAAAAAGACAGTGAGCTTTCTTTTAGAAACTCCTGTCTCTTTGAACATTAGATTTGATTC
>CANQDW010000098.1 GCA_947593975.1 uncultured Lachnospiraceae bacterium
CCGGATTGCCGTTCTGGTAATACCACACAGAATGGAATAATATATGTCCCGTGATCCTTGTGCAGTACTGTCCGTATACCGGTCCCTCAAGCTCATGCCAGCGAATCTTTTCCTTTAATCCAAAAGTACCGTAAGGCGTTGCGGCGCCTACCGAACATATCATAGCTTTATACGGCTTATATTCACCTTTGGAGTCTATCTTATATATCGTAACGCAGTTCTGCTGCTTGTTTATCTTTATCCTGTATGTCGATGCCGCCTTAGAATCAGAAGTATTCACAAACATTCCCGCAAGCATGACAAAAACCGCTATTATAAAAACCGCGCTGCAATTTACAAGTCTTTTTTTCATAACAAATAACCCTTTCCGGCATCAGTCTGTTATTATGCCTTTTAAACAATTACTATATCAATATGTTATTTTTATGTCAAGTTTTCCGATAATATTTCTCACTCTTTATGAATACACATATATCAAACGAATCTTATCCGTCTGGGATACATAATGCCGGAGGTATAAATGTGCACAGCCATAATATAAATAACATCATTTCAAGGTTCTCCTCCTCGTCTTCCGCCGGGCTTTCCGCCGCGCAGGCAAAAAAGCTTTTGCAGAAATACGGCAGAAACGAACTTCCCTCATCTGCGAAAAACAGCCTTATCAAAATGTTTCTCATGCAGTTTAAGGATTTCATGATATATACGCTGCTTTGCGCGGCAGGGATATCTTTTGCCGTCTCATATATAAACGGCGAACCTGATTTTATCGAACCGGGAATAATCCTCATCATAATAATCATAAATGCCATTATAGGCGTATTCCAGGAAAAAAAAGCCGAACACTCGCTCGAAGCCCTAAAAAAGATGACCGCTCCTTCCGCAACTGTACTGCGCGATTCCGCCTGGCAAAAAATACCCGCCCCGGAAATAGTCCCCGGCGATATAATCATGCTTGAAACCGGCTATCTTGTTCCCGCAGATGCAAGGATAATAACCTCGCACAACCTTATGGCAGACGAGTCTTCATTTACCGGGGAATCACAGCCCGTGCACAAATATCCCGATACCCTTTCGCCGGATACCCATCTTAACGACAGGCATAACATGGTATATTCAGGCTGCATGATTTGTTACGGGCACGGCATCGGCATAGTTTGCGCCACCGGAACCAACACAGAACTCGGCGCGATAGCAGACATGCTGATAGACGAAGAAGCGCCTGAAACCCCGCTTCAAAAACGCCTTGCGGCCACAGGCAAGATACTAAGCATAACCGCGCTCATAATATGCATAATCATATTCATTGCAGGCGTTATAATGAAACGTCCGATAATCGATATGTTCATGACCTCAGTAAGCCTTGCGGTTGCAGCCATACCTGAAGGTCTCCCCGCCATTGTCACGATCATGCTTTCCCTCGGCGTAACAAAAATGGCGGAAAACAACGCCATAATAAGAAAACTCCCTGCCATTGAAACCCTCGGCAGTACAACTGTAATATGTTCCGATAAAACAGGCACGCTTACTCAGAATAAAATGCATATAATTAAAGAGTATTCCTTTTTTGGTGAAGTCCCATTATCTTCCCCGTATGGGAAAAAGCTTCTTGGCATGTGCTCGTTATGCAACAATTCTATAATCCAAAATACCGAAACAATCGGCGAGCCTACCGAAAATGCGCTGCTTAACGCCGCGTGCGATTCCGGCATTGATATATATGAGCAAAGAAAAAGGTACCGCCGCATACAAGAGATACCTTTTGATTCTGCGCGGAAACTTATGACAACCCTGCATACATCCGGCTCAAACACCTTTTCCATCACAAAGGGAGCTCCTGAAATGCTTATCCCTTTATGCAGCAGATATGAAGCTGATAACGGGAAAATACTTCCTCTTAATGCTTCGGCGAAAAGACAGCTCCTTTCGAAAAACAGCGCCTACGCTTCAGAAGGACTTAGAATCTTATCTGTGGCGTACAAAACCGATATCTCGTTAAATGATATAAATAACTGTGAACGTAATCTTATTTTTGCAGGTTTTGTAGCTATGATCGACCCGCCAAGAAAAGAAGTGCAGCCTGCCGTAAAAGAATGTATCGGCGCCGGCATAAAACCCGTAATGATCACCGGCGACCACGCCGCTACCGCCGCAAAGATTGCAGCCGACCTTGGCATCGCGGGCAAAAACCCCGAAGTAATAACCGGAGATATGCTTTCTAAGATGTCTGACGCCGATTTAGATAAAAATATATGCAGATACCGCGTATTTGCAAGAGTACTTCCCGAACATAAACTGAGAATTGTGCGTTCTCTGCAAAAAAATGGTGAAATAGTCGCCATGACAGGCGACGGCGTCAACGACGCTCCCGCGCTAAAAGCCGCCGATATCGGCTGCGCAATGGGAATCACGGGAACCGACGTTGCCAAAAACGCATCCGACATGATACTTAAGGACGACAATTTTTCCACGATAACACTTGCGGTCCGTGAAGGAAGACGTATATATGACAATATAAAAAAATCCATTCATTTTCTCATATCATGCAATATAGGCGAGATAATCACTATATTTTTTGCAATATTATTCGGTCTTACGGCTCCGTTATGCGCCGTACAGCTCTTATGGATAAACCTTATAACCGATTCCTTTCCCGCGCTGTCTCTCGGGATGGAACCGCCTGACAAAAACATAATGAAGCGTCCGCCCGTATCCCCTGATACAGGTATATTTTCCGGCGGTCTGGGCCTTAAAACAGCTCTCGAAGGAGCCTTTATCGGAAGCCTTGCGCTTACCGCCTACGCAATAGGCCTTAACACCAGTCCCGCAAACGCAAATACAATGTGTTTCGCGGTACTCGGACTTACGCAGCTGTTTCATGCTTTTAATTCAAGAAGCGATAAGTCTCTTTTTGAAATAGGGTTTTTCAAGAACAGAAAACTTGTAGTATCAACAATAATATGCGCCTTACTGCAGGCTGTTACTATATGCGTGCCTGCGCTCAATCCGGTATTTAATACTGTGATGCTGAGCGCCTGGCAATGGGTTGTAGTTATTGGATTGTCATTTATGCCAATTCCCGTAATAGAATTGCAGAAGAAGATATTATAATTTATGTACTTCAGAATATGTATTGACATTTTATTTATTGTATGGTACTTTGTTTATGTGAAAGCAACCGCCCACAAAGTGGTTAGCCTCTGGGTAATTATAAGCCTACCTCTACGGCTAAGTACAAGGTAGGCTTATTTATTTTCGCTTGTGAATCCTATCTATGTAGGCAAGCAGTGCAATGATTAAAGTACCAAACGTTATCATTAACGATATTGCTTCTTAACAAACATATTTCTTATATTTACCTTATTTACCTCCTCCGGACAAAATCGTTTCAACCGCACCCCGCTTTTCATACAGAACACAGCCGCCAACATGATCGTCTGCCAGTATATCGCCTTCACGCAGAGCGGCGAACAACGGCGACTTTAATGCTTGTCTCAGAGAGGTATCACGCACATTGATGTCCGAATACGGAGAAAATGGGCAAGGTTCCGCTCCACCATGGGAGTTGATATGGAAGAAGCCTCGGCCTGCAGCAATACAGCCGCCGGAGCTTTTCTCGTCGCCGGGGAATGAAACAAATACCATTTCCTGACATTCCTCACGCAGCTGCGCAATGCCTTCTTTCAAAATCGCGCGCTCTGCTTCACCGGGCGCAAGTTCCTTGCTTTCCTCTGTTACGGGTACAAATTCCACATAAATCACCAGCTTGCAGCCGCGCTCTGCCAGCGTGTCAAGAAATTCATGTGAAATGACCTCGCGGACATTTCGCGTTGTCACCGTGACAGAAACGCCAAACAACAGTTCCTTATCATGCAGCGCATCCATGTTGGAGATCAGTTTTTCATATACGCCTTTTCCACAGCGTTCATCGGTTTCCTCTTTGCCGCCCTCAATGCTCATGACCGGGATCAGATTGCGGCACTTGTCAAACAGGGTAAAGTAAGCATCATCCATATATGTACCGTTTGTAAAGATTGGAAAGATGATGTTCGACATATTTCCGGCTGCTTCAATAATATCCTGCCGCAGCATCGGCTCCCCGCCGGTCAGAAGGATATAGCTCACTCCGATTTCATCTGCCTCCTGAAAGATTGTAAGCCATTCGTCATCAGACAGCTGGCATACCGGCGCTGCATCCACGGTGGCATGATTGCAGCGGGAATAACAGCCGGCACAGTGGAGATTGCAGCTGCTGGTGATACTGGCAATCAAGAACGGGGGAATGTGTTCTCCTGCCTTTTCGGCTTCCGCCCGGCGTTTTGATGCTTTTTTGCTGGCTGCCGCGAAGCGAACCATAAAAGCGCTCTCACGAGGGTCTTTCAGGGTAGCTTTCAAAGACTCTGCCACAATCGTCTCAACGCCGCGGGTCATATATTCCTGAATGTCAAATTTTTCGTCCACAATATAGTCCCCTTTATCCTAAAAATTTTTTTCGCAAATATCTTTACATTTTCAATGTCGTTCTGATCCGGCTTGCCTTTGTGGAGCGCGGCAAAACTGCCCTAAAATAAAGTCTAAATATTCTTTACTCAACATTTAGCATTATATCACTCAAATGCGAAAAAATCTACTGCCCATTAAGAAGGTTAATCGAATCTTCCACGACATTTCTGCCCATGTCGAATAGAAAACGCTTCGCCGATTATTCTTCCTTAATGGCAAAAAAGAGCATATAGATCACTGTTTCTATATGCTCTAACGCTGTCACTATATTTGATTTTGATTGATATAATTGATTACGCTAATTGCATAACCTCTGCTTCAAGTTCCCTTAATTCGTCTAATGATAATGATGGAACGCATAGCGCAATTTCATCAAGTGATAGTTTTCCCATTTTTATCATTCTTTCCGCTGTTTCTCTCGCTTCATCGTGCCTTTCACTTCTGATAAACGACTTCATAATCTGTTCTTCATCAAACAAACTCATCATAATCGTCACAACCTCCTTTTCTCTATCAAGCAAATATTCCCTTAAAAC
>CANQDW010000099.1 GCA_947593975.1 uncultured Lachnospiraceae bacterium
GGCAAAGAACCGAAGATTATCAGGACTTTCCTGGAATCCTATAATTTGGAAGGAAAAATAATCGTGCCTTTCTGTACCAGTGGGGGAAGTGGTATATCCGGAAGTATAAAAGGAGTAAAAGAGTCTGCTAAGGGCGCAAAAGTGGTAAAGGGAAAGGATTTAACGGATTTGTCCTACAAGAGCGTGGCAAAGTGGGTACAGTCGAAAGTAAAATGAATAAGAAGCAGTAAACCCGACGCGGCGAAATGCGCTATATGAACATGAATCTACATAAAACAGTGCAAATTCACAAAAAATAGTAATGTCTATTGAATAGAAAACGATTTAGTAGTAAAATATCATTACTAAAATTCGTGCAATACACGAAAACAAGGAGTAGCACTATGGAAATTAAAAGAGATTCATACCTTGAACAGTTAAAGATACGAAAAGATAACGGAATGATTAAAATTATCACAGGAATTAGGAGATGTGGTAAATCATTTCTGTTATTTGTATTGTTTAAGAAATATTTATTGGATAATGGTGTAGATAATAATCACATCATTGAAATTGCTTTAGATGGCATTGAAAATGAGGAACTGAGAGATCCGAAGAAGTGTTATCAATATATTAAAGATGTAATGAAAGATAACCGGAAGTATTATCTGATTTTGGACGAAGTACAGTTTATGCCGCGATTTGAGGAAGTGCTGAACAGCTTGCTTCGTATCAGTAACATTGATGTGTATGTAACTGGCAGTAATTCTAAATTTTTATCCAGCGATATTGTGACGGAATTTAGGGGCAGAGGCGATGAAATCAGAATTTATCCGTTGTCCTTTGCAGAGTTCTATGCAGCTTTTGATGGAGATTATGATGATGCCTGGGAGGAATATATGATATATGGCGGCTTGCCGCAGGTAGCACAATTTCCTGTGGAACGCCAAAAGGCTGAATATCTTAAAAATATTTTTACCAATGTTTATATCAAGGATGTAATAGAGCGAAACAGGATTCAAAATGTTGATGAACTCGGAACTTTGGTGGATATTCTTGCTTCTGCCATAGGAGCCTCTACCAATCCAACTAAAATATCGAACACCTTTAAAAGTGAACGAGGTATCAATTATAGCAATAAAACCATATCCAACCATATTGATTATCTGGCAGAGGCATTTTTGATTTCTAAGGCGAACAGGTATGATATTAAAGGCAGAAAGTATGTAGGGGCAAATCTGAAATACTATTTTTCTGATATTGGACTTAGAAATGCCAGACTAAACTTTAGACAGCAGGAACCTACTCATATTATGGAAAACATTGTTTACAATGAGCTGCTTATTCGTGGTTACAATGTGGATGTTGGCATTGTGGATGTATTTGCAAAGAATGGCGAAGGAAAGAGAGTTCATAAGCAGTTAGAGGTTGATTTTGTAGTGAACCAGGGAAGTCAGAGATATTACATTCAAGTAGCTTATGATATGACTTCTGCGGAAAAGCAGACACAGGAACTTAATTCACTCCGAAATATTTCAGATTCATTTAAGAAGATTGTTATAGTAAACGGAACGAAAAAGCCTTGGAGAAATGAAGAAGGATTTGTGATTATGGGTATGAAATATTTTCTGCTCCATGCGGATAGTTTGGAGTTTTAGGTTAAATGCAGAAGGAGTAAGTTATGAACGATGCGTAGCAGATAAGATTGTATCTACTATGGTTATTTCAAGGAAAAGAATATTTCAGTAGTATAATTACGCTTTTTGTGTTATATTAATTGGTGTGTAGTTATTAGTTCTGCACACCAATTTTAAATATTTTTTGAATGAAAAGCTTGAAAACACACAATAACATTATCGCTGCTTCACTTTGTCAGTAGAGAACTGTAGTTTTGGCAGCATAAAAGGAGTTTGCAATTGTATAGTCGGCTGTATTTGTGTATAATATTCTTAGGCAGACAGTTGGAACAGTTAATTTTATGAAGGAAAGGCGGTTTTTATATGTCAGTATTGCAAGATCGGGTTGTTCAAAAAATCAGTGGACTTTCAGAAGATAATCTGCAGTTTTTGATGGAGATGATAGATCGTTTCATGCAGCCTGAGGTTAAAGAAAATAAGGACATGGTAAATACAAAGAGAATCGGGATTGCCAGAGGGCAGAATTTATATGATGATGATTACAATTTTGATGAGCTAAACCCCAGTTTAGCGCAGTTATGATCTTGAATTAACGGAGGGGATTATATGGGAAGCCTTTCAGACGCTGAGATGGAGGCAAAGCCGGAGACGCTGCTTAATATCCTGCAGGAACAGAAAGCGTGTAAATATCCCGGCGGTATTTATCATAAAACCCAGATAGAATTGACATATAATTCAAATCACATTGAAGGCAGCCGCCTGACTCATGCTCAGACAAGATATATTTTTGATACCAATACTATCGGTACGGAAAATGAGGCATTAAATGTAGATGATGTGCTTGAAACGGTAAATCATTTCCGGTGTATTGATATCATTATTGATAATGCAGAAGAGGAGATGACAGAGAAATTCATTAAAGATCTTCATATGACTCTGAAGAACGGTACCAGCGACTCGCGTAAAGATTGGTTTGCTGTCGGTGCCTATAAGAAACTTCCAAATGAGGTTGGGGGTATGAAAACTGCTCTTCCGGAAGAAGTTGCCGGCAATATGCAGGCAATATTAAAAGAATATAACCAAAAAGCAGAAAAGACTTTTGAGGATATACTGGATTTCCATGTAAAGTTTGAAAGAATCCATCCGTTTCAAGACGGCAACGGACGGGTCGGCAGACTGATCATGTTCAAAGAATGTCTGAAATATAATATAATTCCGTTTATTATCGAGGATAACCTGAAAATGTTTTATTACCGCGGGATTGCGGAATGGAACAATGAAAAAGGCTATCTGACTGATACCTGTCTTTCGGCGCAGGATAAATACAAATCCTATTTAGATTATTTTAGAATCGCATATTGAAAATTGAACCTATTTTTTCATATATGGTCCTTGTTTTGGTTCTCTTTAAATTTCCCGGGCGATATGCCGTAACGGTTTTTAAACAATCGGCAGAAGTAAGCGACGTCGGAATAATCATATTTGTATATGATATCTGTAAGGCTGTATCCGGCGGACAGGTCGTTTTTCGCCGCTTCGAGACGGTGCGCCTGTATGTATGCGTTGATTGTTTCTCCCGTATATATTTTAAAAAGGCGCATAAGGTATTCTTTGGAAATCCCGACTTCATCGGCTATGCTCTGAATGGGGATCTTATGGCTTAAGTTTTGGCTGATGTATTCAAGCGCAGATTTTATATAGCTTTCCTGGGTAGTTATCCCGGTTTCGTTTTCAATGATCAAATATCCCTTGTCCATAAGATAAAACAGCAGTTCAAAGAGCCTGCTCATGACAAAGAGCCTGTTTTTATATGATACAGGTGTGGGAATATGGATTATATTTTCGAGAAGCTGTCTGCAAAATACATCGTCAGAAGCTATTTTTTCCTTAAAATGAAAACTTTTATTTTTATCATTTAATATATTGCGGATGCAGAGAAGTTCGGGATGTATGAGAATATGGTATGCCCAGCCCGCGCTTGTATGATAGGTGCTGTGCAGCTGCTGTGAATTAATGAAAAGTATATCGCCTTTAAGATAGTTTATTTTTTTGCCGTCAAGCATAAGTATCCCGTCAGCCTTAGAAAATAGGATCTCGATTTCTTCATGCCAGTGCAGAGGCACATTTTGTCCGCAGTTTGCATACAGGGTATATATATAAAACATAAACCCGCTTGTCTGGCGGCCGTTTTCTTCCCGGTATCCCGCGTAATCCTTCATAGTATCATCCCTTATCTGTTAAACAGCAAACCAACGATATACATATCATTATTATACAATATGTTATCAGTTTTATGCAATGTGTATTTCAATAAACTGAATTATAATAATACTGAAGCGCAGTTAAACTCGTGAAAAAAAGAAAGGGGAATACACATGGTCAGGAGAATTATCAGCATTGTTATGGCAGCAGCCATGGTCTGTCTTGCGGCGGCAGGGGGAGTGTCCGATGCGGACGCGGCTAAGAAAGCTTCTGTAAAGACAAAAAAGATATCGCTTAAAGTTGGAGAAAAAAAGGCGATCAAGATTGCAAATAAAGCAAAAAAAGCAAAGTATAAGTTTAAAACTTCCAAGAAAGCGGTTGCGTCCGTTACCGCTAAAGGAGTTGTAAAAGGCAAAAAGGAAGGTAAAGCAAAGATTACTGTGAAAGAAACGTTAAAAAAGAAAACCAGAAAGATTGGCAGCGTAACGGTTACGGTTTCGCCAAAAGAGGCGGGAAAACAGCCCGGCGGAAATGCCATACAGCCGACCCAGCCGGTTCCGGACAAAACACCGGAGGCGCCGACGCCTGAGGTGACCGGAATCAATCTGGTAAGGGGCTGGAAGCCGTTTAATAACAGCGCGCTGCCCGCCCTTGACTCTATAAAAGATGCAAGCGTGGATGATGTGTATAAATTTACCCATCAGGAATGGATGGGAATAGATTATACCGATATGCACGGGAATCAGGTTGCAGGTCCCGAGGTTTACAGCATTAACGTAAAGGATGCATCTGTAACGTCTGCTTCATATGTATCTTATGATTCTGTTGAGGCCGCAATT
>CANQDW010000100.1 GCA_947593975.1 uncultured Lachnospiraceae bacterium
TCTCATTCGTATTCACAAGCACTCCCTGCATCCCGGCAAATACCCCTGACTTTATCCTCACAAGCCTCTCTTTCGGGTATCCCGTACTCTGCACATCCTCTGCAGTCCGGCTTCCGCCCTTTGCAGCGTCCCCACCGTCTGCAGAACTTTCCATGCCTTCCTGCGCCTTATACGTCGCAAGCTTATCTTCCTTTAACTTCTCGAACTGCTCCTCACTAAGCCTTGCAAGTATCTCAAGCCCCACTTCAACCGGCGTCATCCTCCCGAAGAAGTTGATCTCTAGCTTTGCCGTACGTCTGTGCCTGTCCACCTTTTTTATGATCCCGTAGTGGTTGCGGAGCGGCCCGTCCGTGATGCATATACTGTCGCCTACTATGAAGCCCGTGGAACATTCAACTATGTGCTCCTCATTCATCATCCCGGTAAGGAATTCCTGTTCTTCCTTACTTATCGGCGATACCACGTCCGCGCTTTTTAACACTTTTGTCAGGCGGCTTACCTGCCTCAGTTCCTTTAGTACGGCGTCTATATCCTCCGTATCTGCAAAAAAATACCCCGGGAACAATACCTTCTTTACATCATGCCATTGTTTCCGGAAGTGCATTTTGTCAATATACATTGGCACAAACATTTCTTTATAAAGTAACGGATCCAGTCTGGCCCGGCATACATCCATTGTTTTTTGTTCTTCACCGGATGTTGTCTGAACCACATACCACATGTCCGTATCCTCCTGTTTTAACCAGTGATCATTTCCTATACACAAAATCTGCAGTAATTTATACAATATTTGCCTTATATAAGAACTTATTTCCTGCCGTCCTATCAAAACTTCTTATTTTTTACACATATTAAAAAGTCGCTTAACGCCCGTATTTACTGGGTTTGCGGCGTGTTGTCCATATTATTTCTCAAGCACCGCTTTGTGTTACGTTATGGACAACTTTTTTTGCACAAAGCACCAAATATTTCTTTTTATTATTTTAAAATCACTTATCAAAATTTGATTTTATTTATCAAACTCTATCATTTTGTTTTCATATTTGTTGACTATTTAATATCTTTACTCGACTGAAGAATTAAGAAATATAATTACTGATATACAGCATCAGAAAACAGAAAAACAGACGATAGAACTAAAGTCTGCAGAACACGGATGCCCTGCCAGGTTATATAACACCCTGTCGTCATTTTCTAATCAAGATGAAGGCGGAATTATTATTTTTGGAATAGATGAAAATGATGATTACAAAATAAAAGGTGTCTATGATCCACAGGATTTACAGAAAAAAGTAACTGAACAATGCAAACAGATGGAGCCTTCTGTACGGGCACTATTTACTGTGTGTGAGATAAACAGTAAAATTGTCGTTTCTGCCGAAATTTCCGGTGCAGATATTGCTTACAGACCTGTATTCTATAAAGGCGTCGGCAGAATAAAGGGTTCATATATACGTGTAGGGGAATCAGATGAATCAATGAGTGAATATGAAATATACAGCTATGAAGCATTTCGCAAAAGAATTCATGATGACATCAGAGTCATTGAAAATACTAAAATGCAATTAATGAATGAAAAACGTTTAAATAACTATCTTGATTCCGTAAAACAGGAACGTAAAAATCTTGCTGAAAATGTGTCTGATGAAGAAATCCTTGAACTTATGGGTATTACCTCGGATGGGAATATAACTCTTGCGGGACTTATGGCATTTTCAAAATATCCACAGACTTATCTCCCGCAGCTATGTATTACTGCGGTTTGTCTTCCGGGAACGGAAATGGGTATGATAGGCGAAGATGGGGAAAGATTTATTGACAACAGACGGATTACCGGTTCTATACCTGATATGCTTGAACTACTCAAAATTACAGAAAACCGTTACTCCGGAATTCCTACCATGAGAATGGAGTTTATTAATGCCGGTCTTCCTCAGCCTATTTTTTCTGCCGTACACGATGAATTTAAAGTTGTAATGAAAAATAATTATTTTAAGGAAAATACAACATCCGAGGAAGCCATACTGGACTTCTGCTCGGTTCCAAGGTCACGGGCTGAACTAATTGAATTTACGGGTAAATCCCGCACCCACACAATGCTTAATATTATTGCACCGCTTATCAGCTCCGGCAAATTAAAACTGACTTTGCCTGATAAACCAAAAAGTTCAAAGCAGAGATACGTCAGGGTGTAGAAAAGGTATGACAGATCTTTTTTGTGCTCTTTCTAGCCTCGGAACTTCCTATAAAGCAAAAAAAAGCACCACTCGCCTCAGGTTTGTTTGCCTTTGGTTTGTGATGCTTAACATTTTCGAACCAATATTCTCGTTCGTGGTTTGTGTCAAGTAAATACTGGCACAAGCTTTAAAAGAAATCCCCTGTGGAAAAATCCGCTCCCCACGGAAGACTCGTTTCTACAGCAAAAATGTTTTATACGCTTTCTCAAAATCTGCCACATTCATATCAGCGCGTTTTGCAGCATCTGAGACAGAAAGGATCCCGTCCTTGACAAGACCGAAAAGTGTCTCCAATATACCTTTCTTTTTGCCTTCTCTCTGCGCTTCCATCATTTCATCTCGCATTAATGTTTTCATCGCTTCACACATCTCAGGATACCTCCTTTTCAATTCGTTATACAGATCATAGTTCGCCGACACACTTACCTGCAGGATCGCATCCACATTAATAAGATCACCCTGATCGGTAAGCTTACGTGCATCCTCTATAAACGCCCTGGCATCTTCTTCCAGTGCATTCTCTGAAAGAACCTTTAAACTTCTGTGCTTTTTACTGTTAAGCTCCTTCGTCACAACAATCTGTGCCGGAAGATGGAGCCCATATACATAATATATGCCTTCAAACTTCTTTTCAACCGTAAATCCGTATTTTGCCAGGCTCCGGAATAGTTCTTCCGGTTTCCTCTCCCGGACCACCGAAACGGTTAGTTTATTTATAGGGATCTGGTCAACCGTTTTCCCTTGGCTTTTATATAGTTCTGCATAAGCAAAAGTTTTAAAGAAATCGTCAATCGTCAGCCCGTCTTTGGGAGACTTATATTCAATCACATTGTACTTTCTGAAAATCCGGCCAATTTCATTCTCAACATTTATATCATCCAGCTTTTCGACTACAAGAAGATCTATCTGCAATGGCTTCTTACTCAGGTTATATTCACGCTGGAAATCAAGCTCTGTCTTGTTCTCCTTAAATTCCAGCTCCGCCGCAGCGCAGAAAGCGGGATGCCACTGTATGTCCATGTCTGAAAGTGTTATATTTTCGTTCTCCACCAGCGGCCTCCTTTCCCTTCAATGCATCTTTGCAGTCTTAATTCTACCATTAAATTTTGCACATTGCAAGCGAGCGGGAAAGATTTTTTGTTTGTATCAAATAACTTTATAGAATTGATTATTGAAAATATAAATTGCACATGATAATATAATAATGCATAAATTATTGAAACCGATAACAATCATTGTTGAAAGAAGGTTTTCTATATGAAAACGATCAAATTAGAAGATGGCAGGAAAGTAAACGTATTTACCAGTACCGAACATAATTCTGTTATTTCACCTAATGATATTGAAATGGACAAACGGGCTAAACAGGCGGTGCGGGCTGCCATTGAAAAAGCAAAGTTCTGCAAAAAACCAATCGCCATGTATGATAAAGTCCTAAAAAAGGCCTATATTCAATATGCTGACGGAGTGAAAAAATATGTTGAATAGAAAGCCAATGATTTTGGTCTTTGCCGGGCCAAACGGTTCCGGAAAAAGTACTCTCACACAATATTTTGAAATAATAGGTTCATATACAAATGCAGATGATATTGTTGCGGCAACCGGCATGAGCAATGAACAGGCTGCAATAAATGTCAAATCCTCTTATCAATGTTGCCCGCATTGAAGCACGGGTTATTTTAGGCGGTCATGATGTTGATCACAATAAAATAATTGAACGTTATCACAAATCTTTGAATAACATTAAAATATTAATAATAGAATTATGTGATATCCTCCATGTATATGACAATACAGAAAAACCGGTGAGGATCATAAGAAAACATAAGGAAGATATTTCTATTTTTCCAAATAGACTATGGCCGGAATATAAAATTTTTGATCTGATAAGGTGAGGAACTCCGTTCTGGCTAATATACTTGAACTACTCAAAATTACAGAAAACCGTTACTCCGGAATCCCTACCATGAGAATGGAGTTTATTAATGCCGGTCTTCCTCAGCCTATTTTTTCTGCCGTACACGGTGAATTTAAAGTTGTAATGAAAAATAATTATTTTAAGGAAAATACAACATCCGAGTAAGCCATACTGGACTTCTGCTCAGTTCCAAGGTCACGGGCTGAACTAATTGAATT
>CANQDW010000101.1 GCA_947593975.1 uncultured Lachnospiraceae bacterium
TTCCCCATATAGTGTTTCCTTTCTTTTATTATATTACATTTATGCGCATATGGCAAGTATGATTTTTTGTAAACGCATTATAAAAGATCCTTCTCTTTTAATCCCCACGTTCCCGCAAACCATCATCCTGATTATGACCGATACAGCCATGCTATTTACCTTTGAAAGGCACTGCCATGCCTTGCTTGAAAAAACTGAAATTTCAGATTGTTTAGTTATTGTAACACACTGTCCTTTGTAATGCAAGAAGTTTTTTATTATATTTCCCCTCCCGCTTGCCACCCGCGCGCACATATATTATAATTGAATATCATACGGATACTTATCTTATATATTAAGGAGACTAACCATGGCGATAGATACAAAATACAAAAAAACAGCTTTAGACGAAGACGCTTCCATATACTCCGAGCATAAAGATATAGACGAGCGTCAGAAATGGAAGAATATGGACCGCAAAGAGCGCAGGACACATTTTATGGAATATTATCTCGCTCCTTTGTTTGCGGCAATTGCAATCATATCCATTGCGGGATATCTTATATATGATGCCGTTAGCAACTATCGCGATATAGTCCTGATGGTTGCTGTAGTAAACGACCGGTTCGATGAAGACGCCCTAGAGGCATTTAATTCGGATGTTGTAGAATATCTCGGTTACGATGCTTCTAAAGAAAAAGTTGATATAGATGACGACTATATGCTGTCCGGCACGGACAGCGCAGACTCATTATCTGCCGCGCAGCAGATAACATCATGTATATATGCAAAACAGCTGGATGCGATGATAGCCGATACCGGGGCATTTGACCACTACGCTTCTTTGGGATGTTTTTATGATCTGAGAAATATATTAAATGAAGAACAGTTAGACAAATATTCCGACTATCTGTATTATCCCGAACTTGAAGAAGATAACGACCCTAATGCACCAAAAGGATTAAATACCGTAAGGCCTGATGAAACATATCCGTGCGGCATAATCCTTTCTGAAAGTCCTGTATATAAGTCTCTTAACGGCGCGCAAAATACTCCGGTAATGGGTATCGTTGCGACTACCGAAAGGCTTGACGATACGATCAAATTCCTTGAGTATCTTTTCCCTGACGCATGATGGTCCGGTACCTTAATTGGTGCGGCCCTTTTTCCTTTCCCGCTTATTCTGGTACATGTAATAATCACAAAGCTTCATATAATATTCAAGGGATACGTCTTCATTATCTTCATATGCATCTACAACCACTACGCCGCAGCTTGCCTCAACCATATACTGGTTATCCGATCCCTTATTGTATTCTTCAAGATACTGATACACTCTCTGCTTAAATTCATCCGCTTTTTGATCGTCATAATCCATCGCGAACACATAGAACTCATCGCCGCCTACACGCGCGCATACTTCATTTTGCTGCGTTTTCGCATTATCCAAAGCGCGTCCGAGCGTGCTTATCGCAATGTCGCCCTGTATATGTCCGTAAGTATCGTTAATATACTTAAGGCCGTCCATATCTATAGTCATAAGCATAAACGGGATCTTTTTCTGCATACATTCAACATAATACTGGGCAGTCTTAAATTCAAACCCGCGCCTGTTGAACAGTCCCGTAAGCGGATCGCTTATATACAGCTCTTCTAACTCCATAAGCGTCTTTTTAAGGGCAAGCCTCTTGCTGAGGCTGTCAAGCGCATTGCCTATATTAACGGCAAACGAATAATAATCATTCTTTACGGCCCTGCAGTCGGGATAACTTATAGCTATATAACCGAATATCTCATCCTGTATATGTATCGAAGAGAAGCAATATATCTGCGGTTCTTCCGTAGTAAACCTGGCAGGTATGTATTCCGATGAATCAAATTTAAACGGTTCTATGTTCGCATTCTCATTATTTAACATCGTAAGCACACATGCAAGTTCTTTGTGAAACTCTTTCCTTGTTGAGATAAATTGTTTCAGGTCGGACTTTTCGTCATCTGTCTGCAGGCACAGGAAGAAATTATCAAACCTGCCGTTCAGATACATATAATTATCAATTCTTGCAACGGCGTCGTCCAAGCTTTCTATATCCTGAAGCGCAACGGTAAAATACCTAGTCTGAGCGTATATTGTTTCTGAATCCATGCTGTCATACATTGCGTTGCTGTTCTTAATCTCCCTGCTGTCATTGGTATTGCAGCCGCATGATTTTCTTTCAAGCATAACGCCGTTTATCATCGTAACGGTATCGCGCTCTTTTCCGCGGAACAGATCGTCAATGATCTCCATTGCGCTGTATGCAAGCTCTTTCATATCAATATCAACCGTAGTAAGGGAAATATCAGACGGATTATCCACATTGTCAAATCCCGATACTTTTATATCTTCCGGTACCTTGTATCCGCGCGACGCAAGGGCTTCAACTACAGACATTGCCATATAGTCGTTGGCGCAGACTATCGCTTCAGGTACTCCAAGCGGTGACGAAAGGAAATAGTCAACTGCCTCGTCGCCCTTATCAGTCCAGTAATTTCCGTGGAATATATAACTGTCGTCGTAATAAAGCCCGTATTCATCCATTACTTCCTTATACGACGCAAGCCTTGCCTCCGCGTCAGGCCTTCCCTTTACGCCCGACATATACGCTATCTTTTTGCATTTATGCTTATTTATAAAATGCCTTACGACTTCTTTTATTGCTTCCCTGTCATTTATGAGTATACTGTAATATCCGTCAAGAGGCATCCTCGGAGATATCTTCGGACAGGTATATTCTGCCAGCTTCTTTTCTATCCTCTCCTCTACAGCGTCATTTGCAAAAACGTCTTTTAGATAGATTATCGCATCAACATCCGAAATATCAAAAAATTCAAATATGGAAGCTTCGCCCATAACATAATTATCATTCTGACCAAATGGATTATTCCAGTGCAGTACTGCAAGGTTATAACCAAGCTCTTTACATTTTAAAGATACGTAATAAGATATTTCCCGGCAATAGTAAGTCTGCATATCTGATGCCAGCAAAACAATAGTCTTTAACCCATTCTTATACATATTTCACCCTCCGTCAACAAAACCTATAACCATTTATCAATAAACTGTCTAAAACTTTAGTTAAAATTATTTTACCATTCATTTATACTTTTTACAAGTATAAACCTTACCTTTTTCAAAATCTTAACTTGCTTAACTTTTTTCTTGACACACAATAATTGGTTTAATATAATTTTCTAATAAGTATATATTATAATAGAAAACAGGAGTGTTACATATGAGAGGAATCGAAACTGCAGTTTCCAAGATCCGCGGCAAAGTACTTGAGGAAGTCGCGCGCGCTGCCTACGAGGCAGACAACGTTACTCAGGCGCTGGAAGCAATTCCTTTTTCAATATCGCCTACCGACGAACCGCGTTACCGTGAAAGCGTATGGCGCGAACGCGCTATCGCATCCGAACGTATCAGGCTTGCCATGGGGCTTTCACTTCGCCCGTCCGATCATGCGGTACATATGACGGCAGGCTTTGAAGACAGCAATATTTCCGAAAAATATTATGAACCGCCGCTTATGCAGGTTATCCCGTCGGCATGTGACAGATGCGAAGACAACGTATACGAAGTGTCTAATTCCTGCCGCGGCTGCGTCGCCCACCCATGTATGGAAGTATGCCCTAAGGGAGCGATTTCCCGCGTTAAGGGCCGCGCGGTAATAGATCAGGAAAAATGTATCAAATGCGGAAGATGCAAAGCCATATGCCCTTATGACGCAATAACGAAAAAAGAACGTCCGTGCGCCAGGGCATGCGGCGTAAACGCCATTACTACAGACGAGCTCGGCCGCGCATATATCAACCATGACATATGCGTATCCTGCGGACAGTGTATGGTAAGCTGCCCGTTTGGAGCCATCGCGGACAAATCGCAGATATATCAGATGATCAAATGCATCAAAGAAGGCGGCAAAGTTATAGCCGAAGTTGCCCCGGCATTCGAAGGGCAGTTTGGCGCCGATGTAACTCCAAAGCAGATACTCGGCGCGCTTAAGGACGTAGGTTTCAGCGAAGTATATGAAGTTGCTCTCGGCGCAGATATCGGCGCGGTAGCGGAGGCGCACCACTATGTGAACGAAGTTGTTACCGGCAATTTACCGTTCCTTCTGACTTCCTGCTGCCCGGCGTGGGCAATGCTCGCCAA
>CANQDW010000102.1 GCA_947593975.1 uncultured Lachnospiraceae bacterium
AAGGCCTCCTTATGATAATTTATTTTATCATAGAAGACCTCTTATAACATCATTTACAGAAAAAGTTTCACATTCTCACAAAATCTACATTATATTCTGCCTTTTCACTCAGGATCACTTCCCGGAAGCCGTTTCAGGCTGTCCATGCTGACTAACGACAAGGTTTTCATTTGCCTGACCGCAAGTTCTCGCAACAATACCAAGCGTTCCGACATCTTTTTATCCTGCCCGATCAGTACTGCATTGTAGCTCTCAATATTTGCAAGAACCAGAAGCTGGTTGAGATTCGCATCATCCCGAATATTGCCTTTGCTGCTCGGATTAGCATCCCGCCACTGTTTCGCCGTTTTGCCAAACAATGCGACATTTAAGAGGTCTGCTTCGTTAGCATATTTGTATGAAATCTGCTCCGGCGTAAGTTCCTGCGGTATCAGGTTATCTTTGATTGCATCAGTGTGTATGCGGTAATTCAGCTTCACTTCTAAACCCGTCGAATTCGACGGGTTTAAAATCCGGGTTATACAAGCTTTCCCATAATCCCAAAAATTCGAGTGTCTCACGTCCTCTCATCCAATTCTTAATTACATCATTAGGAGCATTGCTTTGTATATCCCACATTTTTTTTGCTCTATTTTTTCAAGTATATCCGGTCAGTATTTCAAGATCAGTCTGCTCATCACATCAATACACCGGCTCCATAGACGATCATATGATGCAGAAAAGTGGATTCGCAGCGCATGTTTGACATCTTATATACAAAACCGGAAAGGATCGTATTGAGATGGGATATGGAAAAATCTGAAAATTATGAGGAAGAATCATAGTGATCCGGAGAGACAAAAAATTTAATTATTGAATTTTCTATGAATTGCCCTATAATCAATTTGTTGAAATATCCAGCAAATCACAGAACAAAATCTTTTTTGAGTCGATTTCTTACTTGGAAAGTTGGACTACCGTCTCCACATGTACCGTCCACGGAAACATATCCACCACGCTAACCCTTTCCGCCTTATACCCTGCCTCTTTCATAACCGCAAGATCCCGCACAAGGCTTGTCGGCTTGCACGATATATACACAATATTTTCGACTCCATAATCAAGTATCCGCGAAAGAGCCTTAGGGTGTACGCCTTCCCTCGGCGGGTCAAGTATTATAACTTCCGGTTTGGTTTCGATTTCATCAAGTACTTTAAGCACATCGCCGGCTATGAAACTACAATTGTAGAGCCCGTTTGCAGCGGCATTTATGCGAGCAGCCTCTACAGCTTCTTCTACTATCTCAACGCCGATAACCTGCTTTGCCACCGGGGCAAGAAGCTGCGCTATCGTACCTGTTCCTGAGTACAGGTCATACACGACCTTTCCATCTGTCGCGTCTTCTATGTAATCCCTTACTGTCTGATACAAAACTTCCGCGCCGGATGAATTGGTCTGAAAAAATGAAAATGGAGATATCCTGAAATCCAGCCCGAGAATTTTTTCAGTTATATAATCTTTTCCGTATAAAATATCGGTATGTTCATCCTTCACAACATCCGCAACGCTATCGTTAAATGTATGGAGGATACCCGCTATATTTCCGTCAAGACTTAGATTTAAAAGTTCTGATACAAGACCTAAAAAATCATGCTCGCACTGGCTTGAAGTAACTATATCAACAAGTATGTCCCCGCCTGCCCTGCATTTTCTTACAAGCAGGTGTCTAAGATACCCTTCATGAGTACTTTTATGGTAATAAGTAAGGTCCTTCATGCGGCAGTATTTCGTTACGCAGTCCACGATCTTTCCAAAATCTTTCGGCGCAAGCATACAGCACGAAGCGTCAAGGACATCATAAAAACTCCCGCGTTTATGCAGGCCAAGAACCATCTGTCCGTCTTTGCATTCATCCCCAAAACTATACTCCATCTTGTTGCGGTATCCGTAACGGTCAGGACTTTCTTTTGCGCCGTCAAATATATATCCGTCATATACCGTATCTATCAGGTCCGTAACAAGATTTTTCTTAAGCTCAAGCTGGTTTTCATACGGCATCTTCTGATATAGGCAGCTTCCGCAGTTTCCGAAATGCCTGCAGAATTCTTCGCCCGTTTCAAGATAAGAATCTTCTGTTACGGAAATAAGCTTTCCCTGTCCCGTATTATTTCTTTTTTTCTGAAGCCGGTATGATACCGTCTGTCCCGGAAGGGCATTTTTTACAGTGATCTTAAGACCTTCTTCTCTTATAATGCCTTTGTTCGGGAACTCATATTCCGTTACTTTTCCTGTATATATTTCATTTTTTTTCATTAAATAACTCCGCTCTGCTGCTTGATTATCAGCTCTAAAATGACTAAATACATTCTAACAGATGTTCCCATACGCCGCAAGGCGATATTATAAACGATGATTATTCTAATGCCGCCGGAGAAAGAGGGGGCTTTGTTAAAAACCAATGTTGAAAATATAAAAGCAGCATGATAAAATAATACGTAATACAGCTGTTCAAAATTTATCTGAAATATTTTATCATTTAAAATTGCGCTGTTATGTGGAGATTGAATTGTTTGGGATTAGTTTGATTCAGGGCATAGGGATAATCAAAGATATTTGACAGCGATTAGAATTGGAAGCATAGGAATGATACAAAGTCGGATATGCAAAAAATCCATTAAGCAGATAACAAATGCTGTAATAGGTATGGGAAACTAAGTTTTAAAAATAAATATATAGGAAGACCGAAAACATTCATATGGAATATGTATTCGTCTTAAGTTTTACTCAAGGAAGGCATTGGAATATTTTAAGGATGAGATAATGTACGTGAGAACATTTCTGGCGTTATTTTTCATATGTGTTATAATGAAAATATAAAGGTAACTGGGATGAAAATGAAGTAACAGAAGAAGGAGGCCAATATTGGTGGAAATCTTTGATAATATCACCAAAGTAGTTCGTGATGATCTGAAAAAGAAGATACAACCTAAAAGCAAGGTTTCTGTTGCGGCGGCTTGTTTCTCTATGTATGCATATAAGGAATTAAAAAGTCAGTTGGAGAAGGTGGATGAGTTTCGATTTATCTTTACCTCTCCTACATTTATCAAAGAAAAGGCAGAAAAGCAAAAGCGTGAGTTCTATATTCCACGGCTCAGCCGTGAAAATAGTCTGTACGGTACTGAATTTGAAATCAAGCTGCGGAATGAGATGACACAGAAAGCGGTTGCCAGAGAGTGCGCTGAGTGGATTCGGAAAAAAGCAAAGTTTAAATCTAATGTTACCGGCGAGAATATGAGTGGCTTTATGACTGTGGATTCAGGTATAGAACAGACCGCATATTTGCCGATCAACGGGTTCACAACAGTTGATATCGGTTGTGAAAGAGGGAATAACAGCTACAACATGGTGACCAGCATGGAGGCTCCGTTTGCCACGCAGTATATGCAGTTGTTTGATACGCTGTGGAATGATAAAGATAAAATGCAGGATGTAACGGAGATGATCATCTCCAATATCAGCACGGCGTATAATGAGAATTCTCCCGAGTTTATTTATTTTATGACACTGTATAACGTCTTCAGTGAGTTTCTGGATGATATTTCTGAGGATGTCTTGCCGAATGAAGCAACGGGCTTTAAGCAGAGTAAGATATGGGATATGTTGTATGATTTCCAACGGGATGCGGTGCTTGCAATCATCAATAAACTGGAAAAGTATAATGGCTGCATATTGGCAGACAGCGTAGGTTTGGGAAAGACATTTACGGCTCTGGCGGTTATTAAATATTACGAAAACAGAAACAAGACGGTCCTTGTACTCTGCCCGAAAAAGCTTTCTGGAAACTGGAATACATACAAGGACAACTATGTCAATAACCCGATTGCTTCTGATCGGTTGAATTATGATGTTCTGTTCCATACGGATTTGTCGCGAAACGGCGGTGTTTCTAA
>CANQDW010000103.1 GCA_947593975.1 uncultured Lachnospiraceae bacterium
CGACACCGACGCCGGAACCGACGGCAACACCGACGCCGGAACCGACGGCAACACCAACACCGGAGCCAACAGCAACGCCGGAGCCTACAGAAGCGCCGACCGATACGCCGGAGCCAACGGGGGAGCCTACAGAGGAACCAACGGCAGCGCCAACCGATACACCGGAACCGATAGAAGCGCCTACAGAGGAACCAACGGCAGCACCGACCGATACGCCGGAGCCAACGGGGGCGCCTACAGAGGAACCAACGGCAGCGCCGACCGATACACCGGAACCGACAGGTACGCCTGCGGGAACACCGACAGATACGCCGACAGATATACCTGCGGCAGCGCCAACCGACACGCCGGCTCCTATTTCACAGGGAACCACTATCACGTCGGTATCTACGGATGAACCGGATGATACGGCGCAGGATGCAGATGAGCCTGAAGATAAGGATAAAGATACTAAAGGTTCATCAGACAATGTACCGAAGACCGGAGATACTTCCCATGTGGAAATGTGGATATTGATGCTTGCTGTATCTGTGACAGGTCTGTTTATAATACTGGCTTCTTTGATAAGAAGGAAAGAAAGGCAGAGAAAATAATAAAATAGAAGTATAAAATAAGGGTGTTCAAAAAGTTATTCCACAGCTTTTTGAACACCCTGTTTTTATATTGTAAACGGATAGATCTATGATTTGATGATAGTGCCGGCTTTCTCCTTTACGCCATCAAGAACTTTATCGACATGCGTGATAATGGCAGTACGGTCGGCTCCGGCGGAAACAAACGCAATGGAAGCTTCCATTTTAGGCTGTGTTGTTATCGCTTCAAAGTGATCTGCCTTTGTGAGGTTAAGCGCATCGGCCGCGCTTATTTTGCCTAATTTCTGTTCGCTGTCGGTGCCTGTATGTATTGTAAGGCAGTCGGTTTCCGTAAGGAACAGGAGTTTTTTTGCGTCGAGCATATCGGCAAGCTTGGCGGCCGTATAATCTTTTTCAATGATCGCGCTTGCGCCTTTCAGATATACGCCCTGTTCGAGTACCGGTATGCCTCCTCCGCCGGCTGCGATAACTATCTGGTCCGCGTCGGTAAGCGCGCGTATGGCATCTATTTCATATATGTCGATCGGTTTGGGTGAGGCTACGATACGGCGATAGCCGTTTTCGCCGTCTGATATAACGTGGTTTCCCTTTTCTTCCTCAATATCAGCATCTTCTTTTGACATGTGCCTGCCGATGACCTTGGTAGGATTGTTGAAAGCTTTATCAAACGGATCCACACGAACCTGTGTGATGATCGTGGATACTGTTTTATATATACCTCTTGCAAGAAGCTCGCTTCTTATCGCATTCTGCAGGTCATATCCTATATAACCCTGGCTCATTGCGCCGCAGAGCGATACGGGCGCCGCGGTATAATGTTTGTCAAGTCTGCTGAATTCGGTCATGGCAGTCTGGATCATTCCTATCTGCGCTCCGTTGCTGTGCGTTATTATTACCCTGTATTTTTCTTCTACAAGATTGGCAATGGCTTTTGCCGCTTTGGTAACGTTCTTTTTCTGTTCCGGAAATGTATCGCCAAAACAATTACGTCCGAGAGCGACAACAATTTTATTATTCTGCATGGGATTACCTTCTTTCAATAAACTATATAAAAACATTATATAATATTCAGCTAAAAAATAAAATGTATTTTTTTTAAAATATATATGATATACTGTTAGCAAAGCTTGAAACTGATACTAAAAAGGAGATAAAAAAGTGTGTTATCTGTATGAAACCCATCTGCATACGAAGGAAGGGAGCGCCTGCGCCAGCGCATCGGGGAAAGAACAGGTGCGGAGTTATTATGAAGCGGGCTATACGGGGATCATTGTGACAGATCATTTTTTTAACGGAAATACCGCAGTGCCCAAAAACCTTCCGTGGAATGAACGTATAGAACTTTTTTGCCGGGGTTATGAGAATGCGAAAGAAGAAGGGGATAAGATAGGACTTCAGGTTTTCTTTGGCTGGGAAGCGGGATATAAAGGAACAGAATTTCTTATATACGGGCTTGACAAAGAATGGCTTCTTTTGCATGATGATATGCTTAGCTGGACGGTAAAAAAGCAGTACGAGACGGTTAACGGGTCAAACGGCATGGTTATTCATGCGCATCCGTTCAGGGAAGCGCCATATATAGCCGAAGTGCGTCTGTACCCCGAATATGTTGACGGCGTTGAAGCAGTTAACGCATCGAACGACAGCCTTGATATCAGGTTCAATCAAAGGGCATATGAATACGCGTTAAAATATAACCTGCCGATGACGGGAGGTTCCGATGTGCATCATGTCCCGGCAATGAACGGAGGAATGGCATTTGACAGGAAATTGTCGGATATAGGCGATTTCATATGCGCGGTAAAAAACAAAAAAGGAAAAGTACTGGGATTGGAGGAGAAAAAGTATGAATTTGGAAGAGGCAAAAAAATTACTTGAGGAGAAAGGGCAGAGTCATCTTTTAAAGTATTATGATGAGCTCTCTGAAGACGGAAAGGAGAAGCTTCTTGCGCAGATAGAGGCAATTGATTTTTCCGTGGTAAATGATCTTTCGGAAGATGCGCAGGGCGGCGAAAGAGGAATAATAGAACCTCTCGGCGCGCTTACGATATCCGAAATAGAAAAAAACAGGGACGAATATGAAAGTATAGGGATAAAGGCCGTAAAGGCAGGCGAAGTCGGAGCGCTTCTTTTAGCGGGAGGACAGGGCACAAGGCTCGGTTATGACAAACCAAAAGGAATGTTTAATATAGGGGAATCAAAAGAACTGTATATATTTGAATGTATCATAAACAATCTTATGCAGGCAGTAAATAAAGCGGGAAGCTGGATCCCGCTCGCTATAATGACCAGCGATATCAATTATGATGATACGGTAAGCTTTTTGGATGAACACAAATATTTTGGATATAACAGGGATTATGTATATTTCTTTGTGCAGGATATGTCCGTAACTACTGATTTTAACGGTAAGATACATCTTGCGCAAAAAGGCAGGATATCTTTTTCACCGAACGGGAACGGCGGCTGGTATACTCCGTTTGTAAAGGCAGGGATAAGGGATGCGTTTGTAAAACAGGGCGTTAAATGGATCAACGTATTTGCCGTGGACAATGTGCTCCAGAAAATTGCGGACCCGTGTTTCGTAGGCGCGACTATAAAATCAGGATGTGTAAGCGGGGCAAAGGTGGTAAGCAAGGCGTTTCCGGAAGAAAAGATAGGACTGCTCTGCACAGAAGACGGAAGGCCGTCTATCGTGGAGTATTATGAGATGACTGACGATATGATGTATAAAAAGGATGAGGACGGCAGACCGTTATTTAACTACGGCGTTATATTAAATTATCTGTTCAGGATAGATGAACTTGACCGCATAATCGATAATCCGCTTCCCGTACATATAGTTGAGAAGAAAGTGCCTTATATCGATGAAAACGGCAATTATGTAAAGCCCGATAAGCCTAACGGCTGCAAATATGAGAAACTTGTGCTGGATCTGATCCATCTTATGAAAGACTGCCTGTCTTATGAAGTGGTCAGAAATAAAGAATTTGCCCCGATAAAGAACCTTACGGGCGTCGACTCCGTAGAGAGCGCAAGAAAGCTGCTTAAGGAAAACGGCATAGAATATTAGTCCAGCGGTGATATGTCAAGAGTAAATTGAAATTGTTTTTGAGTTATTTTCATATCATTTGCTGAAAAAAGGGCA
>CANQDW010000104.1 GCA_947593975.1 uncultured Lachnospiraceae bacterium
TATTTATAGTAACTCCGTCTTTAAAAAGTATTGTTGTATTGGAAGGCACATTCAGGATATTTGTAATAGTGTATGTACCCGCCTGTACCGTAAGGGTGCCGCCTCCGGTTCTTTCAAGCTGTTCGAGGTACGATCTGAATACAAAATAATCTTTTGTAAATTTGTTGTATCTTATATTGTCGGTATACTGGCCGAGGTACGGCTCGCATCCGGCGGTTATCACATAGTCTTTGACTGAATTGTCGGTAAAATACATAAGGCGGTTTGTTCCGTCCGCAGCGTAATAATAAGCGGCGTTAGTTACCGTGTTGGTATACAGGGAACTTATGGAGCCGCTTCCTATGGTATTTTTTGTTGCGGCGTACTTTTTGCCGGCTCCGGAATTGGATACGGAGTCAAAATATACCGGACGCGCAACACGGTCAAATATATTAGAAGATATAACAGGGTTTATTACGCCGCTTCCGTATATTCCGGAGAAAGTTCCCGTTCCTTCGGCAATATTCGAAAATGTATTGCCGGTTATGGAAGGGGTGTTCCAGTTGAGTATGCGTATTGCGTGACCGGAAAGCTGCGTAAAAGTGTTGCCGGTTATGATGACTGCGTTATGATATACGTCCTGGGTATATTTGAAACTTCCTATTGCAGAGTAAAGAGCGGTAAATGTATTGCCGGTTATCTTGATCTTTTGGTTTGCGGTCTTGTCAGGATTGCTCCAGGAGTAAGGAAACGCCTTGGTTGCGTTGTCGGGAATCTCAAGGCGTATCGCATATTTGTTGTCATTGCCTTTGAGCTGCTTATAACCGGTAAATGTGCATCCTGTAATGGTTACGTTCTTTGAAGCGCCTATATTTATGAAAGAGCCGCCGTACATATTCTTAAAAGTTATGCCGGATATAGTTATTTTTTTGCCGTGCCCTATAACAATTCCTGTAGATTCATTAACCGAGCCCATATTAATGGAAGCAGAGCCGGAAGATGTAATGGTTACATTTTTAGATGCGCCGTACTTTTTTACTTTGGCGGTTTTATATGATTTGGAAGGCGGTACAAGCTCAAATATACTGCTTGAAGGAGACAGTTTTTTAGTCCCGGTTTTCGCAGTCTTTTTAAGGGTAACGCCGTTTTTAAGGTTTATTGTTACATTTGAAGGGATATAAAGCGTGCAGGGTATCTTATATGTACCTTTTTTCAGGGTAAGTGTGCCCCCGCCGGTTTTTTCAAGCTTTTCAAGATATGAACGGAGCATGTAATACTGCTTTGTTTTCTTTGTATATGAAGAAGATTTGATATAAGATTTATTACACGGTTTGGTAGATGTCTTTACAGTATAATTTGCTTTTGCCTCCGCGTAAGAAGCGTTTGCGGTATATGCCGCGGTAAGTATGAACGCTGCCGTAAGCAGCTTAAAAATAAATGCAATATATTTTTTCTCCGACATAGTATTTTTCCCTGCCTTTTCGTATTTTTGTTTTCGGTTACATTATAACAGATACATTTTCAGAAAAAAAGTTATCATATAAATTTGACAGAATTGTGGTGGCGGTTATGTTTGACAACGTACTTACATTAAGCTATAATACAACAATGATGTGATAATATGCAAAAAATTTGGAGGGTTACACTATGGCTGAAAAGAAGAATATCCTGACTTATGAAGGTTTGAAGCAGCTTGAAGAAGAGCTTCATGACCTTAAAGTAGTAAGGCGCAGGGAAGTTGCAAGTAAGATAAAAGAAGCAAGGGAGCAGGGAGACCTCTCCGAGAATGCCGAGTATGATGCAGCAAAAGAAGAACAGGCCGGCATTGAGGCAAGAATTGACGAAATAGAAAGGATCCTTAAGAATGCCGAAGTTGTTGTCGAAGAAGATGTAGATGCTAGTACGATTAATATTGGCTGCAGCGTTGTGATCAAGGATCTTGAAGACGGCGAGCTGCTTGAGTACAAACTTGTAGGTTCAACGGAGGCCAATTCGCTCAAAGGAAAAATATCCAATGAATCGCCTGTCGGAAAAGCGCTTATCGGACGTTCAGTCGGTGAGATAATAGACGTAGAAACGCAGATGGGAATTCTGCAGTATGAGATTGTGGAAATTAAGAAATCCTGATTTATGGGTTAAAAGGTTTTGAAAGGAAGTATTGTAGTGGCAGATAATAAAAAACAGAGTACGCAGGATATTAACGAATTGCTTAAAGTACGCAGGGATAAACTTGCCGATCTGGTTGCGAGAGGGAAAGACCCTTTTGTGATCACAAGCTATGAAGTAACGGCTCATTCTGATGAGATAAAGAAGAACGCTGATAAATATGCGGAAGACGAAGAAGTATCGATCGCGGGAAGGATCATGTCAAAGCGCGTGATGGGTAAAGCTTCGTTCTGCCATATTGCAGATAAGGCGGGTACCATCCAGTCATATGTGCAGCGCGATGCAGTCGGCGAGGAAGAATATAAGGATTTTAAAAAGTATGATGTCGGTGATATCGTGGGTATAAAGGGTACTGTATTTACAACGCATACAGGCGAAGTCTCCGTAAGGGCGGCTAAGATCACCCTCCTTTCAAAGAGCCTTCAGATCCTGCCTGAAAAATATCACGGACTTACCAATACCGATCTCAGATACAGGCAGAGATATGTGGATCTTATAATGAATCCCGAAGTAAAGGATACATTTGTAAAACGTTCGCAGATTATAAGTTCAATAAGAAAATATCTTGACGCGCAGGGCTTTATTGAAGTAGAGACGCCAATGCTTGTTTCAAACGCAGGCGGCGCGGCTGCAAGACCTTTTGTTACTCATTCCAATGCGCTTGACGAAGACTTTAAGCTCAGGATATCCCTCGAACTCTATCTTAAGAGGCTTATTGTAGGCGGGCTTGAGAGAGTGTATGAGATAGGAAGGGTATTTCGGAATGAGGGCGTTGATACAAGACATAATCCGGAATTTACGCTTATGGAGCTGTATCAGGCTTATACGGATTACAACGGAATGATGGATCTTACTGAGAATATGTACCGTCATGTGGCAAAAGAGGTGCTCGGCACCACGACTATTATGTATAACGGCATTGAAATGGATCTGTCCAAACCGTTTGAACGCATTACCATGCTTGATGCGGTTAAGAAATATTCGGGCGTTGATTTTAATGAGATCACTTCTTTGGAAGAGGCGAGAAAGGCTGCCAAAGAGCATCATATAGAATATGAAGAAAGGCATAAAAAGGGAGATATCCTCAGTCTGTTCTTTGAGGAGTATGTTGAGGAGCATCTTATCCAGCCTACGTTTGTTATGGATCATCCTATAGAGATATCGCCGCTTACGAAGAAAAAGCCGGATAATCCTGATTATGTGGAGCGTTTTGAATTCTTTATGAACGGCTGGGAGATGGCCAATGCTTATTCTGAGCTTAATGACCCGATTGACCAGAGAGAACGCTTCGCTGCGCAGGAAGAGCAGTTTGCCCAGGGAGATGAGGAAGCAAACCATACTGACGAAGATTTCCTTAATGCGCTTGAGATCGGTATGCCTCCGACAGGCGGTATAGGTTTTGGAATTGACAGGATGTGTATGCTGTTTACGGATTCGCAGGCGATAAGGGATGTGCTTTTGTTCCCGACAATGAAGTCCTTACCGAACGACAAGTAAGAAAAAGCCAGTGTTTATGCGGGTTTCGGGACTTTCCA
>CANQDW010000105.1 GCA_947593975.1 uncultured Lachnospiraceae bacterium
CCGCATAATATGCATAATTATGCATAAAATCCAGTATAAAAAGCCGATATATTGAATAAAAATTAATAAATGCTTGCATAAACCATATTATAGGTGTATAATGTGCAGAAGTTGTTGAGTATTACACAGGAGGTTTTTTATGAAAGTTGGAATTATCGGAGCAACAGGTTATGCGGGAGCGGAGATAGTAAGGCTTCTTTCTTTTCATCCGGAAGCGAAGATAGTATGGTATGGTTCAAGAAGCTATGTTGACAAAAAGTTTTCGGATGTATTCGGCAATATGTTCAGGATAGTAAATGATGTTTGTAAAGGCGAAAATATTGCAGAGCTTGCGGAAACGGTCGATGTAATATTTACCGCAACTCCGCAGGGGCTTTGTTCGTCTCTTGTAAATGAAGATATCCTTTCTAAAGTCAAGGTCATAGACCTGAGCGCGGATTTCAGGATAAAAGATGTATCGGTATATGAAAAATGGTATCAGATAGAACATAAGTCGCCACGGTTTATAGATGAAGCAGTATACGGACTTTGTGAGATAAACAGGGATAAGATAAAGAACGCAAGGCTTATTGCCAATCCGGGATGTTATCCTACTTGTTCGTTTTTATCAATATATCCGCTTGCGAAGGAAGGGCTTATTGATATGGATTCTATAATAATAGACGCCAAATCGGGAACTTCCGGCGCAGGAAGGGGAGCCAAAGTAAATAACCTGTATTGTGAAGTAAATGAAAATATAAAGGCGTACGGGGTCGCCTCGCACAGACATACTCCTGAAATAGAGGAACAGCTTTCGTATGCATCGGGAAAAGATGTTGTGATCAATTTTACGCCGCATCTTGTTCCAATGAACAGAGGCATCCTTGTAACGGCATATGCGAACCTAACAAAAGATATAGGAAATGATGAGATTGAGAAGATATATCATTCCTATTATGATGACGAATATTTTGTAAGGGTCCTTTCTGGCGGAGTATGTCCTGAAACAAGATGGGTGGAAGGAAGCAATTTTGTAGATGTAGGGATTAAGAAAGATGACAGGACAGGACGCGTGATCATGATGGGAGCGATGGACAATCTTGTTAAGGGCGCCGCAGGACAGGCAGTGCAGAATATGAATATCATGTTTGAGCTTGATGAAAGATGCGGACTTAACTTTGCGCCGCTTTTCCCGTAAATTTAGTGCGCGGGCAGGTAAACGATCAGAGAAAGAGGAGAATATATATGGAGATTATAGAAGGCGGAGTTACCGCTGCGAAAGGATTTTTTGCCGCGGGAGTTATGGCGGGTATCAAATATAAGAACAGAAAAGATATGGCGCTTGTTTACTCTGAATATCCGGCAGTGTGCGCGGGCACATTTACAAAAAATGTCGTTAAAGCGGCTCCGGTAAAATGGGATATGAAACTTGTTAAGGAACGGGATACAGTACGCGCCGTTGTGTTAAACAGCGGTATTGCCAATGCCTGTACCGGAGAGGAAGGCGTTTCATATAACGAATGGATGGCAGAGAATATGGGAAAGGCGCTTAATATAAGCAAATATGACGTCTGTACCGCGTCTACTGGAGTTATAGGGATGCAGCTTGTAAAAGAGCCTATGGCTAAAGGATTTAAGCTTCTTGCCGAAAGCATGGCGGATACGAAAGAGGCGGGGACGCTGGCCGCCGAAGCTATCATGACGACGGATACCGTATCAAAAGAAGCCGCGGCGGTCTGCAGCATAGCGGGAAAGAAAGTTACCGTCGGCGGTATGTCAAAAGGTTCGGGCATGATACATCCGGATATGGCTACGATGTTGTGCGTGATAACAACCGATGCGGTTATAGCAAAAGACGTATTGCAGAAGGCGGTGTCGGATGCCGTAAATGAAACATTTAACATGATATCGGTTGACAGGGATACGTCTACAAACGATACCGTGCTTGTCCTTGCTGATCAGGCTGCGGGAAATGACAGCATCATGCCGGATACAAAAGAATACGACGAGTTTTATAAAACGCTCAGATATGTTGCGGAAAGCCTTGCAAAAAAGATGGCGGCTGACGGCGAGGGCGCAACAAAACTGCTTGAAGCAAAAGTAGTCGGCGCAAAATCGGCAGAAGATGCAAAAGTCCTTGCCAAATCGGTAATAACATCAAACCTTGTAAAAACAGCCGTATACGGAAGCGACGCTAACTGGGGAAGGATATTATGTGCGCTCGGATATTCGGGAGCAGTATTTGACCCTGAGATAGTCGATATAGACATCATAAGCGAAAGCGGAAGGCAAAACCTTGTAAAAGACGGTAAGTCGTCAGGTTACAGCGAGGAATTTGCAACAAAGATTTTATCGGATAAAGAAGTTACGGTTATATGCGATATGAAAATGGGAGAAGCATCCGCTGCGGCATGGGGGTGCGACCTTACGTACGATTATGTAAAGATAAACGGCGATTACCGTTCTTAACGGATATCTTTAAAAATTGAAAGGAGAGACATAAAAATGGTTATGAATACAGAGCATACCGGAGAGTCAATGGATGAAATGATAAGCAAGGCTGAAACGCTTGTTGAGGCGCTCCCTTATATACGTGATTTTAATAATAAGATAGTTGTGGTAAAATATGGCGGAAGCGCAATGCTTGACAGAGAACTTGAAGAGAGCATGATGAAAGATGTGGCGCTCCTTAAACTTATAGGGATGCATCCGGTGATAGTGCACGGAGGCGGAAAAGAGATAAGCAAGTGGGTGGCCCTTTCGGGAAAAGAATCGGAATTTGTCGAAGGACTCCGCGTTACCGACGAGGAGACGATGGAGATTGCCGAAATGGTTTTAAGCAAGGTAAATAAACATCTTGTGGCAATGATCGAGCACCTGGGCGTTAAAGCCGCGGGCATAAGCGGAAAAGACGGAGCTACGATAAAAGTGGACAAAAAGTTTGTTTCGGGAAAAGATATAGGTTATGTGGGACAGGTTAAGGATGTGGATACCGAGCTTATAAATACGCTCTTAGACAATGATTTTATACCTGTCATTGCTCCTATCGGGCTTGACGACGAATATAATACATACAATATAAACGCCGATGATGCGGCTTGCGCGGTAGCCGTTGCGCTGGGAGCGGAAAAACTGGCGTTTATGACTGATATAGAAGGCGTATGCATGGATCCTGAGGATAAGAGCACATTCATATCTATCCTTACGCTCGATGAGGCAAATAAAATGATCGATGACGGTTATATAGGCGGAGGTATGCTTCCGAAGCTCAGGAACTGTATAGATGCGGTGAAAAACGGCGTAGGACGGGTCCATATATTAAACGGCAGGAAACAGCATTGTCTCTTGCTTGAGTTCTTTACCAAAAAAGGTATCGGTACGGCTATCATTGATAACCAGGCGTCGCTTTACGCGCATGAAGCAAACGGTAATTAAACGGAGGGATTATAATGAAAGATCTTATTGATAAAGGCGAACAGTATTTGCTGCATACATATAACCGTTTCCCTGTAGTATTTGAAAAAGGCGAGGGAGTAAGGCTTTATGATACATGCGGCAAAGAGTATCTGGACTTTTTTTCGGGAATAGGAGTAAATGCGCTCGGATACGGACATAAAAAATATCTTGCCGCGCTTTATGGGCAGGCAGATAAATTAATGCATATTTCCAATTACTTTTATACAAAACCTTTAGTGG
>CANQDW010000106.1 GCA_947593975.1 uncultured Lachnospiraceae bacterium
TTCCCCATATAGTGTTTCCTTTCTTTTATTATATTACATTTATGCGCATATGGCAAGTATGATTTTTTGTAAACGCAGTGTTGAGATGTTTTATAACGTAAAAAAATACTATGCCCTAAATCCCCGCGCTCCTGCAAAACATCATTCTGATTACGGCCGATACGGCCATGTTATTTACCTTTGAAAGGCACTGCCATGCCTTGCTTGAAAAAACTGAAATTTCAGATTGTTTATTTATTGTAACACACTGTCCTTTGTAATGCAAGAAATTTTTTGTTATTAACTGAAATTATTTAACATTACACTGTCACAGCGTCTGTTATCTATAAAAATACATAAAAAAGACCATCGCTTCATAGATGTTAACTCGCCTGTTTTGCAATGGCCTAATTGCTACGGTCAAAAGACGTATGGCTGCATTTCTATACCACTCCATTTAACCGATATAACCCGTCTCAAATAACCCACGCCGGCACATACCAGTTATTTTTATCAATCGGCAGCAAGTCCCTGCTCATGCATATTACATTTCCTGTACCGACATCGATCTTTAATCCGCTTATTTCTCCAAATCTTTCCGGTTCTTTTACAGGCTCAAGCACCTTGAAATTCTTTATTGCCTTTTTATCAGGAGACGCCGCTTTTTTTATTTCAATCGGACAAACAGAGCCATTCTGATATAGCAGCAAATCTATTTCCTTTTTATCCTTATCCCTGTAATAAAAAACAGGCGGTTCCTTTCCGGCATTCAAATAACTTTTATAAATTTCCGAAAAAACAAAGCTTTCAAAAAACGCACCTGACATAGCTCCCTTTTCCAAAGCTTTTGGATTGCCCCATTTGAGAAGGTATGCGGCAAGCCCGGTATCCAAAAAATGTATAAGCGGCATCTTTACAACACGTTTGAGGACATTGTTATAATAAGGCTGTACCAAAGCTATTATGTGTGAGGAAACAAGCAGCGATATCCATTTTTTTGCCGTAGGCGATGAAATTCCGGCTGCATTCGCCAGTTCGGCATAAACAAGAGGTTTGGCAGTATTTGCTGCTGCCACGGTCATAAAGTTATAAAAACTCATTTCATCAGCCACCTGCGCAAGATCACGTATATCTCTCTGAAGGTATGTGTCTACATAAGACCTGTAATACATCTCCCAATCCATATTTTTATCGGCATACAGCTTTGGCATGGAACCCCTGAATATTCGTTCATAAATTTCCTCAAGACTTCTCTCCTTTATGCACTGCGCCCTGTCCATCAAACGTTCCGGTTCGGTAGTAAACGGCGCATTCTCATAGCCATATATTTCCGCATTTGACAAGCCATTCAGACTTACAATGCCCACGCGGCCAGCGAGGCTTTCACTGACGCCCTTCATCAGCCTGAAAGCCTGCGAGCCTGTGATCCATATGTCTCCATTTCTTTTTGACTCATCTGCATATATTTTAAGATAAGGCAAAAGTTCCGTGGCATATTGAATCTCGTCAATCAAAACCGGCGGCGTATATCTTTGCATGAATAATGCCGGATCTGTCTTGGCCAGATACCTGACATCAGGATCGTCCAGAGTAACATACTTTCTTTTGCTATCTGACAGTTTTTTTAACATAGTCGTTTTTCCGACCTGTCTCGGTCCTGTAACAAGCACCACGGCAAACATATTTGAAATATTTCTTATTGTTTCTTCGATTGCGCGTTTAATATACATTATCATCGACCCCTTTATATATTCTCAGTCATTATACAGCATAAAATCCGTCTAATATAAATTATGATTTTATATTAGACGGATTTTATACAACTGTCAAGGTCTTTAATTTTCATTTCCAAATACTGAACCGGCGGCAAACCCCTTTACAGCATATTTTCAATAAATATCCCATATCCCTTTGCTGCGTCCTGCACAAATACATGAGTTACCGCACCTATCAGCTTACCGTTCTGAATTATCGGCGCGCCGCTCATTCCCTGTATTATCCCACCGGTTTTCTTAAGAAGCCTCTCGTCCGTTATCTGTACAACAATACCTTTATTATCTGTACTTCCTTTATCAATATCAATTATTTCTACATTATATTCTTCTATCTCATCACCAAGCTGGCACAGTATAACCGCAGGGCCCTTTTTTATCTCCTGTCTCAGCCCAACAGGCAGGCTGCCGTATTTATATTCCGATATATCCACATTGTCGCTTATCGTTCCGCTTATTCCAAGTTCTGTGTTATTCTCCACCCTTCCTATCATCTCGGAATCTGATTCAAGTATCATTCCCATGATTTCTCCGGGGCTTCCGGAACTTCCTTTTATAAGTTTTATTATCTCAGTGTTGTAAAGTTTTCCTGATTTGATCTTCATTAAAACTCCGGTATCGGAATCAGTAATGCCATGCCCAAGAGCGCCAAAATGCCCGTCCGGCGATATATAAGTAAGCGTTCCTATACCCTGGGTATCTTCCCTTACCCATACTCCCAGCTTAGTACTGCCGTCCTCACATTCCACAGTCTGAAGCTTAACCTTACTTTCTTTATCATTACGCCTTATATCAAGAGTCACATGATCATCATCGGTATTATTTAAATATCTTTCAAGTTTCTTTATCGACGACACATCATTGCCGTTAATACCGGTAATATAATCGCCGGTCTGAAGGATCTGATAGGCAGGCTCATACTCCAGTCCGGAAGCCGTCTTTACCGCGCCTGTACCAAGCACTAACAGCCCGTCTGTCCTTACCTGTATCCCTATCGTATTGCCGCATGGTATAAGTTCAAGATTATCTATTACGTCAAGCGATATACTTTTCAGGTTAAATATCCCAAAAAGCTTAAGATTCATCCTGTAACGCCCTTTTTGCGCAGATGTAACCGTAAATGGCTGCCGCATGGAAAAATGGATCTGCCCGTCATCCCTTTTTTGGGCGTTGCTTATATTAAGAGCCTCTATGGAGCCCTCAAGATCGGCCTCTATCGGCACAGAAAAATCAAAACTGCTGTCATCACCGACATATACCTTTAACGAATCAGGTATTCCCGCATTTATACGATATATATAAAAACAGCTTGTAAACAGCAATTCAACTACAAGCACGATAATAAGCGCAATGCGGTATCTTTTAAGTCGGTTCACCTGTATCTCACCCTTTCGGACATTATAATACTTCTCTAGTATGTCCGAAAAACGTGTAAATTATAAAATATTTTCTTTCCATTTACGCGCAAGTTCTTTCATCTCTTTTGCGCTGTTCATAACGGCCTCTGTTATCTTAGCGCCGCCAAGTATCCTTGCAAGCTCACTCTCTGATTCGGCGCCGGAAAGCACGCGTATATCCGTCCTTGTTCTGTCATTATATACATTTTTTTCAATAACAAAATGTCTGTCGGCCATTGAAGCGATCTGCGCAAGATGCGTTATGCATATAACCTGATGCTCCTTCGCAATACAGGCAAGCTTCTCCGACACCTTCTGCGCAGTACGTCCGCTTATCCCGGTATCTATCT
>CANQDW010000107.1 GCA_947593975.1 uncultured Lachnospiraceae bacterium
GTAGTATTTTCATTCATACGCGACATGCCGTTATATCTCACTTCTATACTGCCGATAAGACCTGTATTTATCCCGGCGCTGCAAAGGATTTTCTCTATCATATATGCCGTCGTTGTTTTTCCTTTGGTCCCTGTGACCCCTATCATTATCATCCCGGATGCGGGATTTTTATAGTATGCCATTGCCATATATGAGACCGCTTCTCTTGTATCCTTAACCATTATCACGGTTACGCCGTCTGTTACATCTACCGGTTTTTCACATACGACGGCAGCGGCTCCTTTATATACTGCCTGCTGCGCGATGCTGTGCGAATCGGTATGCGCTCCCGAAAGGCATACGTATACAGAGCCGCTTACCATATCTCTCGTATCTATGCATATATCAGATACCAAAACTCGCGCATCTCCCTGTATTACCCTGTATTTTAACCCTGCAAGAAGCTCTAAAAGACTGCATTTCATATTCTATCAAACAACCTCCCCTGTAAATACTTCATTTGCATCTCCGAAAAGATATATATTTTTGTCATCCGTATCATAAGTAACTTTTACCGTTCCTCCCGGCATTATCACATCCGCTTCATTTTTGCATCTTCCAGTTACATACCCTGCGGCAAGCGCGGCGCACGCCCCTGTTCCGCATGCCAGTGTCTTTCCGCTCCCTCTTTCCCATATGTCCATTTTAAGCTTATTTTCGGAGATTACCTGCACGAACATAACATTCGTGCGGTCCGGGAATATATCCGCATGTTCTATAATGCTTCCTTCCTTTTCTGTATCTATACTGTCTGTATCGCGGACAAATATAACCGTATGCGGATTTCCCATACTAAGGCACGTTATCTTGTATTTGGTTTTCCCGATATATATCTCCCTGTCTATGACGCTTTCTCCCTTAACGTTAACCGGGATAAAAGAGGGCGTAAATATCGGTTTTCCCATATCCACCTTAGCAGATGATATATACTTTCCGTCGCCATACAGCCACATCTTTTTTATCCCCGAATCGGTTTCAACGCGCAGCGCGGTCTTGATGGTCATCTTCCTTTCAAATGCATATTTCCCGAGGCATCTTATTCCGTTCCCGCACATTTTCCCTCTTGAGCCGTCCGCATTATACATTTCCATTTTTATATCCGCAACTTCTGAAGGTCCCGCAATGATAAGCCCGTCCGCGCCTATCCCTGTCTTTCTGCTGCTGAGCTTTATTGCCGCGCATGCTGCGTCGGTTCCCTTTATATCTTCTTTTTTCACAAAGATATAATCATTCCCGCATCCGTGGAGTTTGGCAAACTGCATAAAAAAACCTCCGCATATATTTTGACTTTAAAATATATGCGGAGGCTGTAAACTTAATTCCTGTTATTATTCCATTACATCTGACATATCATATAGACCCGGGTCTTTTCCCGCAAGATACTTTGCCGCTGCAATGGCTCCCTTTGCAAATATTGCTTTTGAATGTGCCGAGTGCGATATCGTGATCACTTCGTCGGTGCCCGCAAAGATCACATCATGCTCGCCGACTATATTGCCGCCCCTTACAGCCGATATGCCAAGCTCTTTTTTATCACGCTTTTTCCTTACCCTGCTCCTGTCAAATACATATTCAAAACTTCCGTCCATTTCTTTATTCATGACGTCTGCAAGCGCAAGCGCCGTCCCTGAAGGAGCGTCAAGCTTCTGATTGTGATGTTTTTCCACGATCTCAATATCAAAGCCTTCGGGGGAAAGATGTTTCACCGCTTCGGCAATAAGTTTCATTATTACATTGATTCCTATAGACATATTTGCCGACCTTAAAACCGCAACATGTCCCGACGCCTCTTTTATCTTATCGGTCTGTTCTTCTGACAGTCCGGTAGTGCAGAGAACAACCGGCTTTTTCATACGGACTGCATATTCCAACAGGGCATCTGCGGCATTTGCATTGGAAAAATCAATGATAACATCATAATCGACATTACAGTCGTTAAGATTCGTAAACACCGGGTAATAATTCTCTATTCCGTCATAACAGTCCACGCCCGCAACAATTCCCGCAAGCTCGTCGTCTTTTGCAAGTTCTGTGATAACCTGCCCCATTTTTCCGTTACATCCGTGCATCAATATCTTTATCATCATATCCGTCCTTTCAGATCAATTACGCCAGGCTGATACCTGCTTTTTTCATCTCCTGCATAAGGATTACCGCATGTTCTTCTTCCATTTCCGTAAGAGGAAGCCTGAGCGGTCCGACCTCAAGTCCCATAAGGTTCATGGCTTTCTTTACAGGTATCGGGTTCACTTCGGAAAACAGCGCGTGGATAAGCGGCAGATACTTTAACTGCAGACTGCAGCTCTCCTTGGTTTTTCCGTTAAGGTACAATTCCGTTATATCGTGCGTTTCCTTCGGCAGGATATTGGATAATACGGATATCACGCCTTTTCCGCCAAGCGACATGATCGGTACTATCTGGTCGTCGTTTCCCGAATATACGTCCAGATCTCCCTGCGAATAATACATAAGGTCCGCTGCCTGTGAAATATCCCCGTTCGCTTCCTTTACCGCAACTATATTATCAACATTCTTTCCAAGCCAGGCGATCGTCTTGGTATCGATATTTACTCCTGTACGCCCTTTTATATTATACAGTATTACCGGTATATCGATAGCTTTTGCAATAGTTGTAAAATGTTTTTTTAGTCCCTCCTGGGTAGCCTTGTTATAATAAGGCGATACAAGCAGGACTCCGTCGGCTCCGCGCAGCTGCGCTTCCTTCGACAGATATACCGCGGTCTCGGTACAATTGGAGCCGGTACCCGCAATGACCGGTATCCTCTTCTTTGTAAAGTCTGCGACCGCCTTAATACATTCAAGATGCTCCTCATGCGTAAGCGTCGATGCCTCGCCGGTAGTG
>CANQDW010000108.1 GCA_947593975.1 uncultured Lachnospiraceae bacterium
GCAAGCATTTATTAATTTTTATTCAATATATCGGCTTTTTATACTGGATTTTATGCATAATTATGCATATTATGCGGGTTTTATGCAAAAATAATGATTATTTTTGCATTTATATCTTGCAATCTACTGTTTCATAGTGTATATTTAATTTTGATAATTTATCAGAAAAAAATTGGCATTTATGCTCAGGAGGTTTTATCTTATGAAAGAAAAAGTAATTCTCGCATATTCGGGTGGTCTTGACACTACGGCAATTATCCCATGGTTAAAAGAAAATTTTGATTATGATGTAATATGCTGCTGTATTGACTGCGGACAGGGCGAAGAACTTGACGGCCTTGAAGAAAGGGCAAAATCATGCGGAGCAGAAAAACTGTATATTGAAGATGTGACCGATGAATTTTGCGACGAATATATAGTTCCGTGCGTGATGGCAGGCGCCGTATATGAGAACAAATATCTTCTCGGAACATCAATGGCAAGGCCTGTAATAGCAAAACGCCTTGTTGAGATAGCAAGGAAAGAAGGCGCTACGGCAATATGCCACGGCGCTACGGGCAAAGGAAACGACCAGATACGTTTCGAACTCGGAATCAAAGCGCTTGCGCCTGACATTAATATCATTGCCGCATGGAGAAATGATAAATGGACAATGAATTCACGTGAGGAAGAGATCGAATACTGCAGGCAGCACGGAATCAACCTTCCGTTTTCAGCAGATTCAAGCTACAGCCGCGACAGAAATCTCTGGCATATAAGCCATGAAGGCCTTGAGCTTGAAGATCCTGCAAACGAACCGAACTTTGATCATCTTCTCGTTCTCGGAACTACTCCCGAAAAAGCTCCCGATGAGGGCGAGTATGTTACAATGACATTTGAAGCAGGCGTTCCTAAGAGTGTGAACGGCAAAGAAATGAAAGTTTCGGATATAATAAGGACGCTTAATGATCTCGGCGGAAAACACGGCATCGGAATCGTTGATATTGTAGAAAACCGCGTTGTAGGCATGAAATCAAGAGGCGTATATGAGACTCCGGGAGGAACCATCCTTATGGAAGCTCACAAACAGCTTGAGGAACTCATACTTGACAGGGATACATATACAATGAAGAAAGACATGGGCAATAAGCTTGCCGATATCGTATATGAAGGGAAATGGTTCACCCCTCTTCGCGAAGCGGTACAGGCTTTCATAGAATCAACGCAGAAATATGTGACCGGCGAAGTTAAATTCAAACTTTACAAGGGAAACATTATCAAGGCCGGCACAACTTCTCCTTATTCGCTTTATAACGAAAGCATTGCTTCATTTACTACAGGCGATCTGTACGACCATCATGACGCCGAAGGTTTCATCAACCTGTTTGGTCTTTCATGCAAGGTCCGCGCAATGAAAATGGCTGAGGTAAATAAAAAGGCTTAAATATTGCATATAATAATATTATAGAAAAAGGATACTGCTAACATATCGGCAGTATCCTTTTTAATTTTAACTCATAACTCCTCTCATCCCGTATATGCCTATTCCTGCGATCGCAAATATTATTATAAGCAATACCATGATAATAAGTATACAGAAATACGACCGCGCAAAATTGCGCAAATTGATGTTCTTAGTTCCGCCAAATGCAAATACAAGCAGAAAGATCCAGCCAATCAAAGGAATAGCGAATAGGATCTGATACCCAAAATATCCCCACATACTTATAGGGCGGTATTCTTCGGGAACGTTGTAGTTGTTCATAAAAAAATCTCCTTTCAGAATTAAATCTTATCTTTTATAGCACTATAAAATGCTTCAAGTCCCTCTTCAAGATCTTCATATGTACGGTTAAAATCACCCGTATACCAAGGGTCAGATATGTCTCCGCCGCGCTTTGTATAATCGAGCACTTTTGATATCCTGCCATACGGATCGCCGTCTGTCATACGCTTAAGGTTCCTTAAGTTGTAGGAATCCATGCACAATATATAATCATTGTTCTCATAATCTTCTTTTTCAAAGTGCGCCGCCGTTTTACCTTCGCAGCTTATTCCGTGATACGCCAGCATTTTTCTTGCCGGGGGATACACGGGATTGCCTATTTCCTCATAACTGGTTGCGGTCGAACTTATAATAAAATCATCCGCGCAGCCTTTTTCCTCTACAAGCCTCTTAAACATAAATTCAGCCATCGGTGATCTGCAGATATTGCCGTGGCATACGAACTGTACTTTTATCATTGCTTTTCTTAACTCCTTATAACTTCTTGTTTTCTTTTAATATCATAATAACACAATGTAAGGCCTCTTTCTAGAATAAAATTATTAAAAGAACTGAGGCCTAACAATGGCTCTTTCTTTTTATTGACAAGGTAATTTAATATGATAAAATTGCTATTATCAAAACAATTATGAGAAGCTTTATATTTTACGCAAAAAGAACAAGTTCTATTACGGAAGCATTCCTATAAAGAATGAAATTTGAAAAAAATAAAATCTCCCCGTATGATGTATATGAGTTTAGAAAATTAATA